>NZ_JASJVE010000009.1:0-221518 GCF_036346185.1 Pseudomonas sp. 10C3 | reverse complement strand
GAGGTATGGCTGTAGCCCTCGATAGGCGCGCCCAGTCGGTCGGGCAGTGATTTGCTGCAGGCTTGCAGCGCAAGGCAAGCGAGCGCAGCCGCCGCCCAAAGCGCTGGCCTTCGGCGTGGGGCGCCAGGGTTTAAGGTGCGGGACATTTGGCAGGGACTTCCATCTTGAGGGGGTAGTTGTAGGGGTGATTGGGGCGCCCGTGGTAGCTGGGACTGGCGGCGACCTTGACTTGATCGCAAGGCAGAAAATGCACATTGACCAACCCGAGTTGCTCATACGGCGCCACCTCCACGACGGCGCGATGGCGGGTATTTTTGGATTTCTGTTCTTTCATCCGTGCGCGCCATGCGTCGGAATAGCGCGGTTCGGACCATGTTGCGGAATCAAAGGGCGTCGGATCCTTCTCCCACTCCACCACCACGGTCAGGCCGGGATGCCACTTGCGCGGCAGGCTCACGCAGCAGTTCTGGCTGCCGCCCCCGCCGTAAGGCCCGATGTTCGGCCCGCCGTTGCCGTTGACCATGAAGTAGTTGATCGCCGCCGAGGTATGGCTGTAGCCCTCGATAGGCGCGCCAAGTCGGTCGGGCAATGATTGGCTGCACGCTTGAAGCGCAAGGCAGGTCAGCGCAGCCGCCACCCAAAGTGCTGACCTTCGGCGTGAGGCGCCAGGGTTTAGGGTGCGGGACATACGGCAGGGACTTCCATTTTCATTGGGTAGTTGTAGGGGTGATTTGGGCGACCGTGGTAGCTAGGACTGGCGGCCACCTTGACTTGATCGCAAGGCAGAAAGTGCACATTGACCAACCCGAGTTGCTCATACGGCGCCACCTCCACGACGGCGCGATGGCGGGTGTATTTGGTTTCGTGTTCGTCCATTCGCTTGAACCATGCGTCGGAGAATCGAGGTTCGGTCCAATACCTCGAGGCACCAACATTCGGATCCTTCTCCCACTCCACCACCACGGTCAGGCCGGGATGCCACTTGCGCGGCAGGCTCACGCAGCAGTTCTGCTTGCCGCCCCCGCCGTAAGGGCCGATGTTCGGACCGCCATTGCCGTTGACCATGAAGTAGTTGATCGCCGCCGAGGTATGGCTGTAGCCCTCGATAGGCGCACCCAGTCGGTCGGGCAGTGATTGGCTGCACGCTTGCAGCGCAAGGCAGGTCAGCAGGCAAAGCGCGAACGGGCGCCTCATGCCAAGCCACCGTTCTGCGGCAGGTCTTCGGGCAGGTGTCGGGCCAGCCACTCGATCATAAATGCCCGGTGTTCCTCGCCTTTAAGGCGGCGGTCACTGGCGGCGAGGTGCCCCAAATACAGCAGGGATACCCGTTGTTCCTTGCCGACCCGGTAGTTCCGTTTGCGCAGACCGTGGGTTTCTTCCCATTGCTCGGCAGCACTCCAGGTGCACACGGACTCGACCTGAAACGCGTCCATCATCAAGGGCGTACGGGGGCGGGTAAATTCGTGAAAGGGGAGGTTGTAGCCACCGATGATCTGCGCTTTGCGATCGCGGTCGGTCCAGTGCCAACTGATGACGGGGGCATGGAAATCGCGAGCCGCGTCTTCGATAAACACGCCACTGATGTGCTTGAACAACCGGTTGTCGTAGTAACGCAGGATGCCGCTCTTGGCGCCTTTGTCCCAATGCGCCTGGGTGTAATAACGCAGGTGCTCACTCAACGCGTCGAACGGCCAGGGGCTTAACAGCGACAGCACGCGGGACTCGCGTTCGAACGCCCTGACAAACGCGCCCAGCCAGTTCATTTGGGCCGTATGTGCCCAGAACACGCGAACATGCACAGGGCCTTGTGCGGCCAGTGCGTGTTCAGGCGTGCCCTCAAGCAACGGGGTGTGCAAGGGCGGCGGGTCGAGTTCGGCCAGCCGTTGCAGCAAGGGGTAATCCAGCAACGTGGCGTTGATGATCATGTCGAGGTGGTCGAGGCTTGCTGCGTCGGCGTGTTGTTTCAGGTCGCGCAGACACGCGGGGATTTCAAAGTCCATGGTGGGGTCCCGAAGTTGGTAGGTAAAAGAACTGGAGCATTAGCGGGTCGCAAAGCCCTCGAGTTTTTTTTGAGCCGCCTGGAAGCACTTTTCACACACCGCTGGCTCCGGCAGCACCTCAACGGGCTCCGGTTCGTGCTCCCAGGAAAATTCCGGCAACGACGGCGACAGCGCCATCAATCGGCCGGCGGCTTCTTGTGCGCTTTCGCCGGGCAGTTGTGGCCGTTGAATCGAGGGCGGGGTGCCGGGGATGGGGGCACCGCCGACGGTGATCAGGCTGCTGCTGAAAATCCCGGCCGGGGTGAACACCAGGTGCTGGCCTGCGCCCTTGAGCGTGAGAAAACCCTGGGCATCGATGGCCACGTTGATACCCGATTGCAGGTGCAGATCCTGCCCGGCGCGGATGACGGCGGCTTGCCCGACCTGGGTATAGCTGCTGCCCGCGATGTTCAGCGAGTCGTCGGCGTTGAGCTGGGTTTTGCGCAGGCCATGGGTGGTGTGGTGTTCTTCGGCGTGGTATTCGCTGTAGGCGTTGGCTTTGATGGTGGTGTGCTGTTCGTTATCCACCTCAAGGGTGTGGTCGTTGCGGGCGAGGGTCAGGAAGTCGCGTTGGGCGTGCAGGTAGATGCGTTCTTTGCCCTTGCGATCCTCAATGTGAACTTCATTTCCACCCCCTCCGCCGGGATAGGAAAGTGATTTGAATACGCTGCGGGTTTTATTGGCGGGCAGCGGGTAAGGCACGGTGTTGGCCTTGTTGAACAGGTAACCGGTGAGCATCGGCGAGTCGGGATCGCCTTCGTCATAGCCGATCACCACTTCCATGCCGACCCGTGGAATGACGCTGCTGCCGTAGCCACTGCCCGCCCAGCCAGTGACCACGCGCACCCAGCAGCTGCTGAGTTCGTCGGTTGAGCCGGACCGGTCCCACCGGAAACGAACTTTGACCCGGCCGTATTCGTCGCAGTAAATCTCTTCATCCTTGGGGCCGCAGACCGTGGCGGTCTGGCTGACCAGTACCACGGGCTTGGGGTGATCCAGTGGCGGTCGATAAATCACGTGCTCAGGGGTGGCGGTGAAGGTGTTCTGGTAGCCCTGGACAAAACCGTCCTTCGCTTCGGGGGCCGTGCTGTTAAGGGCTTCCATCACTTGCGGAGCCCGGCCACGGTGAGTGACGTGATTGAGCAGCCAGTGAGTGTTCCAGTCCTTGCGCGGATGGTCCTCAAGGGCAAACAAGTGGCCGCTGAGCAGCATCGGCTGGTCGCTTGCCCCGCGCGCCACGCACGCGTTCAATTGGAGTCTTTCCAGCGATTTACGCGCAACCTGCCGCCCGTGGTCTGCGGTTTTGAAATACGCGGGGTAGGTGAAGTTTTCCAACTCCTGAAAGTGATCCCACGCCTCGCGATCATCGCCTCTGGAGGCTGATTCCAGAGGACGGCTCGATGTTTCAAAGTCGTAGTGACGGCGGGTGACCCGCGAGGTTCTGCCTTTGATCCCCACGCTGAACGACTTAACGGCCACGGTCTCGGCGTTCATGCCGTTGTCGGGTACATAAACCGTGGACTCAGGCAGACGATTGAACCGGTCCTGGTGGTCAGCGAAGACCAGGATGTGGCTGTTTTGACTGTGTTCGAAGCGAAAACTGAGGCCTTCTTCCTCGCACAAGCGTTGTACGAAATACAAGTCGCTCTCTTTGTACTGGGTGCAATAGTTCCGGGGCTCATAGTGTCGGGCATCCAGCTCGAAGCGATAGCGATCCGAGAGGATGCCGTGCTCTTCCAGCACCTGGGCGATGATTTGTTTCACTGTCTTTTTTTGAAAGATGCGCTGGTTGGTCCGGTGCTCAAGGTAAAACAGCTGTGGCACCAGTTTCAGGTGGTAATGGGTGGCTTTCCAGTGGGTTTGGCCTTGAACGAACTCGTGGATCAGGCCATGAAAGCCATAACCCTTTTTACCGCCGAGGGAGAGGAACGCGGACTTATGCAGATAGTCATTCAGGTCCAGCGCCGGGCGGTCACCGACCAGTTCAATATCGAAACAAAATGGCTGGTTTAACCCTTCCTGCCCCGTGAATTGAAGAACCTGCAGGTTGTAATCCCGCTTTAGCCTGGCAATGGTCAGGCTAAAGTCTGGCTGATTAGCTAATGTCGGCATTCCGCTGTCCTGGCTTTTGTAAGGAGAGTTGTCCAAGGCATGTTCGGTGAAAGGTTTTTTATCGTCTGTAGGCCAAATCCTTGCCGTGTTGCAGGAAAGGTCTGAAATGTTGACCCATAAAAAAACCGCTGTTCGTGAGAACGGCGGTTTTGGGGTGGCGGGGGGGATATTTGAATGGAATAGAAACAATAAAGTTGGCGCTGGCATTCGATAGCGATGCAGTGGAATCCGTTAGACACAGCGCTCTAACTCGCCTCCCTTCAGCCCTTCCTGGCCGAAACCGGTTGATTCCTGACCAGCGCTGACTCGACCAAAGCCTGTGCTGTTTCCAGCAAGTGGACGGCGGCCAGGGCCAGTTTGCGAAGGGTGTTTCTGGAGGACGGCAGGGGTTAATAACGCCATGCCCTCCAGCTTCAATGGATTTTTCCGTACCCAAAAAAATGCCCGCACAGACGTTTCGGTCTGCCGGGCATTTTTGGCGGAGCTGGATTAACTCAAATCGAACGGCTGAGCGCTCAGCGCTTGGACACCACGCTTGGCGTGCCCAATCGGATGATTTTCGGAAAGTCGCTCAGGGTCACTGACGCACTGCACCCGGAGGCATTGCAGGCCCAAGGCTCGCCGCTGTCATGCAGGCCTTTGCCGGGTTCTGCGGTGTCGATGAGTTGAACGTTGCCTTTGAGTTGGGTGCTGCTGAGCACGTTTTTCTGCCGTGATCGGCTGGCTGTCCAGGCGACGACGACGCGCTCCGGGCCTTTGTGGAAGTTGAGCAGGTAGACGTCGTCGGCCTGGACGCTGGCGTCGGCGTCGTAGGTGTATTCGCGCAGTATCGGGCTGATGGCCTTGAGGACGCTGTAAGCGGGTTTTGGCTGGAGGTCCGGTCGCAGCAGGCCGAAGTTATGTTCTTGTTCGCCTTTGTCCTGGCCGTCGTTGAGCAGGTCATACCACCACATCCCTTTGATATTGGGGATGGTCCGCGCCAGGAAATAGCTGCGCGCAAGGTAGGACGATTGTTTGGCTTCACTGATCCCGCAGTTGCCTTGGTGGCTGGGCCAGCTCATTTCGGTCAGGTAAATCGGGACCGCTTTTTTGGCACGGTCACGCACCTGGGCTTCGTAGCCCCGCATCCAGTTGGCCCAGCTTTCAGGGGTGTTGCGCGCCATGCTCATGCAATGCACGTAAGGGTGCAGGGACAGACCGTCCACCTCGTTCAGCGTCCCGGCATCGATCAAGCGATCAACGAAGCCGTCGAGCATGCCTTTGGATGTCACGGCGCCGGCGAGTACTTTTGCATGTGGATTGTTTTTGTGAACCCATGGGACGACGCTTTTGGCCAGCGCGGCATAGTCGGCGCTCAACGCCGGGTCTTTCGTGCCTTCCATGTCCCACTCGTTCCAGACTTCGTAAAAATCGACTCTGCTCCCAAACCGGCGGCTCACGAAATCGATGTAGTTATGGTAGGCGGCTTTGACGTTGGGCGTGCGCGGCTTGGCACCGTCGTAGGGAACGGCGCCGTAACCAAAAATCAGCATGGTGCTCAACTGCAGGTTTCTGGCGCCGTTAAGGTACGTTTCCCACGACGGAAGAATACGCAGCTGATTGCGCGCAGGTTCGGCGGTCGACCAGAAGGCATCGTCGCGCACGGACGTGATGCCAGCGTCTGCAGCGGATTGCAGGGCGCGTTTCTGTAGGGTTTGGGATTCCATCAAGTGGGTGCCAACCCCCACGATGAAGACGTCTTCGGCGCGGGTTGTGTTGGTGAGCAGCAGGCCCATAAGGCATACGAAAATACTGAGGCGAAGGTTTGTTTTCATTGGGCTTCTCAACGCTGGTCGGGCAGGGCTGACGACAGGGTGTCGAGGGGGGGCGTGAGCGCCAGTGCGGGGCTGGCGTGGTCTTGGGGGCTGAGTGTGCGGTTGAGTGTGTGACCGATTGCCAGCCCCAGAAACAGGTTGGACATGGTGACCTCGAACATGTCCGTGGTCCAACTGATCACACAGATGCAAAAGGTGACGGCCAATAGCGCGCGGTCCATACGGGTTGTCGAGTAATCACGCAGCAGGAACAGTAGCGGCAGTTGCAGCATGTACAGCAACACCCCCGCGAAGCCGAAAATAGCCCACAGGTAAACGGCGGTGTTGTCCGATGTGCCGAGCATATCGGCATGGGGCACAGGGGACACAAAAACAGCACTGCCGAACATACCGAAACCCACGCCCAGCCAGCTCCAGCCCTCATTGGCGATCAGGATGATCAGATGTGGCCAGGTATTGACCAGGCGATCATAAAACGAGGCCAGGCCTCCGCCACTGTTGCTGCTGGCCGCATTGGGGTCAAAGTCATGTAGCACCCCCATGGCGGGCAAAATCACGCCCATCGACACCGCGATCACGAAAATCCATGCGCTGGTCCAGCGGTAGCGAATGAGGGCCAGCAGCCCCAGGGTGCATAGAAAGGCCACGGTTGGGGTTTTGCTGGTGGTCAGGAGAATGCTGAAAAACGCTACGACACACACCGTGGCGAACAACATCCGGGAGCGGATGAACATCAGCAGATAGAGACTGAAGATCGCAATCGTGATCGACAATACGTTGGACACACGAGCAAACCCGGCGAGTCGATCGACGTCGTCTGCAGTCCACGCACGGTTGGCACTCAGCTCAATCGATCCGAGTTGGTAGGTGTAACCCTTCCAGGGCACCGTGGTGTATTTATCCAGAAGAACCCCGACCACCGAGGCGACCAGGCACAGGGCGACACACTTGCCTAACAGGCTTCTTTGATTGATCAGGTGCTCGCTGCAGACTATCGCGAACAGGAACGGGCTGATGGCGAACAGGCTGAAACCTACATTGTTCAGGCTGGCGCCGTGGAGGAGGGCCAGTTGACTGGATAACAGCAGTAACAACAACCCGATCCAGAATAGGCGCGAGGTTTTGAAGGTCAGTAGCTCCAGCGCGAAGAGCACGGCACACCCCATTTTAGGCAGGTACAGCAGCGTCGAAATCCCCGCCATATCGAAGTAATAGCGTAGGGCGCCGGAGAAGGTTTCGACCACGATCAGGCTGATGGCCACCCAGATGACCAATGTCGATTTATTGAATGAAAGAATCGAAGGCTTTTCAGTTGAGGCGGAAGGGGAGTTCGACATCATGTTTTGCTGCCCTCTGAAGCGCGTAGATAAAGGATGTTTGTTCGCCATCGCGCACGGCAAAGCTACCGCCTATAGAACAGCCACTAATGGGGGTTCAATCGAGGACGGAGGGCGTGATGTGAGAGGCAATTAGCGGTATATCAACGTCACTTGCGAACGCTGTCAAATCAATTCGTCAATCTTTTAACGGAAGACCTTTGCCTGTGATTTCTTGTAATCCCAAGTTATTGAAATATATAGGTGATGAAAAATTGACGTGGTTTTTTAGTGCATCAACAAGCCAGAACCAGGGGAGCTCTATGGCTCTAAAACTTTACATACCTGTAAAGAAGGCTGACGCTTTTGCACGCGCCAGCCTTAAATCCTTCCCTTGGTTACTTAGTTATAGCGGCGTTTGTCGGCTGCGGGAGGGAAATACTGATAAAGCCAGGTTTCACTCAGTGTCCGGTCATGGGTGCGAATGAACAGACGCAGTTCGACCGGCGCGACCGAGTCGCTGTTGGGGTACCAGTCGAACGTTATGCGGTAGCCTTTGATGTCCGGGATCAGCAGCACATTGAAGTCTTTCACTTCGCCGCTGGATACCGTGATCACTGGCTCGATACCTGTGCCTTCGGCCAGTCTTTCCAGACCGCCGCCGGTGAAGTCGACGGCAAAGCGACGGGCCCAGACTTCCGGGTAATGCTCGCCTGGAGCCCAACCTTCGATGAAGCCGCCCATGCCTGAGCGGGTAGCGTGCACGCGGGCCAACGGGGTGCCAACGGGCGGCAGGGCGCTCCAGTAGAGTTTGTAGCCGAAGTTGAGCGAAGTTCCTGCGGTGACGGGGGCTTTCGGTGTCCAGAAGGCCACAATGTTGTCCAGCGTCTCGCCGGTGGTGGGGATTTCCAGCAGGTCGATAGAGCCTTCGCCCCACGCGGTAGTCGGCTCGACCCACAGGCTCGGCCGACGGCTGTACCAGTCCACCGTGTCCTGATAGCTGGAGAATTCGTGATCGGTCTGTACCAGGCCGAAGCCTTTGGGGTCTTTGTCGGCAAAGGCGTTGAATTGCAGGGTGGCCGGGTTGTTCAGCGGGCGGCAGATCCACTCGCCGTTGCCACGCCACATAGCCAGACGGTCGGAGTCGTGGATCTCGGGATGAATGGTGTCGCACATTCGCCGTTCATGGGTGCCGCAGCTGAACATGCTGGTCATCGCCGCGATCCCCAACTGCTCGATGGCTTGCCGCGCATTGATGTGCGCGTCGATGGCCATGACCACCTGACTGGCCTGGCAATCGATGTCGAAGCGATAGGCGCCTGTCGCGCTGGGGGAGTCCAGCAGGGCGTAGACGACGAAGCGGGTATGGTCCTTGGTCGGTGTTTCAAACCAGAACTTGGTGAAGTTGGGGAATTCTTCCTTGCGCTTGGCATAGGTGTCGATGGCCAGGCCGCGAGCGGAGAGGCCGTACTGCCCGGAGCTGTCGACGGCACGAAAGTAGCTGGCGCCGAGGAATGACAAAACGTCGTGAGTCGCAATTTCCGGTGCCTTGAACAACTTGAAGCCGGCAAACCCCAGATCGCCCTTGAGCTGGGCCTTATCCACGCCGCTGCTTTCGTAGTTGAACAGCTGCGGGCGGAAGTGCACCTCGCGCGCCTCCTTGGTTTGAGGGTCGACGCTGTACATGCGCACGGGCTGTTTGAAGCCCATGCCCACATGGAAAAACTGCACATCCAGTTGACCCTTGATGTCGTTCCACAGTGAGTGCGCGGGATCGTACTGGATGGCGTTGAATTGCTGTGGGGTCATCTTCGCCAAGGTCGGCGGCAATTGTTGGCTGGTATCGACGAAGGGGTTGCCGGCCAGTTGCTTGGCATGAGCTTGCAGGGCCTCGAAATCGAAATGCTCGATCTCGCCGTCGGCCGTGGCTGCCATAGCGCGTGCGGCAAACAGCCCGGCAGCGGGCAAGCCGGTATAGGCCGCCAGGGCCAACGATGCTTTCAGAAGATTCCTGCGATTCATAAAGGTGACGCCTCTCAGGTGATGCTGTGCCGCCCTGCACATACGCGTGGGAAATGCGCCCGATCAAGCCCTCGGTCGCATGGAACTGCCCATTACTAGATAACAAAGTGGGCCGCTGGTTCGCGAAATGGGTGAAAAAATCGATATCGGTTTATCAGGAGGCGATATTAATGGATGAATATTTCTTGAGAAAGTCGGTTTCGAGGTGCCAAGGGCATAGCCGTTGCCCCTCAATTATTTGCTCAATGGAATGGCAGCGTCATCGTTACTCATGGGCTAACTTCTGGATAACGGAGGACGCGTAGACGGCCTGCGGAAAACCATTCTGATCACGTTAAGCAATTGAATGATGACCGAAATATGATTAGGGCGACGCGTGAAGGTCAAGCCAGCGTGTCCGCAAAAGGTGCAATCGGTCGACAAAAATCCCGAGATTTCTGTTATATCGTAACGTTCATGGAGCATTGCCCGGCAACACGCTGCCAGGGTCGATGCAAAGGGCGGTTTTTGATGGGCAGTTTGTCTTCACTATTGAACAAGGTCTGGAGTGTCGATGCGGGTTGATCTGGATGTTGAAAGTGTGGGCCTTGATGGCTTGCCGCGCTTTCAAAGAGCCGAGTTTCACGCCCGACGTTTGTTGCGGCTGGCTTATGGCCTGGCAGGCTTGGGGTTGTTGGCCTTTATCCTGGCGTTGTTTGTCATGCTTTTTTCATCCACTTCATTGTGGTCGGCAGTGCTGGTCAACAACGCTGCAGCCCTGTGGTTGGTGGTCGCGGGTTTGCAGTCGGCTTACTGGTGTGCCCGTTGGCGCGCGCAGACCCTGGTCGCGGAGCGGGGCGCGGGCGTCGTCGGGCAACCCCCTGAAGAGGAAGAATCGGCTCCGGCACAAGCACCCGGCTGGTACGAGCGCTTGCTCGGCCGGATTAGCGGCAGTGGCTCGTCGCTGCTGACCCAGGTTGGTTTGCCAACGTTGTGGCTTGGCGGCTGGGCGCTGTTGGTGATGTTTGCGGTAAATAGGGTCTGGAACTTGAACCTTGTCGGTTCGAGCCTTGGGCCGACGGGCAACGTGGCGGGGGGGATCAGCCTCCTGCTGGCTTTCGGGCTGCTGGTGCTGGAGCGTCAGTTGAGCCATGAGCTCACGGCTGAATGGCCTGAAGCCGAGTCATTGGCACAACTGACGCGGGTGGCGATTGCCTGCCTGCTGCTCAGTGCGCTGTGCCTGTTCTTCTCGACGCCCGACCGCATCTGGCCGGCGCGGCTTGCCGTGCTGATGGGTCTATTACCCGGTCTGGTGGCGCTGGAGTTGCTGCTGCGTGCATTGACGTCCTTGTTCAGCCCGCGCAACGAACGTATCGAGCCGCGCCTGTTGGCCCAGAGTTTTATGGCTGGCCTGCTGCGCTGGCCGCCGCAGCCGTTGCTGGCTTTGCGGAATGAACTGCACAATCGATTCGGCATCGATCTGCGTCAAATTTGGGCGTTTACCTACATGCGCCGCGCCTTTTTGCCGGTTATGGGAGTGGTGGTGGCGCTCGGCTGGACGCTGACCGGTGTGCATGAAATTCCCATACAGGGGCGCGGCATCTACGAGCGTTTTGGCAAGCCGGTGGAGGTGTTCGGCCCTGGGTTGCATGCGGGCTTGCCATGGCCATTCGGTCGGGTGCTGGCGGTGGAAAACGGCGTGGTGCATGAGCTGGCAACCAGTGTCACCGAGGGCAACGCTGCCGAACAGGTTCGTGAGCCTGCCGAAGGCCCGGCTCCGCTGAGCGCCAATCGCTTGTGGGATGCGAGCCATATCAATGAAAATTCTCAGGTGATCGCCAGCAGCACGGGTGACCCGTCCGGCACTGGGTCCTCTGCGCAGAAGCAGAGCTTCCAGATCGTCAACATGGACGTGCGATTCGTTTATCGCATTGGCCTGACGGATCAGGCGGCGATGGCGGCGACCTATAACAGTGCCGACGTGCCGACGCTGATTCGCAGCACGGCGAGCCGGGTGTTGGTGCATGATTTTGCCTCGCGTACCCTCGATCAGTTACTCGGCGAGCAGCGCGCTACGCTGTCTGCCGATATTGGTAATGCGGTGCAAGCGGATCTGAGGACGCTGGACAGCGGCGTGGAAATTCTCGCGACCGTGGTCGAGTCGATTCATCCGCCAGCCGGTGCGGCCAATGCCTACCATGGCGTGCAAGCCGCACAAATCAGTGCTCAGGCGTTGATTTCCCGAGAGCGCGGTGCCGCCAGCGATCAGTCCAATCTGGCGCAACTCAATGCCAGCGTGGCGCAAGACCAGGCCACCGCCGGTGCGCGCGAGGTGCTGGCCACGGCGCAGGGGGCGGACTTGCGCTTTAGCGCTGAACGCCAGGCGTATGCCCACGCCGGTCAGGCATTTTTGCTGGAGCAATACCTGACCCAGCTGAGCCAGGGTTTGGCCCACGCCAAGTTGCTGGTTCTCGATCATCGACTGGGCGGCGACACTGCGCCGACCATTGATTTACGCACGTTCACGCTACCGGCAGACCCAACGGCGCCGCGTAAAGCCGTTCATTAAGGAGTCATCCCTTGAGTCTGTTTCACTCCCATGATCACCACGGCCATCAAGACCATCAGAATCACGCTGGCCACGACCATGGCCACGCGGGACATCACCACGGTCATCATCATGGCGATGCCTCTGCGGCAGCCGGGTTCCCGTGGCGTCGAACCGCATTGGCAGCGCTGCTCATCGCGTTTGCCGTGGCCGCCGCGAGCCTGGTGCAAGTACGCTCGGGCGAAGCCACCGTTATCACGCGCTTCGGTAACCCCTCCCGCGTGTTGCTCGAGCCGGGTCTGAGCTGGCGCTGGCCGGCACCGTTCGAGGCGACCATTCCGGTGGATCTTCGCCTGCGCACCACCTCCAGTGGTTTGCAGGATGTCGGTACCCGCGATGGCCTGCGTATCATCGTTCAGGCCTATGTGGCCTGGCAGGTTCAGGGCGACCCGGACAACGTGCAGCGCTTCATGCGCGCGGTGCAGAACCAGCCGGACGAAGCCGCACGGCAGATCCGCACGTTTGTCGGCTCGGCGCTGGAAACCACGGCCAGCAGCTTCGATCTGGCCAGCCTGGTCAATACCGACGCCAGCCAGGTACGGATCGCCGACTTTGAAAACCAGTTGCGCCAACAGATCGATCAGCAATTGCTCACTACTTACGGCGTCCGCGTCTTGCAGGTGGGTATCGAGCGTCTGACCCTGCCGTCCGTGACCCTGAATGCGACGGTAGACCGGATGCGCGCCGAGCGGGAAACCATTGCCACCGAGCGTACGGCCGTGGGCAAGCGTGAAGCGGCGCAGATCCGTGCGGCCGCCGAGCGTGATGCGCGCATCGTCGAAGCAGACGCTACGGTCAAAGCTGCTGACATCGAAGCGCAATCGCGCGTCGAAGCGGCGCAAATCTACGGCCGTGCCTACGCGGGTTCGCCGCAGCTATACAACCTGCTGCGCTCGCTGGACACCTTGGGCACGGTAGTGACGCCGGGCACCAAGCTGATCCTGCGCACCGACGCGGCGCCGTTCCGCGTGCTGGTCGACGGCCCGCCGACGCTGGATGGTAAAAGCGGATCGCAACCATGAGTGACGTTACGCCTCAACGCCCCCCCGTCAACAGCCCCTGGCTGCAGGCGAGCCGTCTGGCGTTTCTCGGTTTGTATGCCGTCACGGTGTTGGCCGCGCTAGGCTGGGCGCTGTCGAATGTGCGCCAGATCGATCCGCAGAATCGCGCCGTGGTCATGCGTTTCGGGGCGCTGGAACGCATCCAGAACGCCGGACTGCTCACGGCATGGCCGCAACCTTTCGAGCAGGTGGTGTTGTTGCCCTCTGCGGACCGGGTGATCGAGCGCCGGGTCGAAACGCTACTGCGATCCAGGCTGGCCCTTGATGCTGATCGGGTCGCCAGTTTCGCCACACCGATGAGCGATGCGCTGTCTGGCTCCGGCTTTTTGTTGACCGGTGATGCTGGCGTCGTACAACTCGATGTGACGGCGTACTACAAAGTGACGGACCCGTATGCCTTCGTGTTGCAGGGCGAGCATGTTCTGCCTGCATTGGATCGACTGGTGAATCGCAGTGCTGTGGCGCTGACCGCTGCCCGCGATCTGGACACGATTCTGGTGGCCCGGCCAGAGATGGTCAGCCCCGACAGCAAGGCCGCTGAACGCCGTGAGCGTTTGCGTGGCGATCTGGTTCATGGCATCAACCAGCGCTTGGCCGATCTGGCCGCGACCGGCGTCGGGCTGGGTATCGAAGTCGCTCGGGTCGATGTGCAGTCAAGTCTGCCCACGACAGCGGTCGCGGCTTTTAACGCCGTTCTTACGGCCAGTCAGAAAGCGGATCAGGCGGTGGCCAACGCACGTACCGACGCAGAAAAGCTCACCCAGACCGCGACGCAACAGTCTGACCGCACCTTGCAAGTGGCCCATGCCCAGGCCACCGAACGCCTGGCCAAAGCACAGACCGACACGGCAACGGTCACCAGTCTGACGCAGTCGATTCATGACAAAAGCGACCCGGGCCTGCTGTTACGTATTTATCGTGAGCGTCTGCCAAAAATTCTCGGCCAGGCAGGCTCGGTGACCACCGTCGACCCCCATGACGATTCCCGCCTGATCATTCAGGGAGCAGAACAATGAGTGCCCACGCAGCCACTGAGTCCGCGGTCAGCATGCTGACCGGTTCTGAACAACGCAGTGCGGCCCGACAATTGACCCTGGCGATGCTTGCCCTGGGTTTGCTCGGTCTGGGCCTGGTCTGGCGTTTTGTTGCGCCCGAACAGACCGGTGTCAGTCAGGTACTGCTGGGCGTGGCGTCGTTGCTGGTCGCGGTGCCGGTGGTCAGTGCCGGTTGGCACAGCCTGCGTTACCCAAGTCTGCACGGCATCACCGACCAGTTGATCGCGCTGGCGATGCTAGGTGCCTGGGCCACCGGCGATCTGATGACCGCCGCCTTGTTGCCGATCATCATGATCTTCGGCCATGTGCTGGAAGAGCGCAGCGTCATCGGTTCGCAGGAAGCCATTCAATCCCTGGGCCTGCTGACCCGCAGCCAGGCGCGGTTGATTGACGCCGGTGGCACGGTTCGAGAAGTGGATAACTCAACCTTGGTCGCCGGCGATCAGGTTGAGGTGCGGGCGGGTGATCGGGTCCCGGCCGATGGCGTGGTGCGCTCCGGGCAAGCCAGTCTTGATACCGCACCGATCACCGGCGAGTCGGTGCCCCTGGAGGCCAAGGTCGGCATGGACGTGTTCGGCGGCGCGATCAACCTTGATGGCCTGTTGCGGATCGAGGTTACGCGTATTGGCAATGAATCAACGTTAGGAAAAGTGATCGCGCTGATGCAAAGCGCCGAGCGCTCCAAGCCACCGATTACTCGTCTGCTGGAGCGCTATGCCGGCAGTTACATGGTCTTGGTGTTGATGATCGCGGCCGTGACTTGGTTCATTACCAACGACGCGCAAGCGATGCTGGCGGTGCTGGTCGCCGCGTGCCCTTGCGCGCTGGTGCTATCAGCCCCTGCGACGGCGATTGCCGGGATCGCGGTGGCAGCTCGGCATGGAATTTTGATTCGTAGCTCGGCCTTTCTCGAAGAGTTGGCGGACCTGACCTCTCTTGTGGTGGATAAGACGGGCACGCTGACCTATGGCAGCTTGCGCTTGCAGTCCGTCGAAGCGGCATCGACTCCGCAGAACTACGTGTTGCCATTGGCTGCCAGCCTCGGCTCGGCCAGCAGTCACCCGGTCAGCCGCGCGTTGGCTGGGTTGGTGGACAAAGATCAGTTGTTGGCGCTGACCGACATTCGTGAACGTCAGGGCTTGGGCGTGGTGGCGCGAACCGAGCATGGCGAAGCCGCATTGGGCCGCCCTGAGCTGTTCGATGCGTTGGGCATTAGCACGTCACCGGTACCGACGCATGATGGCCCGATTGCCGGGCTCGCGGTCGACGGTGTTTTCCTCGCCTGGTTGTTGCTGGCCGACAGTCTCAAGCCGGAAGCCCGCCAGGCGCTCGCCGAGTTGCGTGAGCTGGGGCTGGGTCGACAACTGTTGTTGACCGGCGACCGTCAAAGTGTGGCCGACAGCCTGGCCTGCGAAGTGGGTATCAGTGATATCGAGGCCCAGGCGTTGCCTGAAGACAAACTCAATCGGGTCATGGGTGAAATCAGGAGCGGCTTTCGGCCCATGGTGGTGGGCGATGGCATCAACGATTCGCTGGCGCTCAAAGCCGGCGTGGTAGGGGTTGCGATGGGCGCGGGCGGCGCGGACATCGCGCTGGCTTCGGCTGACATCGTGTTGATCGGCAGTGACCTGCGTCGCTTGGGCACCTGCGTGCGCTTGAGCCGCCAATGCCGGCAGACATTGCACGTCAACGTCATCATCGGTCTGGGCTGGACGCTGGCCATCGTGGCCCTTGCCGCTTTCGGTTTGCTGGGTGCGGAAGGGGCGATGATTGCCGCCGTGCTGCATAATCTCAGCACCCTGTTAGTCCTTGGCAATGCAGGTCGTTTGCTGCGTTTTCAGGAGCCGTTGTTGAAACTGGAAATCAAGCCACAGGCCTGAATATCTGACCCTTTAGCCGAGAGTGCCGAGCCAGACCTCTCGGTTAAGTATAAAAATCAACTTGAGCTTTGAAGAACTCTGTTACAGATTAGGGGTCATTCTTACAGTGGGTAATCCATTGAAGGCTGGAGTTTGGCTCGCAACATCGGGTTAAAGGCGGTTGACCCAACGCTTCATGGCATCGTCAGAAGCTATAAAGCCAATAGCTGTGCAGCCCCATCGCTTGGGCTGCTGATGGACTACTCTTTTCCTGCGCTTCTGGATAAGGGGGTTACTACATGCTCGCGCAACTTCCATCAGCCCTGCAAAATTTGCACCTGCCACTGCGGCTGAAACTG
The DNA here is from genome assembly GCF_036346185.1 of Pseudomonas sp. 10C3. Classification (NCBI taxonomy): domain Bacteria; kingdom Pseudomonadati; phylum Pseudomonadota; class Gammaproteobacteria; order Pseudomonadales; family Pseudomonadaceae; genus Pseudomonas; species Pseudomonas sp. 10C3. The sequence goes on along the minus strand of NZ_JASJVE010000009.1, from coordinate 205,294 downwards.
TGGGACGGCCATGAGCTTGATCTTGGTCCGGCGCCCAGCGTCACCATTGTGGTGAAAGATCCGCAACTGGTGTCGCAATTCACTCATCCCAGCCTGGACTTGCTCGGTGGCGCCTTCGTTGAGGGCCGACTGGAGTTGCTAGGGTCAATCCGCGAAGTTATCCGGGTTTGCGATGAGTTGAGTCAGGCGTTGCTGGATGAGGATGACAGCGACCAGCCCGCGCGCTCAGAGCACGATAAAGCCACCGATGCGGCATCGATTTCTTACCATTACGACCTGTCCAACGCGTTTTACCAGCTCTGGCTTGACCGCGAGATGGTCTACTCTTGCGCCTATTTCAAGACCGGCGCAGAGACCCTCGAACAAGCGCAGCAGGACAAATTTCATCACCTGTGCCGCAAGTTGCGTTTGCAGCCGGGTGAATACCTGCTGGATGTCGGGTGCGGTTGGGGCGGGCTGTCGCGGTTTGCTGCGCGCGAGTACGGGGTAAAGGTATTTGGCATCACCCTGAGTCGCGAGCAATTGGCCTTGGCCCGTGAGCGGGTCGAAGCGGAAGGCTTGCAGGACCAGGTTGAGCTGCAATTGCTGGACTACCGCGATCTGCCTCAGGACGGTCGCTTCGATAAAATCGTCAGCGTGGGCATGTTCGAACATGTCGGTCACGCCAATCTGGAGCTGTATGCCAAGCGCTTGTTTGGTGCGGTCCGCGAAGGCGGCTTGGTCATGAACCATGGCATCACCGCCAAGCACACCGATGGCCGTCCAGTGGGACGTGGCGCGGGCAATTTTATCGAGCGTTATGTCTTTCCGAATGGCGAGTTGCCGCACGTGTCGATGATCAGCGCTTACCTCAGTGAAGCGGGTCTGGAGATCATCGACGTCGAAAGCCTGCGCCTGCATTACGCTCGGACACTTGAACACTGGAGCGAGCGTCTGGAAAGCCGGCTGGAGGAGGCTGCGACCATGGTTCCAGAGCAAATCTTACGCATCTGGCGTTTGTACCTGGCCGGCTGTGCGTATGCGTTTGCCAAGGGCTGGATCAATCTGCATCAGATTCTGGCCGTCAAACCGTATGCCGACGGCAGCCTTGATTTGCCCATGACGCGGGCTGATATCTACCGTTGATCGCGTGATTCAGGGACAGTCGCTACGGGGTTTCGTGACCCCGGAACGACATCAGCGCTTAGAGAATGGGCGAGATCAGGCGCGCAATGCGCATGCCGAGCTGCTGCAGACGATGCGTTTGCTTTCTCTCCTCCAGGGCGATTTCATGGGCGAGGGCGAAGTCGTCATTGAGCATCTTCTCCACTTCGCTGGCGAAGTCACTGTCGACCGTCAACAGCATCAGTTCGAAATTCAGCCTGAACGAACGGTTATCCAGGTTTGCGCTGCCGATGGCGGTGATCTCGCTGTCCACCAACACCACCTTCTGATGCAAGAAGCCCGGCTCATAGCGGAAGATGCGTACCCCTGCGCGCACGGCCTCGAACGCGAACAGGCTGGAGGCGGCGTAGACCACGTAATGGTCAGGACGCGATGGCAATAGAATCCGCACATCGACACCGCGCATTACCGCCAGGCGCAACGCGGCAAACACGGCTTCATCGGGAATGAAATAGGGGCTGGTGATCCACACCCGTTCCATGGCGGAATGGATGGCTTCGACGAAAAACAGTGAGCAGGTTTCCTGAGCGTCCGCCGGGCCTGTGGCCAGTACTTGGCAGAGCACGCCATTTTCGGGATAGGTGTCGGGCAGGATCAAGGGTGGTAACTGCCGAGTGGCCCAAAACCAGTCTTCGGCGAACGATTCCTGCAAGCAGGCGACCACGGGACCGATTACCTGCACATGGGTGTCTCGCCAAGGGGCTAGCGGTGGTTGTTTGCCCAGGTATTCATCGCCCACATTGTGCCCGCCAACAAAGCCACGCAGACCATCCACCACCACGATTTTGCGGTGGTTGCGGAAGTTCACCTGAAAGCGATTAAGCCAGCCGCTACGGGTGGCGAAGGCCTTGATCTGCACCCCGCCGTCGCGCAGGGTGGTGCTGTAGGAATTGGGTAACGCGTGACTGCCGATCCCGTCGTAGAGGACATGGACGGCCACACCTTCGGCGGCCTTTTCCAGAAGCAACGCTTGCAGGCGTCGACCCAGATCGTCGTCATGAATGATAAAAAACTGAATCAGAATCGCTTGTCTGGCGTGGCGAATAGCCTCGAAGATCGCGGCGAACGTGGCTTCACCATTGATCAGCAGCTTTACCTCATTGTTCGCCAGGCACGGCATACGCCCTAGCTTGGGCATGGCCCGTAGCGAGGCATAAGCGCTGCTGCGCCGGGCGGTGACGGCCTCTTCGATCCAGGGCCGCCAATTCAGATCGCCGATGGCCGCACGCATCTCCCGGTTAGCTTGGCGGCGGGCTTTGATGTAGGCATCAAATGAGCTACGGCCGAAGACCAGATAAGGAATGAGGGCTACGTAGGGGATGAATAACAGCGGCATGGCCCAGGCTATCGAGCCTTGGGCGGTGCGTACGGTAAGCAGTGCATGGATGGCAGCAATAAGGCCTAGCAGATGAGTGAAAGCGATCAAGTAGCCGAAGAAGTGCGGGCTGTGGTAATCCATGTGCAACCTTGCTTTAAACTTTTTAGGTCTCTAACAGACCACAGCCCGTCGGGATTGTCGCTATTTTATTCGGCATGCAACTGGTAGGCGCTTGCGTCGTCTAACGCTCATCGTCAGGCTGGAGCTAATCCGGTCATTTTCATATTCAGGAATTTTTCAGATGAACAAACGCGTTTTGGCTTTGCTGTTTTGTCTGGCTGCACCGATCGCTCAAGCGCAGATGTTGCAGCCAGGGTTGTGGGAACTGACGTCGAGCAATATGCAGGTAGACGGCCAGCCGTTGCCTGACCTGCAGCTGATGCTTGCCCAGTTGAACAACCTGCCGCCCGAGCAGCGAGCGATGATGGAACAGATGATGCAAAAGCAGGGCGTGACGCTGGGCGGGAAGGGCGTGCGAGTCTGCCTGACTCAGGACCAGGTCAAGACTGACAATATCCCGCTGACAGACCCCAAATCTGGTTGCAACCAACAGATCACCGACCGCAATGGCAAGACGTGGAAGTTCCGCTTCAGCTGCCCCAAAGCGCAAGGTACAGGGGTAGCCCAGTTCGCCAGTGATCGCGAGTTCAGCACTAAAGTCGTGGGTACCTTCAACGCCACAGGCGCTCAGCAAAATGGCAGCATGGACACCCGTGCCGTTTGGCTGGGTCAGCAGTGCGGGACGGTTAAACCGCGGACTTGATTCCTCGCTGCCAGCGGCTCCGGGCGACAGCATCGTGTGCATGCAGGCTTTCGGCGTGAATGACTTTCAGGTTGAAACCCTTGATGTCCGGGACCTGACTCAGTGCCAGATGGAGCCGTCGCGCAGCATCTTCACAGAACATCAAATTCTGCCCGTTGGCCAAGGCAAACGCTTGCTCATCGGCGCGTTTGACCGCCGTTTGCACTGCAGTGCCAAGGGCGGTCTCGACGTGATCAATAAGTTGGATTAGCGGAAGTTCGTTCACGTGCACGTCCAGCTGAACATCAAGCTGGGCGCTACTGCGCTGACTGTGTGGGGTGGCAACAATGCCCTGGCTCGTACCGAGCCATGTCAGTACATCCGCATGCTCCAGCGGCCGATTGGCGAAGTCAGAGATGAATTGCGCCTGAATCAGCTGCCTGGCAAGGGCGGCAGAGCATGGGCAGGTCGAGGAATAGCTGACGTCGAATGTTAGTTCCACGTGGAACACTCCATGCTCCAGCCGAGCAAAAATCCCTACCGGATAAGACTTCCAACCGGCCAACGGGCTGATCAATGCCGGGCGTTTCAGCAGCAAATGGCTGTGAATGCGCACAGAGGCACTGGCAGACAGACCGTGGTGCGAGTCGAGAAATTGCTGAAGAACCCGGTGCAGTAATGCGGGTGTGAGGTCTTCTTCATCGAGCATCTCCAGCGCCAGGTACAACCGTGACATATGGATGCCTCGCACTTCCCCATCGTCGAGGCTCACGCCTGCATCCGCTGTGGCGTTCACTCGCTGGCCATTAAACACAATTGGCAGGGCGATGCCGCACATGCCGACCCAATCCAGTGGTAAGGCTTGGCGTGATGCTTGGGAGGCGATATCCGGCAGAGTCAGCGCGTTCATTGAAGGTCCGTCGTCAGGGTGGAAATGTCATGTTATATTATAACGACAAAGTCGACGATGCCTTTTTTGAGCGCGTACGCTACCTGATGAGGAACACCTGATGCCTGACCGTCTACCCGTTACTGTGTTGTCCGGATTTCTCGGGGCTGGCAAAAGCACGTTGCTCAATTACGTGCTGCGCAACCGCGAAAGCATGCGCGTGGCCGTGATCGTTAATGACATGAGCGAAATAAACATCGATGGCAGCGAGGTTCAGCGCGATGTGAGCCTGAACCGTGCCGAAGAAAAACTGATCGAAATGAGCAATGGCTGCATCTGCTGCACCTTGCGCGAGGACTTGCTCGAAGAGGTCAGTCGTTTGGCGCGGGACGGCCGTTTTGACTATTTATTGATCGAATCCACCGGGATTTCCGAGCCGTTGCCCGTGGCTGAAACGTTCACCTTCCGTGATGAGCAAGGCAAAAGCCTGGCCGACATGGCTCGCCTGGACACCATGGTCACCGTGGTCGACGGCATCAATTTTCTGATCGACTACCAGGCCGCCGAGAGCCTGGCGACTCGTGGTGAGACCCTGGGCGAGGATGACGAACGTTCGATCACCGATTTACTGATCGAGCAGGTCGAATTTGCCGATGTCATTCTGATCAGCAAAATCGACCTGATCAGTTCCAGCGAACGTCTGGAGCTGATCGCGATACTTGAGCGGCTCAATCCCCAGGCGGAAATCATTCCTATGGTGATGGGGCAAATTCCGCTGAAAAAAGTGCTGAACACGGGTCGTTTCGACTTCGAGCGCGCCTCGCAGGCGCCGGGTTGGCTCAAGGAGTTGCGCGGCGAACATACGCCGGAAACCGAGGAGTACGGCATTGCCTCGACGGCTTACCGTGCCCGTCGACCCTTTCATCCACAGCGCTTTTTCGACTTCATCAACCGTGAGTGGATCAACGGCAAATTGCTGCGCTCCAAAGGCTTTTTCTGGCTGGCGAGCAAGCATCAGGACGCGGGTAGTTGGTCCCAGGCGGGCGGCTTGATGCGTTACGGTTTTGCCGGTCGCTGGTGGCGCTTCGTGCCCAAACAGGAATGGCCGCAGGACCCGGAAAGCACCGCTGCGATCATGGAAAACTGGACCGCCGAGACTGGTGATTGCCGTCAGGAACTGGTGTTTATCGGGCAGCACATCAACTTCGCGCGGCTCACCGATGAGTTGGACAGCTGCCTGCTGACCGATGCGGAAATGACCAGCGGCGTAGACAGTTGGGCGCTGTTGGCGGATCCGTTCGGACCATGGCACGACGAGGCGGCACCTTAAGGGGCAAGCCACTGGCCCTGGCTCTGCCCCTCACAAAACGGCTTAAGGTAGTGCGCATCGCTGGCGACGCCGTAATAGTGAATGTTCTGGTGATAGGGCATATTGGCGACTTGAGCATTGCTGCACACGCCGAAAGCGCCGGCGGGGCATTGATCGACGTATTCCACTTCGGTTTTCTGCCCGGCCAGTTGTGGTTGGCAAAAACCGTCGTGAAACAGCTTCGCCGGGATGTTGCGATTTTCCTGGCAGACTTTGACGTCGAGTCGTTCGGCGTGGCTGTGTACGACGCATGCCTCGGCCCATGCCTCGCTCGATGTTATCAACAACAGTGTTGCCAGCCAGATCGCGCGCATTGATTGTCCCTGTAACCATCACTCTGAAGAATTGGCCCCATGCTGCAGAACATCCCCACCCATGTCATCGCCGGTCCGTTGGGCGCGGGCAAGACCAGTCTGATCAAGCAATTGTTGGCGCAAAAGCCTGCCAACGAGCGCTGGGCGATCTTGATCAATGAGTTCGGCCAGATCGGCCTGGATGCTGCGCTGTTGACCACGGCTGACGATGGTATCGCACTTGGCGAAGTGGCCGGTGGCTGCTTGTGCTGCGTCAATGGCGCGCCGTTTCAAGTTGGGCTGGGGCGCCTGTTGCGTAAGGCGCGGCCGGATCGACTGCTGATCGAGCCCTCCGGGTTGGGCCACCCGGCGCAACTGATGGAGCAGCTGCGTGAGCCGCCTTGGGAAGGGGTCCTGGCTGTTCAGCCGTGTGTGCTGGTGCTTGATGCGACCGCGATGGTGGCCGGTCAGCCTTTGCCTGACAGTCAGCAAGCAGCCTTGGGCGATGCCGGTTTGTTGGTGATGAACAAGTCCGCACTGCTCGACGTTGTCGCCCGCGAGGCGCTGGCCCGGCGCTTGCCGGACCGTCCGTTGTACTGGACCGAACAAGCGGCTTTGCCGTTATCCGAGTTGCCGGGCATTGGTGCGCAAGCCTCTGCGGCTGTGGATAACTTTGTTACTCCCAAGGGTTTGGCGCAATTGCCTGCGATCTGGACCGACCCGCGTCAGCCGATCTGCTTGAGCCAAGGCCAGGCGGAAGGCTGGAGTATTGGTTGGCGCTGGCATCCGAGCCAGCAATTCGAGCTGATGCGCGTGCAGCAGTGGCTCAATAGCCTGGATTGGCGACGGGCCAAGCTGGTTATCCACAGCAACGCGGGTTGGTTGTCCGGTAATGCGCTGGATGGTGCGGCCATTCATTGGCAAAACAGTGAATGGCGCCGCGATTCACGGCTGGAACTGATATTCACCGCGCCTCAGGACGAGGCCGCGTTGCAAGCGGGACTGGCTGTCTGCTTGCTCTAAAGCGAGTTATCCACAACGGGGAACCGTTATACCGACGGGCTCATTGTTTCCGCTTATTGTGTTCCTGACGCCATTGACTCATCTCGATCACATTGGCGCTGGGTGGCGGAGTTTTGATTTCGAACGGGTAGGGCGCCAGCTCAATGAGTGCGGTGTGTGCGCCGAACATGGTGATGGTGCCGGGGTGGCGTTGCTCGCCGGTGACGGTGAATTCGAAGTTATACACACGGGCCAGGCGCTTTCTGCCGTTGGCATCGCGGGCGAACGTTATACGCCGTAGAGCGACATTGCCGTCCAGCAGCTCGACGTCGAGTTTGGCACAGTGTTGCTTGACTCGCGCCAGTGCTCGCTCGCGCAAACCATGGGAATGCCACAGCCAGGCGCCGCCCGTGGCCAGCAGCATCAGCACAAAAAGGTTGCCCAAGGTCAGCATGAAAAAGTGCTCCAACAAAGAACGTCCAGCTTAACTGGGTCTGACGATTTACAGTCATACCGTGCAGCTTAAATTTCATCCCTGTTGCTTTCTTTGCTTGCGGTCCGCTCGATGCGTGCGCGTCGAGCGGACCCGGTGGGCGCTTAAGGCGCTTCGTCCTTGATGTCCTGATAGCGTTTTTCCAGCTCCTGACGAATCTGCCGCCGTTGCTTGGCCTGGAGGAAGCGACGTTTGTCTTCACTATTGGCCGGTTCCAGTGGAGGTACGGCAGCGGGTTTGCGCTCGTCGTCTATCGCCACCATGGTGAAAAAGCAGCTGTTAGTGTGGCGCACCGAACGTTCGCGGATGTTCTCGGTGACGACTTTGATCCCCACTTCCATCGAGGTATTGCCGGTGTAGTTGACTGACGCAAGGAAGGTCACCAACTCGCCAACGTGGATCGGTTCACGAAAGATCACCTGGTCCACTGACAGGGTTACCACATAACGCCCGGCATAACGGCTGGCGCAGGCATAAGCGACCTCATCGAGGTACTTGAGCAGGGTGCCGCCATGCACGTTGCCAGAGAAGTTGGCCATGTCCGGGGTCATCAATACAGTCATCGACAGCTGGGTGTTTCCGGGTTCCATAGCGTGCTCACAGGGTGGGTGTGTCAGAAGTGCACCTATGCTGGTGCTCGCGTTCTTGTAGATCAGTTATCCGGACGCTGGCGGACCCGCCGCCGTCACGCCGAAGCGCCCATCTGTTTCCATATATTGCACCGACTTTCTCCGTAGAGGTGCGGTGTTAACCTGCAAAAAGCCTTGGTCGCGGGTACTTCCTACATTGGAGTCGGGTTTTTCAGCGCATAAAAAAGGAGTTTCACGCCATGCATGCCATCAGTTTTATCCAGGACCTGGCGGTAATCATGCTGGTCGCCGGCGTCGTAACGGTCCTTTTTCATCGTCTGAAACAGCCCGTGGTCCTGGGCTATATCGTTGCCGGTTTCATTATCGGCCCGCACACACCGCCGTTCGGCCTGATCCACGACGAGGATACAATCAAGACCTTGGCCGAGCTGGGTGTTATTTTCCTGATGTTCTGTCTGGGCCTGGAATTCAGCCTGCGCAAGCTGTTCAAGGTCGGTGCCACGGCCTTTATCGCGGCTTTTCTGGAAATCGTGCTGATGATCTGGATCGGCTACGAAATCGGGCGTTTCTTCAACTGGAACGCCATGGACTCGCTGTTTCTCGGGGCGATTCTGGCGATTTCTTCAACCACCATCATCGTCAAAGCGTTGAACGACCTGAAGATGAAAAATCAGCGTTTTGCCCAGCTGATTTTTGGGATCCTGATCGTCGAAGACATTCTCGGTATTGGCATTATTGCCTTGCTGTCCGGCATCGCGGTCAGCGGCTCCGTGAGTTCCGGCGAGGTATTTTCCACCGTCGGCAAGCTGTCGCTGTTTATGGTTGTAGCGCTGGTGATCGGTATTCTTCTGGTCCCGCGCCTGTTGGCGTATGTGGCTAGATTTGAAAGCAATGAAATGCTTTTGGTGACGGTACTCGGTCTGTGTTTCGGATTTTGCCTACTGGTGGCCAAGCTTGAATACAGCATGGTGCTGGGCGCTTTTCTGATTGGTGCGATCATGGCGGAATCGCGGCAGTTGCTGAAAATAGAGCAGCTGATTGAACCTGTTCGCGACATGTTCAGTGCAATTTTCTTCGTTGCCATCGGTTTGATGATCGACCCGAAAATCCTTCTCGATTACGCCTGGCCGATTGCCGTGATCAGTGTCGCTGTGGTGCTGGGCAAGATGCTGTCGTGTGGCCTGGGTGCCTTTATCGCCGGGAATGATGGGCGCACGTCCTTGCGGGTTGGCATGGGTTTGTCGCAAATCGGCGAGTTCTCTTTCATCATCGCCGCCCTCGGCATGACGTTGCAGGTCACCAGCGACTTTCTCTATCCGGTGGCAGTGGCGGTATCGGTGATCACCACCTTGCTGACGCCTTACCTGATCCGCTCGGCGGACCCTTTATCGATGAAGCTCGCGGCAATGATGCCTAAGCGTATCGCGCGGGTCTTCGGGCTGTATGGGGAATGGCTGCGCAGTATCCAGCCACAGGGGCAGGGCGCGTTGCTGGCGTCGATGATCCGCAGGATTTTGTTGCAGGTCGGGGTCAATCTGGCGCTGGTGGTGGCGATTTTCTTCTGTGGCGGTTACTTCGCCGAGGGCATTGGCGGTTATTTGAGCGACTGGCCCCGCGATGACAGCCAACACAAGGCGTTGATCTGGGGTGTTTCGTTGCTGGTGTCGCTGCCGTTTTTGATCGCGGCCTACCGCAAGCTCAAGGCGCTTTCGATGTTGTTGGCCGAGATGAGCGTTAAGCCCGCCATGGCCGGACGCCACACCGAACGCGTGCGTCGGGTGATCGCAGAAGTGATCCCTTTGCTGTCGATGTTGGTGATTTTCCTGCTGCTGGCTGCGCTGTCGGCGAGCATCCTGCCGACTAACGAATTACTGCTGGTGATTGGGGTGGTGGCCACTATCGTTGCCGCGGTGTTGTGGCGCTGGTGCATCCGTGTACATACGCGGATGCAGATCGCTTTGCTGGAAACCTTGGGTAACCATCAGGAGCCGCCCGAGCATTGAGGCGACTCCTTTCAGCGCCGCAGTGTGCGGCGCTGAGTTGCACGTCTCAGCTTTCCAGCCAGACATCCCGGGCCCAGTGCCATACTGACTCCCAGCTTTCTTCGGTCACCAGTTCTTCTTCCGCGGACCACAGCACGACAGTGCCGTCTTCTTCGACGCAGTAATAGTCATCGCCGTTCTGACAGATCGGGATCAACTCGCGAGGCACGCCCAGATCCCACGCCGTTGCGGCAACCTCGGGCAGGTAGGTATGGGACTGCGGGTCCATGACGGTCACAGGTTCCAGGCTGCCATACACCACGTCGCTGACAGTCAGCAAAAACTCTTTGAAGACGAAGGGAATGTTGATGAACAGCTGTTCTTCGATCTCGACCAGATCATCATCTTCGGGCAACTCAAGGGGTACGGGTACCCGCTCGTTTTTTTCACGCAGTTCTTCAATAACTTCTTCCACGGCCTGGATCCTCTAACTTGATGGCGCGGGTTATACAGTAGCGTAAGGTTTTCTCAAAACAACGGTTGCCCAAAAAAAAACAAAACCCCGGTTATCCGGGGTTTTGCTTATCGGTGCAATTCGCTTGCGAGCACTGCCGAGCGTCAGCCGTTCTGGCGGATACCGGCGACCAGCCAAGGCTGGTTGTCACCCTGCGGACGTTCCATGTTCCAGCTTTCGCTGAACACTTCACCTTGGTCGAAGCGCGAAGTTTTGGACACGCCGGAGAAGGTCAAGGTCGCCACGGTTTTATCCGAGCGATCATCCAGGCCATCAAGCTGCACGGTCAGGTTGTCGATGAAGGTCGATTGGAAGCCATCACCCAGGTCTGCACGTTCCTTCTTGAGGAACTGGAGCATTTGTGGGGTGACGAATTCGGCAATCTTGTCCATTTCGTTGGCATCCCAGTGCTGTTGCAGCGACTGGAAGTGGCTGCGAGCGGCTTCGAGGAAGCGTTGTTCATTGAACCAGGCCGGTGCATTGATCACCGGAGCTGCAACCGGGGCTGCAGACGAGCCGCCGAAAACCGATGGCTGAGCCGGTTGCTCGAGGGTTTCACGCTGGAACGGCGCATGACCGGCAGGGGACATGTGCTCTTGTTGCTTGCGTCGACGCGCGGCGATGAACCGGAAGATCACGAAGCCGATGACTGCGATGATCAGGATGTCGAAGAACTGCATGCCCTGGAAGCCGCCGCCCATGAACATCGAGGCGAGCAGGCCGCCTGCCGCGAGGCCAGCCAACGGGCCGAGCCAGCGAGAAGCACCGCCAGCAGCAGCGGCAGCAGGGCGACCAGCGGCGTTAGGCGCAGCCGACGGAGAGGCCGGCGCAGCTTGACGGGATTGATGGCTGGGCGCCGAGCCGAAGCTCTTGCCGCCACCGAAGCGCGCTGCGTTGGCTTCGAGGCTCATTGTGAGCCCGATGCACAGCGCCAGAGCGATGCTTAGAAAACGTTGCATAAAGGAATTCCCATTTATGGATTGCACGCGCGCCATGTTGCACAGGAGAAATGACAATGGCTAGCGCCTAAATGTTTCTGGCTTTTGCTTGGGCCTATAACAGGCTCACAAAGAGTGGCCTGTAGGGCATATCTCTGCAGCCTCAGATATTGAGGCTGATCCTACATGTTCAGTGGCTCAGATCGCTTCCAGCTTGGCGTAGCCCATCATCAGCCATTTGCTGCCTTCTGAGAAGTTAACTTGCACCCGTGCCTGAGCGCCGGCACCTTCGAAATTGAGGATCACTCCTTCGCCAAACACCGAATGCTGAACCCGCTGTCCGAGGCTGAACTCGGTTTCCGGGATGCCGGTGCCATTGAACAGGCTGCTTGTGCCCATGTTCTGCGTGCCGCCGAACGGACGGCTGACGCTGTTGGACAGGCGCACCTCTTGAATCAGGGGTGGCGGAATCTCCCGGACGAAGCGCGAGATCTTATTGCGCGTCTCGCTGCCATATAAGCGACGGGTTTCAGCATACGTCATCACCAGTTTCTGCATGGCGCGGGTAATGCCGACATACGCCAGTCGCCGTTCTTCTTCAAGACGCCCGGGCTCTTCCAGGCTCATCTTGTGGGGGAACAGGCCTTCTTCCATGCCCACCAGGAACACGTGGGGGAATTCCAGGCCCTTGGCGCTGTGCAGCGTCATCAATTGCACGCTGTCTTCATGTTCATCGGCCTGAGTATCGCCCGACTCCAGCGACGCATGGCCAAGGAACCCGGCCAGCGGTGACAGCTCGGCGTCTTCTTCGGCATTCTCGAAGTTGCGCGCGGCGCTGACCAATTCCTCAAGGTTTTCTACCCGAGCCTGGCCTTTTTCGCCTTTCTCTTCCTTGTGGTAGGTGATCAACCCGGACTGCTCGATCACGGTTTGGGTCATCAGATGCAGGGGCATCTCCATGACTTTCGCGGTCAGATTCTCGATCAGCTCGACAAATCCACCCAGCGCTCCGGCTGCGCGGCCAGTCAGGCCTTTATTGGCGATCAGCTGGCGCATCGCTTCCCACATCGACACGTCGGCGTGACGGGCATGTTCGCGAATGGCTTCGACCGTTTTTTCGCCGATGCCGCGTGCCGGGACGTTGATCACCCGTTCCAGCGCGGCGTCGTTGCCGCGACCGTCGAGCAAGCGTAGGTAGGCCATGGCGTTCTTGATCTCGGCGCGCTCGAAGAAGCGCTGACCACCATAGATCCGGTAAGGAATCCGCTCGCGCAATAACGCTTCTTCAAGCACCCGCGATTGAGCGTTGGAGCGGTAGAGGATCGCGATGTCGCTGCGCATCAGGCCGGTCTTTAATGCGCTTTCGATGGTTTGGACCACGTAGCGCGCTTCGTCGTGTTCGTTGAACGCGGCGAACAGATTGATCGGTTCGCCATCACCGCCATCGGTCCACAGCTCTTTACCCAGGCGCCCGCTGTTGTTGACGATCAGGGCGTTGGCGGCCTTGAGAATGCTGGCGGTGGAGCGGTAGTTCTGCTCCAGACGGATGGTTTCGGCGTCAGGGAAGTCAGACGAGTACTGATGAATGTTCTCGATTTTGGCGCCGCGCCAGCCGTAAATCGATTGATCGTCATCGCCGACCACCATCAAGCTGTCGCCGCCCTGGGCCAGTAACCGTAGCCAGGCGTATTGCACGGCGTTGGTGTCCTGGAACTCGTCGACCAGTACATGCCGGAAGCGGCGCTGGTAGTGCGCCAGCAGGCCGGGATTGTCGCGCCACAGGTCCAGGGCGCGCAGTAGCAGCTCGGAGAAGTCGATGACCCCTGCGCGCTGGCAGGCGGCCTCGTAGGCTTCGTAGATCGATTTCATGGTGGTCAGGAACAGATCGCCGCTGGCCTGAATATGCTTGGGCCGCAGGCCTTCGTCTTTCTGCCCGTTGATGAACCACTGCGCCTGACGTACCGGCCAGCGCTGCTCGTCCAGCCCCAGTTCACGGATCACTCGTTTGACCAAGCGTTGCTGGTCATCACTGTCGAGGATCTGGAAGCTCTGGTTCAGTCCGGCTTCCTGCCAGTGCGCCCGCAGCAAGCGGTGCGCCAGGCCGTGGAAGGTACCGACCCACATGCCAGCCGGGTTGATCCCCATCAACTGTTCGATGCGGTGACGCATCTCGGCCGCAGCCTTGTTGGTGAAGGTTACCGAGAGGATCGAGTGTGGCGAGGCATGCTCGACCTGGATCAACCAGGCGATGCGATGCACCAGCACACGGGTTTTGCCGGAGCCAGCACCGGCGAGTACCAACTGACGACCCACGGAGGCAGCTACGGCCTGACGTTGGGCATCGTTGAGGGAGTTCAGCAGAAGGGAGAGATCATCGCGCATCGACGCATTCTAGGGTGCTGGGCTATGTCGGGCAAACCAAGCTTTGCTTAAGCCGATAAATGCCCTATCGATGACGACCGGTAAGTCAGGGCTGCACGCATGGCAGGCCGTGCCCGGGAGGTTTGAAAACAGCCCTGTGGAGCGGCCTCTTTGCGGTTTTTATGAGTCAAGGGAGTTTGGTCTGTCGAGCGGCTTGTGTATGCTCCGTCGACGTTTGGGCTCCACCATTATAAGAACACTGCCTATGACCTCCAGTCTCAGCTCCTCGGGTGCCTCAACCGCATCAGGTCGAGTTATCCGCGAGCAATTTGCCACTCAGATTGCGGTGGAACGCACACGTTTGCTTTACCAGGGTTCGCTGTTGCCCACCCTGTTCATGTTACTCAACGGTCTGGTCTGCGCCTGGTTGCTCTGGAGCCCGCAGCGTTATCTGCTGGTCGGCGTTTGGCTGGGGTGGCTGACGACGCTGGTGGGTTTACGCGTCATCCAGGTCGCGGCGTTTAACGCCGCGCCATTGTTGCGCCAGGCGCAGCCGATCTGGCGTGGGATGTTTTTGCTGGGTGCAGGCGTCAGCGGCCTGACCCTCGCCAGCGCGGCAATCGCCTTGGTCCCGGTGGATAGCTTTCAGCAGCAAGCCTGGGTGTTTGGCTTGATCGGTGCCGCGACGCTGTCGGCCAGTATTGCTTACGCGGTGAGTATCCCGGCGTTTCTGACCTTTACCTTGTCGTGCCTGTTGCCCCCGATCACCTTTCTTTTTTTGCATGGCGATGAGCAGCATGGCTGGGGCTGGCTTGGCCTGATATTACTGGTGGCGCTGATTGTCGTGGCCCTGCAGGTTAATCGCTTGATCCGTCAGGGGTTGGTTCAGCGCTTTCAGAATCAGGCGCTGATTGAGCATCTGCAGCAGGCACAGGCCCACGATGAGCAGCTCAACCATGAGTTGGCGCGGGAAATCGAACAGCGACGCAAGGCCGAGCGGGAATTGCGCGAGGCCCAGGTCGGGCTCAAAGCCCGAGTCGTCCAGCGCAGCCTTGAGCTGGATGAGGCCAATCAGGCGCTGAGCAAGAGTGAGGAGAGGCTGGCGCTGGCGCTTGAGGCCAGTGAGCTGGGCCTGTGGGACTGGAACTTGCAAACCGATGAAGTCCACCACACGCAGATCAAAGCATTGTTCGGTCTGGAACCGGAACACGTGACCGCCATGCTCAGCCACCTTAAGCCACGCATACATCGCGAAGACTTGCCGTTGATGCAACTCGCGATGATTGACCATCTGAAGGGGCATACGGACGACTATAAAGTTGCCTATCGCTTCCGGCATGGTGACGGGCGCTGGGTTTGGATCGAGGACCGTGGCCGCGCCGTGGAGCGCAGCAGCGATGGCCGGGTGATTCGCATGCTCGGTACCCGCCGCGACATCAGCGCCAGTAAACAGCTGGAAGAACAGCGCCGTTTGGCCGCCACGGTCTTCGAAGCCGCAAGCGAAGGCATTGTCATTCTTGATCCGAAATACACCCTGCTGGCGGTCAATCGGGCGTTCAGCCGAGTGACCGGCTACCCGCAGGAAGACATGAAGGGCTGCAAGGTCACTGAGCTGGCGTGCAGCCGCGATGCCCGGCGCCATTTTCAAGCGATCCATGAATCGCTGGAGCAAACCGATAGCTGGCAGGGCGAACTGGTTGAGACTCGCAAAAATGGCGAGCTGTATCCGCAATGGCTCCAATTGAACGTAGTGCGCGATGTGCGGGGTAATGTAAGCCACATTGTCGGCTTCTTCGCCGACCTGTCGGCAAGGCGCGAATTCGAAGAACGTATGCGCTATTTGAAGCACTACGATGAGTTGACCGGCCTGGCCAACCGCTCGTTGTTCAAGGAGCGCTTGCGTGAAGCCAGCCAGCGCGTGCGACAGGGCGGTAGAAGCCTGGCGTTGCTGCACATCAATCTGGATCGCTTCAAGCTGCTCAATGACAGCCTGGGCCACGAAGTCGCCGATCAACTGTTGAGGCAAGTGGCGCGGCGTCTTACCAGCGCATTGCCCGAGGCCGACACCATCGCGCGGTTATCCGGTGATGAGTTTGCGGTGTTATTCGATGCCTACGGCAACCTGTCCAGCCTGGCACGGGTCACCAGCCGCCTGCTGGCCAAATTACGGCAGCCTCTTTCGGTGGCCGGGCATGAGTTGGTGGTCAGCGCGTCAGTGGGCATCAGCCTGTTGCCAGACTCGGCCCGAGAGATCTCGGCGCTGGTCAGTCAGTCGAACATGGCCATGCAGCATGCCAAACATCTGGGCGGCAATAATTTTCAGTTCTATACCGAGAACCTGCAAGCCAGCACGCTGGAGCGTCTGCAACTGGAAAATCAGCTGCGCAAGGCGCTCGACGAGAATCAGCTGCAGGTGTTCTACCAGCCCAAGCTGTGTCTGGCGACCGGCCGTTTGAACGCGGCTGAGGCGCTGGTGCGCTGGCTGCACCCGACGATGGGCATGGTGCCGCCAGGGGACTTTATCGGGCTGGCGGAAGAGACCGGGCTGATCGGGCCGATTGGTGAATTCGTGTTACGTCAGGCCTGTTGGCAGGCGTGTGAATGGCAGCGCCAGGGGCTGGAGCCGATCAGGGTGTCAGTCAACCTTTCGGTCCATCAATTGCGTCAGGGCAAGTTGGTCAGTCTGGTCCGCCAAGTGCTTGAGGAAACCGGCTTGGCACCGCGCTACCTTGAGCTGGAATTGACTGAGAGTCAGCTGCTCGACGGCGTGGAGCACATCATCGCAACGTTCCATCAGCTGCATGAGTTGGGCGTGAAACTGGCCATCGACGACTTCGGCACTGGCTATTCGTCGTTGAGTTACCTGAAACGCTTCCCCGTGGATTACGTGAAAATCGACCAGGCGTTCATTCGTGGCTTGGGCGAAGGCACCGAAGACGCAGCCATCACCCGCGCTATCATCGCCATGGCCCATAGCCTGGAATTGAAAGTCGTCGCCGAAGGTGTGGAAAACGAGGCACAACTGAACTTCCTCAAAGCTCACGAGTGCGACGAAGTGCAGGGCTACCTTATCAGCCGTCCGGTGGATGCAGAGGCTGCGACACGGTTGTTGCGTGAGCATGGGCAGCAGACGTGGTCCCCTCCGGGCTGACGTGTCTGCGAAGGCCGCAATTCGGTGTGCCTGACGGACTGCTTTGCCTGATTCGCAGGCATGCCCGCGCTGGCATGATGAGGGCGGCGGAAAGGTTGCAGATCGTCAAACCGAGCTCGTTTAGCTGGGCGGGCCGCAGGGCATGTAGTATAACTACAAGCATGCTACATCCCGCCCAAGCCTTACTAGCCGAGTCCAGCCCTTTGAACCTGTTGCACCACATCGCCCAGTCACGCCATCTGCTGCGTAAGTCGGAACTCAAGGTTGCCGACCACGTGCTGCTTGACCCTGCGGCTGTAATGCACAGCTCCATGGCTGACCTCGCGCACAACGTGGGTATCAGCGAGCCCACCATCGTCCGCTTTTGCCGTGCCATTGGCTGTACCGGCTTTCAGGATTTGAAGCTCAAACTGGCGCAAAGCCTGGCCGCTGGTGCCAGCTTTGGTCAGTTCGCGATCCACGAAGATGATTCGGTTGCCGATTACAGCCTGAAAATCTTCGACACCACCCTGCACACGTTGATGGAGGTTCGTGAGCATCTCGATCCCCACGCGTTGCAGTTGGCGGTGACGGCGATGGCGTCGGCCCAGCGCGTAGAGTTCTACGGTTTTGGCGCATCCGGCGCGGTGGCGGCGGATGCGCAGCACAAGTTCTTCCGCTTGCTGCTGACGGCTGCGGCGTACTCCGACCCGCACATGCAGGCCATGTCGGCGGTGACACTCAAGCCCACCGACGTGGCGATCTGCATCTCCCAATCCGGACGCTCCAAAGACCTGCTGATCACTGCAAATCTGGTCCGTGAAAGTGGTGCCACGCTGGTGACCTTGTGTCCGAGCCAGACGCCATTGGCAGAGTTGGCGAGCATCAATCTGGCGATTGATGTTCACGAAGATACCGAAATCTATACGCCGCTGACCTCGCGTATTGCCCACCTGGTGGTGATCGATGTGCTGGCGATGGGCGTTGCCATGGCGCGTGGCCCGAGTCTGGTCAACCATCTTAAAAGCGTTAAACGCAGTCTGCGCAGCCTTCGCTTGTCGCCCAAGTCAGTCAAGGCGCTCGACGACTGATTGCTGGGCGTCTCGCCTTCGCAACAGCGCAAAGCTTCATCGTCCTGTCATCTTATCGCCGTGCAACCGTCATTGACGGCGATCATGCTCAAGCTCCCGCAAACGCAATGGGAGACAGGATATGCCTCGGCACTACGATGACTCGCAGCAGCAGCGCGCCACCAGCGCTACCTCCGCTAATACGTCCAAAAACACCCGGCGACAGCAGGAAGATCAGCGACGCATGGAATTCCGTCGTGCGATCGAAAGCTACTCTGAGCAGCGCAAACTGGCGCAGAAGCTTTCCGACTATTTCGAGGTGGGTGATATTGGCGAGTTTGGCTCACTTAATGTGTGGCAGACGGCCTCGGAAGGCTCCCGTCGAAACGCTCAGCAAGCTGGCTGATCTGCGCGCGTTCGGTGCGGATGAATGCAAGAAAGGCATGCGCGACCGGCGACAGCCGTTTGGCCTTGGCTTGCACCACGCACCAGCTGCGGTACAGCGGCAATTCGGCCACCGGAAGCTCGCGCAGCGTCCCGGTGACCAGCTCCAGGTTCAGAGCATGGCGAGTCAACAACGCCACGCCAAGACCGGCCACCACGCATTCGCGTTGAGCTTCAGCCGAAGAAACCTCAAGGGTTTGGGTGAAGTGCACGCGCTTCTCCTTGAAATACTCCTCGCAGGCTCTGCGCGTGCCTGAACCGGCTTCGCGGATCAGCAAGGGATAGGGTTCAAGGTCCTTCAGGGTCAATTGCTCGACCTGACACAGCGGATGATCCGACGGCGCCACCGCGACGATCGGGTTGTTGAGGAAGGGCATGAACTCCAGGCCCATGTCCTGCGGCACCATCGACATAATCGCCAGATCATCACGGTTATCCGACAGGCGCTTGATCACCTGTGCGCGATTGACCACCGTCAGGTTCAGCATCACTTCGGGGTGCTGGCGCTTAAACGCGGCAAACAGATGCGGCACGAAGTATTTGGCGCTGGATTCGATGGCCAGTTTGAGTTGCCCTTGCAGCGAGCCCTGCATGTCCGACAGCTGCATATCCAGGTTTTCCAGACGCCCAAAAATGTCTCTGCTGGCGGCTTGTAGCGCTTCGGCGGCCTCCGTCATGTACAGTTTTTTGCCGACATACTCGAACAGCGGCAGGCCAATCAGCTCTTCCAACTGACGAATTTGTAGGCTGACGGCCGGTTGTGTGAGGGCCATTTCATCGGCGGCGCGGCTATAAGACTTCAGATCACAGACTTCGTTGAACGTCCGCAATTGACGCAATGTCATACGCATCAATGACTTACGCATAGCTGACCCCCTCTGAAGATGGTTAAAAAACCAACTATAAGGTTTTACTTATGCATATCCCAACTTTTATTGATTTTTGTTAATCCTTCTTCAGGCATAGGGTAGCTATCACAATGTGGCCGCACGTAACACGCGGTTACACGCCGACCGGCCCAGCCGGTTCGTCTGTTCTAACGGTCGAGGAAACGCCAGTGATAACAAAAATCCTGATCGCCAACCGTGGTGAAATTGCTGTCCGGATCGTGCGCGCCTGCGCCGAGATGGGCATTCGCTCGGTTGCGGTCTATTCCGACGCCGACCGTCATGCCTTGCATGTCAAACGGGCTGACGAAGCGCACAGCATTGGTGCTGAACCACTCGCCGGTTATTTGAACCCACGCAAGCTGGTTAATCTCGCGGTAGAAACCGGTTGTGATGCTTTGCATCCCGGTTATGGTTTCCTTTCGGAAAACGCCGAACTGGCGGACATCTGCGCCGAACGTGGAATCAAATTCATCGGGCCGTCGGCAGAAGTCATCCGTCGCATGGGTGATAAGACCGAAGCACGCCGCAGCATGATCAAGGCCGGTGTACCGGTGACACCTGGCACTGAAGGCAACGTCGCCGATATCGCTGAAGCGCTGGTCGAAGGCGAGCGCATTGGTTACCCGGTGATGCTCAAAGCCACGTCTGGCGGCGGTGGTCGGGGTATCCGCCGCTGCAACAGCCGTGAAGAACTGGAGCAGGCGTTCCCTCGGGTGATCTCGGAAGCGACCAAGGCGTTTGGTTCTGCGGAAGTGTTTCTCGAAAAATGCATCGTCAATCCCAAGCACATCGAAGCGCAGATCCTCGGTGACAGCTTTGGCAACGTCGTGCATCTGTTCGAACGCGATTGCTCGATCCAGCGCCGTAACCAGAAGCTGATCGAAATCGCCCCCAGCCCGCAACTGACCCCGGAACAGCGCGCCTACATCGGCGACCTGTCGGTGCGTGCGGCCAAGGCTGTGGGTTATGAGAACGCTGGCACCGTGGAGTTCCTGCTCGCCGAGGGCGAGGTGTACTTCATGGAGATGAACACTCGGGTGCAGGTGGAACACACCATCACCGAAGAAATCACCGGTATCGATATCGTCCGTGAGCAGATCCGCATCGCCTCCGGCCTGCCGCTCTCGGTCAAGCAGGAAGACATTATTCACCGTGGCTTCGCCCTGCAATTCCGGATCAATGCCGAAGACCCGAAAAACAATTTCCTGCCGAGTTTCGGCAAGATCACCCGTTATTACGCGCCCGGCGGTCCTGGCGTGCGTACCGACACGGCGATCTACACCGGCTACACCATCCCGCCGTATTACGACTCGATGTGCCTGAAGCTGATCGTCTGGGCGCTGACGTGGGAAGAGGCCATGGACCGTGGCTTGCGCGCCCTGGACGACATGCGTCTGCAAGGGGTCAAGACCACCGCCGCGTACTACCAGGAAATCCTGCGTAACCCGGAATTCCGTAGCGGTCAGTTCAATACCAGCTTTGTTGAAAGCCATCCCGAACTGACCAACTACTCGATCAAGCGCAAACCCGAAGAGCTGGCTTTGGCCATCGCCGCCGCCATTGCCGCCCACGCAGGCCTGTGAGGAATACAACAATGAGCAAAAAAATCTTTGTAACCGACACCATCCTGCGTGATGCCCACCAGTCGCTGCTCGCAACCCGCATGCGTACTGAAGACATGCTGCCAATCTGCGACAAGCTCGACAAAGTCGGCTACTGGTCGCTGGAAGTCTGGGGCGGCGCCACGTTCGACGCCTGCGTTCGCTTTTTGAAGGAAGACCCGTGGGAGCGTCTGCGTCAGCTTCGCGCGGCGTTGCCCAACACCCGTCTGCAAATGCTCCTGCGCGGCCAGAACCTGCTGGGCTACCGTCACTACAGCGATGATGTGGTGCGTGCGTTCGTCGCCAAGGCGGCGGTCAATGGTATCGACGTGTTCCGCATTTTTGATGCGATGAACGACGTGCGCAACCTGCGTGTCTCCATCGAAGCGGTCAAGGCGGCGGGCAAGCACGCCCAAGGCACTATCGCTTACACCACCAGCCCGGTTCACACGATTGACGCTTTCGTGGCTCAGGCCAGACAAATGGAAGCCATGGGCTGCGACTCGGTCGCGATCAAGGACATGGCAGGCCTGCTGACACCGTATGCCACGGGCGAGCTGGTCAAGGCGCTGAAGACGGAGCTGTCGCTGCCGGTGTTCATCCACTCCCACGACACCGCTGGCCTGGCCGCGATGTGTCAGCTCAAGGCGATTGAAAACGGCGCCGATCACATCGACACCGCGATCTCCAGCTTCGCGTGGGGCACTAGCCATCCGGGTACCGAGTCGATGGTTGCTGCGCTCAAGGGCAGCGAGTTCGACACCGGTTTGAGCCTGGAGCTGTTGCAGGAAATCGGCTTGTACTTCTACGCCGTGCGTAAGAAATATCACCAGTTCGAAAGCGAATTCACCTCGGTCGACACGCGTGTGCAGGTCAATCAGGTGCCAGGCGGGATGATTTCCAACCTCGCCAACCAGCTCAAAGAGCAGGGCGCGCTGAACCGCATGGGCGAAGTACTCGCCGAAATCCCTCGCGTGCGTAAAGACCTCGGCTATCCGCCGCTGGTGACCCCGACGTCGCAGATCGTCGGCACTCAGGCATTTTTCAACGTGCTGGCTGGCGAGCGCTACAAAACCATCACCAACGAAGTGAAGCTCTACCTGCAAGGCGGCTACGGCAAGGCGCCAGGTCTGGTGGATGAAGCGCTGCGTCGTCAGGCCATCGGTAACGAAGAGCTGATCGATGTGCGTCCAGCTGACTTGCTCAAGCCGGAGATGGCCAGGCTGCGTCTGGAAATCGGCGCGGTGGCCAAGTCTGAAGAAGACGTGCTGACGTACGCCATGTTCCCGGACATTGGACGCAAATTCCTCGAAGAGCGCGAAGCCGGCACCCTGACCCCTGAAGTGTTGCTGCCGATCCCTGACGCGGGTGGCGTGAGCAGGGCGGGCGGCGAGGGTGTACCGACCGAGTTCGTGATCGATGTGCACGGCGAAAGCTACCGCGTCGACATCACTGGCGTCGGCGTCAAAGCCGAGGGCAAGCGTCATTTCTACCTGACCATCGACGGCATGCCGGAAGAAGTGGTGTTCGAGCCCCTCAACGAATTCGTCGGTGGCGGTATCGGCAAGCGCGCGCAGGCCAGCTCGCCGGGCCATGTCAGCACCACCATGCCGGGCAATATCGTGGATGTCTTGGTCAAGGAAGGCGACATCGTCAAAGCCGGCCAGGCTGTACTGATCAGCGAAGCGATGAAAATGGAGACCGAGGTACAAGCCTCCATCGCCGGCAAGGTCTTCGCGATCCACGTGGCCAAAGGCGACCGGGTCAACCCGGGCGAAATCCTGGTTGAGATCCTGGTCGAAATCGAGGGCTGATTCGATACGCGTTTAACGGTTTACTCTGGGGGGAGCACATGTGGCTCCCCTTTTTTTTCGGCTTTTTTTACTGACCGGGTTGGTTTCACTTGCCCGCAATGAGCTTTCACCGTTCCCGGAAGCTCTCCAGCGTTCTCACTTGCTGCCCATCCCGGAAGTTATCCACCGCCAGCCAGCTTTCAAACGCTGCCTGGAGTGCCAGCCATTCGTTATCGGTGATCGAGTACCAGGTGGTGTCGCGGTTCCGGTCTTTGATGACCATGTGCTGACGGAACGTGCCTTCAAAGGTGAAGCCGAAGCGCTCAGCGGCTCGTTTGGAGCGCTGATTATCGTCGTTACATTTCCACTCCAGGCGCCGATTGCCCAGAGCAAACGCGGCCTTGGCCAACAAGTAAATCGTCTCGGTACCCTTGGGCGTGCGCTGCATGGCGGCGCCAAACGTGACATGACCGATTTCGATCCGGCCATGGGCGGGGACGATGGACATCAGGCTCAGGCAGCCGTCGACAATGCCTGTCTGCTGATTGACCACGCTGTAGAACCACGGATCAGTGTCGGCGGCGTGGCGACTCAGCCATGCATCGAATTCGCTTCGCTCAAAAAACGGCCCATAGGGCAAATAGTCCCACAGCGCCGGGTCCGAGGTTGGGCCTTGGAGTGCAGTCCATAGATCGTCGCCGTGGCGCACAGGGTCGAGTTTTTCCAGGCGGATGAAGCGGCCATGCAGCGTGCTTTTGTCCGGGAGCGTCGCGGGTTGCCAGTGCAGTTCAGTGGTGGGCATGAGCAGGTTCCAGTCCTAGAGTGCTTTGCGAAATTGGATGAAGCCAGGACGTTCGGCGATGCGTTCATACAGCTGAATCGCCCTGGCATTGGTTTCGTGGGTCAACCAATGAACCTTGTCACAACCGGCTTCACGCGCCGTGGTGTAGACGAATTCGATCAACTGTCGTCCGACGCCGGTGCCGCGCTGCTCCGGCACTACGATCAAGTCCTGCAGGTAACAGGCATTTTTGATGCTCCAGTTGGAGCGATGGTAGATGAAGTGGACCATGCCGACGGCTTTGCCATCGTTCCAGGCCAGCGCGGCATGGGTCGGCTCGCTGGGGTCGAGAATGCGCTGCCAGGTGCTTTCAGTGACGCTGTCGGCGAGTTCAGTGTTGTAAAACTTCAGGTACGCCTTCCACAGCGGTAGCCATGCAGTGTGATCGTTCGGGGTGACAGAGCGGATCTGAATAGCGGTCACAGGTTTCTCCTTAGCGCATCAATCGGGCGATTTCGTTGTCATTGGGCGCGGAGCTCGCGGCAAGGCCATCACGCACGCCGGCAATATCGGGAGCGTTGCGGTTCTGGGTGAGCTTGCGTTTGCCTTCCAGTCGGCTGATAGGCACTGCAAAACCGACGATAGCGCCGAGCATCTTGTCGATGTAGTCGGCAGGTGCGTCCTCCAGCGTCCAGGGTTTGGCGCGACCTGCTTCATGCTTCTCTGTCAGCGCGCGAACCAGATCGCGCAGGCGATGGGCGTCATGAAACACCTCGGCAGGCCCGTAAGCGTGGACCGCGAGGTAATTCCAGGTCGGGACCGCTTGGCCGTGTTCAGCCTTGCTCGGGTAAAACGACGGACTGACGTAAGCGTCCGGGCCAGGGAAAATCAGCAAGGCCTCGGTGCCGCTCTCCATCTCCTGCCATTGCGGGTTGGCTTTGGCCAAGTGCCCATGCAGGGTTCCATAAGGCCCTTGCTCAGGGCTGAGCAACAGCGGGATGTGGTTGGCCAGGAGACCGCGTGCGCCATGGGTCACGAGAATGCCCAAGCGCGTGCCTTCGATTTGCTGATGAAGGGTTGAAAGGTCGTCTTCGTTGAATGCGCGAGGTATGTACATAAAGCTTTTCCTTGGCTGATGGCTAAATCCTAGGCAGGCTATTGGTTGGTTGTAAGAGCCATTCCACGTCAATTTAGTAGGGCCAATGTCATGTCCGCCAGCGCGCTGTCTTTTCCGTTCAACCCTGCGGGTATCGAACTTGATCGTCGTCGCGGGCTAAGCCGGCAGCTGTATCAACTCTTGCGCCAGCGGATTCTCGACGGTGGTCTGAGCAGTGGCACGCGTCTGCCGGCTACTCGCGACCTGGCGACGTCGCTGTCCATTTCGCGCAACAGCGTGATGCGCGCCTATGACCAGCTCTACGCCGAGGGTTTCATCGAAGGCCGTATCGGGGATGGCACTTACGTTGCGCAATTACCGACAAAGCCGAGTGCAACGAAGCGCACATCAAATTACTTATCCACAAAACCATCCACAGGGTTGTTAACAGGCTTACCCACAGGTTTATCCACAAACACACCCGAAATGCCTGGTTTTTTACCCAATAAAGTTATCCACAGCCCAGCGCTCAACCTTCTGCAACAGCATCATTTACCCCAGCCAAAGGGCGATGCGCCGCGAGCCTTTCGGGTCGGTGTGCCAGCGTTTGACCTGTTCCCGTTCGGTGTTTGGGGTAAGTTACACGCGGCTTTCTGGCGAAAGCCGGATCTTGGGACGCTGGGGTACGGCGAGCCGGCCGGGGATTGGCGCCTGCGTGAATTGATTTCAGCGTATTTGCGCAGTTCGCGTGGTCTGCACTGCAGCGCTGAGCAAATAGTGATCACCAGTGGCGCACAGCAAGCGATCAGCCTTTGTGCACAGCTGCTGTTGGCGCCGGGTGATGCGGTCGCGGTGGAGAATCCCGGCTACCGCGCGGCCGGTCATGCGTTTGCCATCGCCGGTGCGCGCTTGCACGGTATCGCAGTGGATAACGAGGGCATGCAGTGCACTTCGCTGTCGCAAGGTGATTACACACTGGCCTACGTCACCCCGTCGCACCAATACCCCACGGGCGTGACGATGAGCCTGGCACGGCGCCTGGAGTTGTTGGCCTGGGCCGAGCGCACCCAAGGCTGGATCGTCGAGGACGATTACGACGGCGAGTACCGTTATAGCGGTGCGCCCCTGGCGCCCTTGGCGGCACTGGATCGGCACGGGCGTGTTTTGTATGTCGGCACCTTTGGCAAGATCGCCTTTCCGGCGTTGCGCTTGGGGTATCTGGTGCTGCCGTTGGGATTGGTGAGTGCGTTCGGTCAACGGCGGGCGTTGGACATGCGGCACTCCGAAGTCAGTACGCAGGCTGTAATGGCTGAATTCATTGCTGCCGGGCATTTCCAGCGACACATCCGGCGCATGCGCCGTGCGGCTCTGAGTCGTCGCGATGCGCTGTTGGCAGGCTGGCCTGAAGACGTGCCTGGGTGCGGGGCGATGCCCAAAGTGGTGGCGGGGCTGCATGTCGCCGTGCCCGTGGACAGCCTGGCGCGCGAGCGTGAACTGGTGGCCAAGGCTGCAGGTGTAGGCGTCGAAATCAACCCGCTGAGCGACTATTGGTTGCCAGACTCAAGCGCGCCCGTGGATAACCGGGCAGGCTTGGTATTGGGGTTTGCGGCGGTGCCTGAACCCGGTATTCACGAGGCGCTGGCCAAGTTGCGGCACGCCTGGAAGGCGTAAGTTCGACAAGCCTTACGTGCTTCCTGTATGCGAATGGTGTGATGCTGTATGTCAGCCATACCGCATCACGAGCAAGCCCGCTCCAGCATCAGGTCCCCGACTTGATCTTGGTCCAGGCGCGTGTACGCGCCCGCTCCGCATCGTGCGTCAGGGGTTGCAGGGTGTAGAGGGTTTTCATCGCCGCTTCGGTCGGGTACAGATTCGGGTTGTTGCGAATCGCCGGATCGACCAGCTCAGTGGCGTCCTTGTTCGGGTTCGGGTAGCCGACAAAATCACTGATCGGCGCGATCACCTTCGGTTGCAGCAGGTAGTTGATGAAGGTGTAGGCGTCTTCAGGGTCTTTGGCGCCTTTAGGGATGGCGAGCATGTCGAACCAGATCGGGGCACCTTCTTTAGGCAGGCGCATGTCGACGACCACGCCGTTCTTGGCTTCTTTGGCGCGGTTGGCCGCTTGCGAGAAGCTGCCCGAGTACCCGACGGCCACGCAGATGTCGCCATTTGCGATATCCGCCATGTACTTCGATGAATGGAAGTAGGTGATATACGGACGGATCTTCAGCATCAGTGCTTCGGCTTTGGCGTAGTCGGCCGGTTTGGTGCTGTTTGGCGGCAAGCCCAAGTGCTGCAAGGCCAGCGGCATGATTTCAGACGGTGAGTCGAGCAGGGCCACGCCACACTGTTTGAGTTTGCTGATGTTCTCTTCCTTGAAGATCAGGTCCCAGCTGTCGACCGGTGCATTGTCACCCAGCGCGGCCTTGACCTTGTCCGGGTTGAAGCCGATCAGGATGGTGCCGTACATGTAGGGCACCGCGAATTTATTGCCCGGGTCGTTGGCTTCCAGGAGTTTCATCAGCTTGGGGTCGAGGTGCGGCCAGTTCGGCAATTTGCTGCGGTCCAGCGGCTGGAATACCCCGGCCTCGATCTGCTTGGCCAGGAACACGTTGGACGGTACGACCACGTCATACCCGGAGTTGCCGGTCAGCAGCTTGGCTTCCAGCGCCTCGTTGGTGTCGAAAATGTCGTAAATCAGTTTGGTCTTGGTGTCTTTCTGGAAGTCCACCAGCGTCTGCGGGGTGATGTAGTCGAACCAGTTGTAAACGCGCAGCGTGCGTTGCTCTTCGGCCTGGACCGCGCCGCAGAGCAGGGAAGCACACAGGGCGGGTGCAATAAGACGTTTGAGTCTGTTCATTGTTATCTTCCTGATAAGTCGGTGGGGTCAGGCGCTTTCGAAACCTTCCAGCACATTCACGGCATTGATGCCGATTTCTTCGACGGCATAACCGCCCTCCATCACGAACAGCGTCGGCAAGCCGAGACGGGCGATGCGCTCACCCATGCGCAGGTAGTCCGGGCTGTCGAGCTTGAACGTCGAGATGGGATCGTCCTTGAACGTGTCGACACCGAGGGAAATCACCAGCACGTCTGGGGCGTAGGCCTCGATTTGCTTGCAGGCCTGTTCCAGCGCAGCGCTCCAGTGGTCCCAGTCGCTGCCAGCGGCCAGCGGGTAGTTGAAGTTGAAACCTTCGCCCGGCCCCTCGCCATGCTCGTCGGCGTAACCGAGGAAGAAGGGAAACTCGGCTTCAGGATGGCCGTGGATCGAGGTAAAGAGCACATCGTTGCGTGAGTAGAAGATCGATTGAGTGCCGTTGCCGTGATGGTAATCGACATCGAGAATCGCCACTTTCTGCCGGCCCTGATCGAGAAATGCCTGAGCGGCGATGGCGGCGTTATTCAGGTAGCAGTAACCGCCCATCAAATCGCCAGCGGCGTGATGGCCGGGTGGTCGGCACAATGCGAACGCGCTACGAGCGCCATTTTCGACGGCGGCCTGAGCGGTCAGAGCGACTTGCGCTGCGCTATAGGCGGCTTGCCAGGTGCCCGCGGTAATCGGTGCGCCGGCATCGAAGCTGTAATAACCCAACTGACCCAACAGGTTGGCAGGAATTACTTCGCGCAAGGTTCGCGCAGGCCAGGTGAAGGGCAGCAAGTCGCCTTCATGGTTCAACTCGGCCCAGCGTTGCCATGCGCCCTGGAAAAACGTCAGGTACGCCTCACTGTGAATGCGCTTCAGCGGTTCAAGACCAGCGTCACGCGGCGTCTCGACCGGACCAAGGTGGCGTGCCTGTACGCGTTGCAGGATGTGATCGGCGCGCGAGGGCATTTCAAAGCAGGGCATCAGTTGCCCGTCTATCAGTTCGCAGCGACCGTGGTGCAAGTGATGATCATCCGAGTAGATCGTCAGCATCTTCTTATTCTCCCCTAGGGCTGTGGCTGTGCCTCATTCTTGCGGTGCGCGGCGGATCAGTGAACGACGGCAACGGCCAAAAGGGGATAAATATGGCCAATAACACTGACCGGATATCGCCTCTTATTGAGGCGTCACGCCCTAAACCGAGGCGAGGGTGCAAACAGCATCAGAATCGGAAGTGGCTGGGCGCGACGCCGCTCCAGCGCAGGAAGGCGTGACGAAAGCTCGCGGTCTCGCTGAAGCCCAGTTCCTCGGCAATGCGGTGGATGGGTAACCGGGCCTCATGCAGCAAGTGCTTGGCTCGCTCGAAGCGTAGCTCGTCGAGCAATTGTTGGTAGCTGCTACCCAGTGCCTGCAAGTGCCGGCGCAACGTGCGCTCCGAGCAGTTCATCTGTTGCGCCAGACCGCCGAGGCCGGGTGCGCAGCTAAGTTGGGCGGCGAGCAATTGGCGGATGCGTTCGAGCCAGGCCTGGCGACCTGTGAACTCGATATTTTGCCGGCGACAGCGTGCGTGCATGTCGCGATGGGTGATCGGGTCTGCCAGCGGCAACGGCTGTTCAAGCCAGCGTTTGTCGAAGGCGAAGGCGTGATCATACAAGGGGGCGTTGAACTGCAACGGGCAGGCAAAGCTTTCGTGATAGCTGGCGGTGTAATCAGGGGCGTCGTGGGCGAAACGTGCGCTGAGTAATGGCAGGGGCTTGCCGAGCAAGTCATCGCAAATGACTTTCAGCGAGGCCAGGCACAGCTCGGCGTTAAAAACCGCCAGCGATTCACTGTCGCGGTAATCGCTGGCGCTTAGCCAGACGCGGTCGCCATCGTCATGCAGGCGCAGTTCGAACAGTGTTCCCAAGAGCGCCGGATACATCAGCGCCAGGCGCAAGGCGTCACCTAAGGTGGCACTCGTGAGCAGGGCGTAACCGAGGACACCATAGGATGACACGTGCATGCGCCGTCCCAACTCCAGGCCGATTTCCTTGCGCAGTGCAACGGCATTGGCGCAGACCTGCATTTCCTGGTGGGTGGCGATACGAATATCGGGCCTGCCCAAGTCCGCAGCAGTGATCCCGCTGCCTGCCAGCAGCGCATCGCCGGACAAACCTTCAGCCTCGAAGGTGCTGAGTACCAGCGACACGGCATTGAGGGTGGTGAGATGGGAATGCAGCATGAGCGAATTCCGGCGGTGGGTAACAACCGGGAGTGGAGCAAGTTGTATGCCGCGCCCTAATGGGCGCGCGCTTGCCCGCGAAGGCGGCCTGACGGTTATCGCAACTCCCCACACACATCCAGCTCAACCAGGCGTCGTACTTCATCTTGCGCAAGCCCTGCGCCCAACAACGCATGGAGTTTGCCGAACGCGGCTTCGCGGGTCATGCCGCCGCCGGACAGTACGCCAACCCCGCGCAGACGACTGCCGGCTTCGTAGATGTCCAGTTCGACGCCGCCTTCATGACACTGAGTGATGGCAACCACGCAGATGCCGCGTTGCCGGGCGCGTTGCAGGCTGGCGAGGAATGCCGGGTTGTCGCTCGGGCCCGTGCCGCTGCCGAAGCATTCCAGGACCAGCGCCTGAATCCCGCTGTCGAGTAAACCATCCAGATGTTGCGCGCTGATGCCGGGAAACAAGGGCAGCACGGCGACGTTGGCGATGCTTTTCGGCTGACGGTAATCCAGTGCAGCGGGCACAGACTGCGCCGACTTACCCTCCCGCGAGCGCTGCAACGCGGCGAACGGATGACGACCAAAGCTGCGAATTTTTGCGCAGCGGGTCGGTGCCAGTAGCTCGCCATGGAAGTACAGCTGCACGCCCGGCGCCAAGCCTTGGCCCAGGGCAAGCAGGGCGCCGTTGAGGTTTTCCCAGGCATCACTGTTCTCGACGCCAGCGGGCAGCATCGAACCGGTGAACAGCACGGGTGCGCTCAGCCCGAGCAACTGAAAGCTCATCGCCGCCGCGCTGTAGGCCAGGGTGTCAGTGCCGTGCAGGATCAATACCGCGTCGCAGCCATCGACATCCACGGCCTCGATCACCGCTTCACGCAGACGCTGCCAGTAGGTGGGGGTCATGTTGGCGCTGTCGATCAACGGCAGTAGTTCGCGAAACCGCCAGTTCGGTACCTTCAGTTCTGGTTGGGCAGCCAGTTGCTCGGCCATCCGCGCCTCGAATCCCGAAGCCGGAGCCAGCCCGTTGGCGCTGGCCTGCATGCCGATGGTACCGCCGGTGTAGAGCACCATGACCTGCTGAGCGGGTGGCGGGGTTTCGCGATTCATGGCACTTCTCCTTTGGGTGATCGGCCAAGGCTATGGCGTGTCTAGTGAAAAGTAAAAACAAGCTGGCAAAAAAAAGGGCCTGAAGAGTGATCTTCGGGCCCTCAAAAGGGAGAGAGGTGTCTAGTCTCTCAGCCTGGTGAGCGTGTTGCTGCCTGGGGCTGAAGGTCAGGCCTTCAATGGCACCAAGCGTGGCGCAATCATGTTTTCCGGGCGCAGGATGTCGGCGAGCATGGCGTCGTCGAGCAAGCCTTCTTCGCGCACCAGTTCCAGTACGCCACGGCCGCTTTCCAGAGCGATGCGGGCGATACGGGTGGCGTTTTCATAACCGATGTATGGGTTCAGGGCGGTGACCAGGCCGATCGAGTGCTCGACCAGTTCGCGGCAGCGCGCTTCGTTGGCGGTGATGCCGACGATGCAATGCTCGCGCAGCATGTCCATGGCGCGTTGCAGTAGGCGGATCGAGTCGAAAATCTTGTAAGCGATCAGCGGCTCCATCACGTTCAGCTGCAATTGACCCCCTTCTGCGGCGATGGTCAGTGCCAGGTCGTTGCCGATGATCTGGAAAGCCACTTGGTTGACCGCTTCCGGGATAACCGGGTTGACCTTGCCGGGCATGATCGAGCTGCCTGGCTGACGTGCTGGCAGGTTGATTTCATTGATGCCGGTACGTGGGCCGCTGGACAGCAGGCGCAGGTCGTTGCAGATTTTCGACAGCTTGACCGCAGTACGCTTGAGCATCCCGGAGAACAGGACGAAGGCGCCCATGTCGGACGTGGCTTCGATCAGGTCGGCGGCAGGCACCAGCGGTTGACCGCTGATGAGCGCCAGACGCGATACGGCCAGGTGCTGGTAGCGGGGGTCGGCGTTGATGCCGGTGCCGATGGCGGTGCCGCCCAGGTTCACTTCGGTCAGCAGTTCCGGAGCGAGGCTGCGCAGACGATTGAGGTCTTCGCTCAAGGTGGTGGCGAAGGCCCGGAACTCTTGACCGAGGGTCATCGGCACGGCGTCCTGCAACTGGGTACGGCCCATTTTCAGAACGTGGTTGAATTCCTGGCCCTTGGCGGCGAATGCCTGAATCAGGCTGTCGAGGCTGGCGAGCAGGGCGTCGTGACCGAGCAGCAGGCCCAGACGGATTGCCGTCGGGTAAGCGTCGTTGGTCGACTGCGCCATGTTCACGTCATTGTTCGGGTGCAGGTATTGGTACTCGCCCTTGCTGTGGCCCATGGCCTCCAGCGCGATGTTGGCGATGACTTCGTTGGCATTCATGTTGGTTGAAGTGCCAGCGCCGCCTTGAATCATGTCCACCACGAACTGCTCGTGGAAATCGCCGCGAACCAAACGGGCGCAGGCTTCGCTGATGGCAGCGTGCTTGGCTTCGCTGAGGTGACCGAGTTCGCGGTTAGCGTCAGCGGCGGCTTGCTTGACCATGGCCAGGGCCACGACCAGCTTCGGGTAATGCGAAATCGGAACGCCGGAGAGACGGAAGTTGTTCACCGCCCGCAGGGTCTGGATGCCGTAGTACGCTTCAGCGGGTACTTCAAGGACGCCAAGCAGGTCTTTTTCGATGCGCAATGATGCAGCGGAGGACATGATAGAGATAGTCTCAAGAAAGGCACGGATAATGCCGGAACGCCGCTGATGCTAGGCTTGTGGGCAATTTTGGGCTAATGCTGTTAAGCGCTGGCCTATGCACAAACGGCATAATGTCGATGTGACGTTACGATTGTGACGAGCGTATGAACAAGATGTAGTTGCTTTTTTGCAGGTGCGGGGCGGGTCGTTGCAAGTCCGTCCCTGCCGTGATTGGAGGACGTGATGAACCTGGAAAGTAAATGGCTGGAGGACTTCAGTGCCCTGGCCGCCACCCGCAGTTTTTCCCAGGCGGCTGAGCGTCGCTTCGTGACGCAACCTGCTTTCAGCCGCCGGATTCGCAGCCTTGAGTCGGCACTGGGCCTGACGTTGGTCAATCGCTCGCGCACGCCCATCGAGCTGACGGCTGCCGGACAACTGTTTCTGGTAACCGCGCGCACCGTCGTCGAGCAGCTTGGCGAGGTGCTGCGTCATCTGCATCACCTGGAGGGCGGGCAGGGCGAAGTCATGCAAGTCGCGGCGGCGCACTCTTTGGCCTTGGGTTTTTTCCCGCGCTGGATTGCCCAGCTGCGTAACGAAGGGCTGAACATTGCCACCCGGCTGGTGGCGACCAACGTTGGCGATGCGGTACATGCGTTGCGTGAGGGCGGTTGCGATCTGATGCTGGCGTTCTACGACCCGGATGCGGCGCTGCAGATGGACGCTGAAATTTTCCCCTCGCTGCACCTTGGGCATACGGAGATGTTGCCCATCTGCGCGGCAGACGCCAACGGCCAACCGTTATTCGACCTTGAAGGCGATGCCAGTGTGCCGTTGCTCGCCTACAGCGCCGGAGCATTTCTGGGGCGCTCGGTGAACCTGCTGCTGCGTCAGCGCAGCTTGCGCTTCACTACGGTCTACGAAACAGCCATGGCGGACAGCCTGAAAAGCATGGCGCTCGAAGGCCTGGGCATCGCCTGGGTGCCGCAGCTCAGCGTGCGTGCTGAACTGGCGCGGGGTGAGTTGGTGGTGTGTGGTGGCCCACAATGGCATGTGCCGCTGGAAATTCGTTTGTACCGTTGTGCGTTGGTGCGCAAGGCCAACGTGCGGTTGTTGTGGCGCAAGCTGGAAGGCGGTGCGGCACAGGGTGCGTCTTGAGTGCTTAAGGCGATTCGCTCAAATAAGCGGCGATGGCTTCTTTGTTTTTGTCGCTGTAGTGGTAACAGTTCGCTCTTACGTTGATGCGGGTCGGGAATATATTGGTTTCACACCACCAACTGCCTTTGAATAAAACTTCTGAGTGCTCATGCGTCCCGCCGAGCAGATGACCTATTTCATGCGCGGCGGCAGAGTAACTGCCCAGCGATGCAATGCCTGCGTAACTCTTGTCTCTGGCGACACCCAAAGTCATCCCGTTTATTTTTTCGTGTGTTAACAGCAAATACTTGGTTCTGCTGTTCATGGGCAGATTGTTTTTGTCGATGTAGTCATTCACTTCTCGTTGCCAGCCGTCCAGTATTTTTGTCAGGTTTTCACCTTGATACGGGTATTGGGTTATGGGCGCGACGTTCTGTATGAAGTCTATGTACACCCTGCGCCGGGTGAAGCTTTCAAGGTCCTTGCGCAGCCACGAGAAGTAGTCTTTAGCGATATTTTCGCGTTCAGCTTGTGGGATATCGTCGTGCAGAAATACATAGAAGTAGAGCGGAGTTTTCGTGAATTTCTCATCAGCGGAAGCCGGTGGAATGATGATCGTAAGCAGGGTGCTTAGTGTTAAAGCGAGTGTTCTTAAATGAATGAGCATGGGCGATCTCGATGGCGATAGTTTTCGTTGATTAATGTCCGTACTGGATGACGGGGTCTGCCCGGAACTGTGTTTGCTTCAGACATGAAAGCAGCTAAGCCGAAACGGTTGCGATTTGTTAGTTGCTGTTGGCGTCACCTAAAGTAGTAAGTTGCGTACAGAAGATGTAGGACCTTTTGCCATGAAGGATTTCGGTCGCGGGTGCCGTGTGCAGACCTCGCCAGGGCCCTGCGGACAGATGGTCACCAAGGGGGCTGTCTTCCCTGTGCTTTACGGTATACTGCGCGGCCTTTGGCCGGTTCGACCGGCCATAATTCGTACAGCAAGCCACGCCGGTTCTCCCGCGTGGCTTGTTTGTTTTTTGACGCGCCTGCGGGCGTCCAATAGAAGAGGCACGACGATGAGCGCACTGGTTGGCGTGATCATGGGCTCCAAGTCCGATTGGTCCACCCTTAGCCACACCGCCGATATGCTGGAAAAGCTAGGCATCCCTTACGAAGTCAAAGTGGTGTCAGCCCACCGGACGCCGGATTTGCTGTTCCAGTACGCCGAACAGGCTGAAGCCCGTGGCATTGAAGTGATCATTGCCGGTGCTGGCGGTGCGGCTCATTTGCCAGGCATGTGTGCGGCCAAGACTCATCTGCCCGTGCTGGGCGTGCCCGTACAGTCGTCGATGTTGTCGGGC
Organism: Pseudomonas sp. 10C3; assembly: GCF_036346185.1. Lineage (NCBI taxonomy): Bacteria > Pseudomonadati > Pseudomonadota > Gammaproteobacteria > Pseudomonadales > Pseudomonadaceae > Pseudomonas > Pseudomonas sp. 10C3. Next base: position 170,532 of record NZ_JASJVE010000009.1, on the reverse strand, counting down.
GTTGATTCCCTGCTCTCTATCGTGCAGATGCCTGCCGGGATTCCTGTGGCGACCTTGGCTATCGGCAAAGCGGGCGCAATCAACGCCGCATTGTTGTCGGCCAGTATCCTCGGCGCCAAGCACCCGCAATTCCATGCAGTGCTGAAGAAATTCCGCGCTGAGCAGACAGACAGCGTCCTGGACAATCCAGACCCACGCGACGCCTGAGGTTTTTCCATGAAGATCGGTGTAATCGGTGGCGGCCAGTTGGGTCGCATGTTGGCTCTGGCAGGGACCCCGCTAGGCATGAGTTTCGCTTTTCTCGACCCGGCGCCGGATGCCTGTGCCGCTGCGTTGGGCGAACATCTGCGTGCCGATTACGGCGATCAGGATCATCTGCGCCAGTTGGCCGATGAAGTCGATCTGGTGACCTTCGAATTCGAAAGTGTGCCAGCAGAAACCGTGGCGTTCCTGTCGCAGTTCGTGCCGGTTTATCCAAGTGCCGAAGCGCTGCGGATTGCCCGTGATCGCTGGTTCGAAAAGAGCATGTTCAAGGACCTCGGCATTCCAACGCCTACCTTCGCTGATATCCAGTCGCAAGCCGATCTGGACGCCGCAGTGGCCAGCATTGGTCTGCCTGCCGTGCTGAAAACCCGCACCCTCGGTTATGACGGCAAGGGCCAGAAAGTACTGCGTACAGCGGCTGATGTGGTCGGCACGTTTGCTGAGTTGGGCAGTGTTGCCTGTTTGCTGGAAGGTTTCGTGCCCTTCACGGGTGAAGTGTCGCTGATTGCCGTGCGCGGCCGCGATGGCGAAACGCGCTTTTATCCGCTGGTGCACAACACCCACGAAAATGGGGTTTTGCGTCTGTCGATTGCCAGCACCGCGCATCCGCTGCAAGCGCTGGCTGAGGATTACGCCGGTCGCGTACTCAAGCAACTCGATTACGTCGGCGTGCTGGGGTTCGAGTTCTTTGAAGTCGATGGCGGTTTGAAGGCCAACGAGATTGCACCCCGTGTGCATAACTCGGGGCATTGGACCACCGAAGGCGCCGAGTGCAGCCAGTTCGAAAACCACCTGCGGGCGGTGGCGGGTTTGCCGTTGGGCTCCACTGCCAAGGTCGGCGAAAGCGCCATGCTCAACTTCATCGGTGAAGTGCCGGCTGTGGACAAGGTCGTCGCCATCGATGACTGCCATCTGCATCACTACGGCAAGGCGTTCAAGGTTGGGCGCAAAGTGGGTCACGCCACCTTGCGCTGTGCTGATCGCGCCACCCTTGATCGGCAGATCAAAAAAGTCGAAGCGCTGATCAAGCTGTAATAGCTGCAATAGACGTATGTGGAACCAATCCTGCCAGCGGTTCTCTGATGACAGGACGCTAATGCCGTCATCAGGCCTTGGTTCGTCCAATTAATACAGAGGAAAAGGCATGGGTATTATCGGAACCATTTTTATCGGTTTGATCGTGGGCTTGCTGGCTCGCTTCCTCAAGCCAGGCGATGACAGCATGGGTTGGATCATGACCATTGTGCTGGGTATCGGGGGCTCGCTGGCTGCGACCTACGGGGGTCAGGCGCTGGGCATTTATCAGGCAGGCCAGGGCGCGGGTTTCCTCGGCGCATTGGTGGGTGCGGTGGTGCTGCTGGTGCTTTACGGCATGATCAAAAAAGACTGACAGTTATTCATCGGCTCTCTGCGCTATTGCTGCGCAGAGAGCTAGTGAGACCACATACATTGCCGAGCTCTCCCATGCGCCGTCTCCTCCTTATAGCGCTGCTGTTGGCTTCCGGGCTGGCCCGCGCCGAGCTGCCAGAAACCGATTGGCTCGAGCTGATGCCCAAGTCGGATCAAAAAGCCCTCGAGGCCATGCCTGAAATCGATCACAACTCCCCGGAAGCGCAGGGGACGTTCGATAGCAAAGGCGGTTTGAAGCAGAGCAAAGGCTTGCCTGCCGTGATGTACTCGGCCAAGACCGTACCCGCCATGAATGGCAAAAATATCCGTCTTGGTGGTTATCCCGTGCCGCTGGAAACAGACGCGAAAGGCCGCAGTACCCTGTTCTTCCTCGTGCCATATCCGGGCGCATGCATCCATGTGCCGCCGCCGCCACCCAATCAACTGGTGCTGGTGCGTTATCCAAAAGGCCTGAAGCTGGACGATATCTACACGCCGCTGTGGGTGATCGGCACGCTGAAGGTCGAGGCGGTCAGCAATAACATGGCCGATGCAGCCTACGCGCTGGATGCTTCGAAGGTCCGCGTCGTGGTCGAAGCGGACCTGTAGCGGTTACGCTTCCGGCAACGCCGCCAGCGGCTCGGCCCAGATGCTGACACTCAGGGTGTGCATGGCATCTGGCGCCAACGTGACGACATCGGACAGGACGTTGGCGGTCTCGACACAAACCATGTGCTGCCAGCCGTCTTCGGCCATGTCGCTTAAGGTCCTGGTCTTGTCGACCCACGGATTCCACAGCACCGCTGACTTTGAGCCGCTGGTCATGATCTGAATCCGTCGCTGCCAGCCCGGATCGACGATGCTCAGATGGTGCGGTGTGTCCAGGTAAACGCGGTCCGTCTCGGCCGTGAAATGCAGGTCGCCGTCCTGCCGATGCTCGTCTTCCCAGTTTTTCAATGTGTCCAGGTAACGCGAGCCGTCCAGGCCTTCGACGTGGACCTGTCGTGCATCGCTGACCGCGAAATAACTGTGCAATGCCTGGCTGAAGGTAACGTCTTCGGTGCCAGCGTTGTAGCTGAGCAGGCTGACATGCAACTGCTCGTCCAGACGAATGCTCAGTTTGAGGGCGACGTTATGCGGCCAACCAGGCAAATGACCTTCAGCCTGCGGCAATACGAATTCGGCGAGTAACGCGTCGCCATCATTGCCAATGCCCAGCAATTCCCAGTCTAGTACCCGGACTTCGCCGTGGGCGTTGGCCGGTTCGCTGCTGTTGCGCATCGCCTGTACGCTGGCAGGGTTGCGCTCCAGATTGCCAAACCAGGGCCAGCAAATCGGAATACCGGCGCGGATCGGCTTGCCTTGTTTGAAGACAGCTTTGTCGTTTAGCCAGATCAGTGGCGGCTCGCCGTCCACTTGGTAGCTGAGGATGTGCGCGCCTTGCTGGGCGACGAGTAACTCGGCCTGACCGTGGCGGATGCGCCAGCAGTTGAGCTCACCGAGTTTGACGGATTCGACATGGGGCGTTGGCATGCGGGGGTGCTCACTCAAGTACAGTGATAAAAGTAGACCGTGCGACAGTCAACGAGTTTACCCCAGCAGACCGATACCCAGGCTTATCGCCGTGCCGGTACCGAGCGAGTGCGGCCGCTACCATCGATGGCGACGAACACAAACACCGCTTCGGTGACTTTGCGCCATTCGCTGGACAGTGGGTCATCGCTCCATACTTCGACCATCATCTGGATCGAGCTGCGGCCGATGTCCAGGGCCTGGGTATAGAAGGACAATTGCGCGCCGACTGCGACCGGGATCAGGAATGCCATGCGATCAATGGCTACGGTCGCAACGCGGCCGCCAGCGACTTTACTGGCCATGGCAGTTCCCGCCAAGTCCATTTGCGAGACCAGCCAGCCGCCGAAAATATCGCCGAAACCATTGGTTTCGCGGGGCAAAGCAGTAATTTGCAATGCAAGGTCGCCCTGCGGTATCGGATCTTCTTGTTCGAGTTCAATCATGCCTAGGGTGCCTCGACCCATGACTCTTTAATGTTTTGGTGCGGTTAACAGGTCTCAGTGAAAACGATGTTCATGAACAAATTGCGTTCATCCGCTTTCAGCGATGCCTTAAGGGGAAACTCTGCGAAAGCGGCTGGATTGGGCTCAGCGGCGATTTCGCACAGCAACCCGGAGTACGCTGGATTGTCTCTTACGGTCTGCGAGTATATCGATCGATGGACCATGCGACGACCACTCGGTTCTCATTTTGACTGCGTAAAGCGCCTGACTGTGTGCTTTTTAGAGAATTTGCTATCGTGCCGGACCCGATCGACTCTGTACTTTTCGCTATAAGGGCAATTTTGATGCCCATGTCAGCGTTTTCCTTAGTGAGGAAGTGTGCAAGCCGTCAAGCCTCAGCCAGCGTTGCTGATGCTCAGCAATCCCAAGAGAAGCCCTTGCCATGTCCACTGTGTCCTCAAGTACCGTGCAGCCCTCGCGCCCGCTGACCCGCAGCGACTATAAGACCTTGTCGCTTTCTGCCTTGGGCGGAGCGTTGGAGTTTTACGACTTCATCATTTTCGTGTTTTTTGCCACTGTGGTCGGCAAGTTGTTTTTCCCTGCGGATATGCCTGAGTGGCTGCGACTGATGCAGACCTTCGGTATTTTTGCTGCCGGTTACCTGGCGCGACCGCTGGGTGGCATCGTTATGGCGCACTTCGGCGACCTTTTGGGGCGCAAGAAAATGTTCACCCTGAGCATTTTCATGATGGCCGTACCGACCCTGATCATGGGCTTGTTGCCGACGTACGCGCAGATTGGCCTGTGGGCGCCGATTCTGCTGCTGTTGATGCGGGTTATTCAGGGTGCGGCGATTGGCGGTGAGGTGCCTGGCGCCTGGGTATTTGTGTCCGAGCATGTGCCGCCGCGCAGCATTGGCTACGCGTGCGGCACCCTGACCGCCGGCCTGACCTCGGGCATTTTGCTGGGTTCGCTGGTCGCCACCCTGATCAATAGCCTCTACAGCGCTGAGGAGATGCTCGATTACGCATGGCGGATTCCGTTTTTGCTTGGGGGCGTATTTGGTCTGCTGTCTGTTTACCTGCGCCGCTGGCTGCATGAAACGCCGGTTTTCGCCGAGCTGCAGCTGCGCAAGGCGCTGGCCGAAGAGGTGCCGCTCAAGGCCGTGTTGCGCGACCATCGCGGGGCGATCCTGTTATCGATGCTATTGACCTGGCTGTTGTCGGCTGGCGTCATCGTCGTGATCCTGATGACCCCAACGGTATTGCAAACGGTTTACGGCTTCTCCCCCGCGACGGCGCTGAAGGCCAATAGTCTGGCGATTGTCTGCCTGAGCCTGGGCTGTGTCGGCGCGGGTTCTCTGGCGGATCGCTTTGGCGCTGGCTGGGTGTTTATCCTCGGTTGCCTGGCGTTGCTTGTCAGTTCATGGACGTTCTATCACAGCCTTTTGGCGCACCCCGACTGGCTGTTTCCGTTGTACGCCGTCACCGGGTTATTTGTCGGCGTCATCGGTGCGGTGCCGTTCGTCATGGTCCAGGCCTTTCCGGCAGCCGTGCGGTTCTCGGGACTGTCGTTCTCGTACAACCTGGCGTACGCGATATTTGGCGGTCTGACGCCGATGGTGGTGACCCTCATGCTCAAGACCAGTCCAATGGGGCCGGCCTGGTACGTGGCAGCCCTCTGCGTCATGGGCATGCTGATTGGCATCCATTTGTTGCGCAAGCAACGCTGAGTGTTGAATCGCCTTGCCTGCTGGGCGAATGCCGCCGCCCCCTCCTGAACTGAACGGCTATCATTGAAAGTCGATGATGGCCTTTCATCTAATTGTCACATTGCTTTCATAGAGTGTTCACACGGCCCTTAGATACTTGGCGTCGATCCAATACCTATCCAATTTTGCTAGGAGCAAGGCATGAGACTTAAGCGATTGATGGCGGCTCTGACTTTCGTCGCCGCAGGCGTTGCCACCGCCACTGCGGTTGCTGCTGTTGACCCAGCTATTCCAGGCTATACCAAGACCACCGGTGTCTCGGGTAACCTGTCCAGTGTCGGCTCCGATACCCTGGCAAACTTGATGACCTTGTGGGCTGAGGCTTACAAAAAAGAATACCCAAGCGTGAACATTCAGATTCAAGCAGCCGGTTCGGCCACCGCACCACCTGCGTTGACTGAGGGCACCTCGAACCTGGGCCCGATGAGCCGCAAAATGAAAGACACCGAATTGGCGGCTTTCGAGCAGAAGTACGGCTACAAGCCAACTGCAATCCCGGTCGCGGTCGATGCCTTGGCTATTTTTGTACATAAAGACAACCCGATTCAGCACCTGACCATGGAACAAGTGGACGCGATCTTCTCCGCGACCCGTCTGTGTGGCGCCAAAGCCGAAGCCAAAACCTGGGGTGATGTTGGCGTGACCGGCGACCTGGCTGGCAAACCGATCCAACTGTTCGGTCGTAACTCGGTATCCGGCACTTACGGCTACTTCAAAGAAGAAGCCCTGTGCAAAGGCGACTTCCGCGCTAACGTTAACGAACAGCCAGGTTCTGCTTCGGTTGTAAGCTCGATCAGCAGCTCGTTGAACGGCATCGGTTACTCAGGTATCGGCTACAAAACGTCCAGCGTGAAGACGGTTGCCCTGTCCAAGAAAGGCAGCACTGAATTCATCGAAGACAGCGAAGAAAACGCACTGAACGGCAAATACCCACTGTCGCGCTTCCTGTTCATCTACGTGAACAAAGCGCCGAACAAGCCTCTGGCACCGCTGGAAGCCGAGTTCGTGAAAATGGTCCTGTCTAAACAGGGTCAAGAAGTCGTGATCAAAGACGGTTACATCCCGTTGCCAGCCAAGGTTGCTGCAAAAGCACTGGCTGACCTGGGCTTGCAGGAAGGCGCTGCTAAGTAAGGGTTGACGCGGGGCACGCACTTTTTGCCCCGATCTCAATACCTGAGCGGGACCTGATTCAACGGGGTCCCGCTACTAATTTCGTAGTCCGCTGCCAGTACTTTTGGGCTGCGGATTTTTTGCGTCACCGCACTGTCATGTTTTTGTAATAAAGGACCGCTAGGGTGAGCGCATGAATGATCTGGCCAATTCCACCATGACTCAAAATTCCCCTCCCGAGCGAATTGACTTCAATACGCCCGAGCTCAAGCGAAAACGCCGTATACGCGCGTTTAAAGACCGTCTGACCCAGTGGTATGTACTGGTCGGTGGCCTGGCAGTGCTGGCCGCTATTACGCTGATTTTCTTCTATCTTGCTTACGTGGTCGCGCCCTTGTTCCAAGGTGCGAAACTGACCACCGAGAAGGCGCTCAATCCGGCCTGGATGCAGGATGCGGGCAAGCCACTGATGATTGCCATCGAAGAGCAGAACAAGGTTGGCCTGCGAGTATCCGACAAGGGTGAAGCGCTGTTCTTCCGCATCGACGACGGGACCGAGCTCAAGCATGTCGCCTTGCCGATTCCGACGGGCACGACTGTGACGGCTATCGGTAAAGATCAGCCAGGCAGCCCGTTGATGGTGCTGGGTCTGTCCAACGGTCAGGCACTGGTGTTCAAACACAACTACCTGATCACCTACCCGGGCAACGTCAAGACCATCAGTCCGACCATCACGTATCCATTTGGCGAAGCGGCGCTGAGCCTGGACGAACAAGGCCGGCCCTTGGAGCACGTCAGCCTCAACGCCAGCGACAAAGTCCTGATGGTAGCGGGTTCCACCGGCTCGCAATTGCATGTGCTCTCCTTGTCCCAGGAAGAAAACATGATGACCGGGGAGACCACCAGCGAGTTGACCCGCATCGAACTGCCGCACATGACCGAAGTGGTCAAGGCAATCTTTATCGATCCGCGCCAGCAGTGGCTGTACGTGATCAACGGTCGCGCTCAGGCCGACGTCTTCAGCTTGCGTGATCGCAGCCTCAACGGCCGCTACAAACTGCTGGAAGACGGTAACGCTGAAGTCTCCGCCAGTACGCAATTGGTCGGCGGTGTGTCGCTGATTATCGGCAGCACCACGGGCGGTCTGGCTCAGTGGTTCATGGCCCGCGATACCGACGGCGAGTTGCGCCTGGAGCACATCCGTGACTTCCAGATGGGCACCACGCCGATCGTACAAATCACCGGCGAAGAGCGCCGTAAAGGCTTCGTCGCCCTCGACGCTTCCGGCAAGCTCGGGGTGTTCCATAGCACCGCGCATCGCACGCTGTTGGTCGATCAGGTGGCTCAGGGCCCAGGTGTCATGGGACTGTCGCCACGTGCTGACGAGGTCATCGTCGAAGAGGGCGGCAAGTTGCTGCCAATGAGCCTGCGCAACCCGCACCCGGAAGTTTCGTGGAGCGCGCTGTGGAGCAAGGTCTGGTACGAAAACTACGACGGACCGAAGTACGTCTGGCAGTCCACTGCGTCGAGCACTGACTTCGAGCCCAAGCTGAGCCTCGCGCCATTGACCTACGGCACCTTGAAAGCGGCGTTCTACGCGATGCTGCTGGCGGCGCCCCTGGCGATTGCCGCTGCGATCTACACCGCTTACTTCATGGCCCCGGGCATGCGCCGCAAGGTCAAGCCGGTGATCGAACTGATGGAAGCGATGCCGACAGTGATTCTCGGCTTTTTCGCTGGCCTGTTTCTGGCGCCGTATCTGGAAGGGCATTTGCCGGGGATCTTCAGCCTGTTGCTGCTGACACCGATTGGTATTCTGTTGGCGGGCTTTATCTGGAGCCGCTTGCCTGAGTCATTCCGGCTGCGAGTGCCGGATGGTTGGGAAGCCGCGATCCTGATACCTGTGGTGTTGCTGGTGGGCTGGTTGTCGTTGGGCATGAGCCCGTATATGGAAACCTGGTTCTTCGGCGGCGACATGCGCATGTGGATCACCAACGACCTGGGCATTACCTATGATCAGCGCAACGCACTGGTGGTCGGGCTGGCCATGGGTTTCGCAGTGATTCCGAACATCTACTCCATCGCTGAAGACGCCGTATTCAGCGTGCCGCGCGGTCTGACTCTGGGCTCGCTGGCCCTGGGTGCGACGCCATGGCAGACCATGACGCGGGTGGTGATCCTCACCGCCAGCCCTGGCATTTTCTCGGCCTTGATGATCGGCATGGGCCGCGCTGTCGGCGAGACCATGATCGTGCTGATGGCCACCGGTAATACACCGATCATGGACATGAACCTGTTCGAAGGCATGCGTACTCTGGCGGCGAACGTCGCGGTTGAGATGCCAGAGTCCGAAGTCGGCGGCAGCCATTATCGAGTGCTGTTCCTGGCAGCGCTGGTGCTGCTGATGTTCACCTTCGTGATGAACACCTTAGCGGAGCTGATTCGTCAGCGTCTGCGCAAGAAATATTCGTCTCTCTAAGGAAGGTAGAAGTCTGTGAAACAGAACTCCCTCAAGAGTTGGTTCAAGAGCGGTGCCCCTGGCGTCTGGATGAGCGCGGGCGCTGTGTCCATCGCGGTGATCATGACTCTGGGCTTGCTGACAGTGATCGCCGTCCGTGGCTTGGGTCACTTCTGGCCGGCTGATGTGGTGCGCGCGCAGTACAACGTGCCCAATCAGACTAACCATGTATTGATCGGTGAAGTGGTACAGGCCGAGGAAGTACCTCGCGCTCGCCTCAAGGGTGCGGGCTTGCCGGTACCCGATGTGGGTCCGGAGTTCATGACTCGCGAGCTGTTCAAGGTCGGCAACCGTGATACCAACCCAAGCGATTTCACCTGGGTTGTCGGCGAATGGCTGACGGAACAGAGCAAACCTGCCGAGCTGATGACCCTGGAGCGACGTGAGTGGGGTAACTACTACGGCTACCTGGTCAACCTCAAGGAAGACGGCAAAGTCATCGCCGAAGGTGAAGCAGCCTGGCCGATTCTTCAAGAGCGAATCAAGCGCGTCGAAACCCTGGCCAGTGAGCTTGGCAGGCTCGAGAAAAAAGACATTGGTGCCATCAACCATGGCATCGAGCGTCTGCGTCTGCACAAACGCAAACTGGAACTCGACGGCAAGCTCGATGCTGCCGCTCAAGCGGACATGGACAGCGAGCGCGCCGAACTGGACGCTCGTTACCAGGCGATTGAAGGGCGACTGGGCTCGTTGCATGAGGCATTCAATCGCGACAGCCTGACAGCCCGCGATGCCAACGGCACCGAAGTGGTGATCAGCGTTGGCAAAGTGGTTCACGCTTACCAACCGAATGCCATGGGCACTTTTACCAAGCTTGGTTTCTACTTCAAGAAATTGTGGGAGTTCCTCAGCGAAGACCCGCGTGAAGCCAACACCGAAGGCGGGATCTTCCCGGCGATTTTCGGCACTGTGATGATGACCTTGATCATGGCCATGATCGTCACTCCGTTCGGCGTTCTGGCTGCGGTGTACCTGCGAGAGTACGCACGGCAAGGCCCGGTCACCCGGTTGATCCGTATCGCGGTGAATAACCTGGCCGGGGTGCCGGCGATTGTGTACGGGGTATTCGGTCTGGGTTTCTTTGTTTACGTGCTCGGCGGTTCGGTGGATCGGCTGTTCTTCCCTGAAGCCTTGCCAGCGCCGACCTTCGGCACGCCAGGCTTGCTCTGGGCGTCTCTGACCCTCGCACTGCTGGCCGTTCCCGTGGTGATCGTTGCCACCGAAGAAGGCTTGGCGCGTATTCCGCGTACCGTTCGCGAGGGCTCGCTGGCACTCGGCGCAACCAAGGCTGAAACCCTATGGAAGATCGTGCTGCCCATGGCCAGCCCGGCGATGATGACCGGGATGATTCTGGCGGTCGCCCGTGCTGCCGGTGAAGTGGCGCCGTTGATGCTGGTGGGTGTAGTGAAACTGGCGCCGTCGCTGCCGGTGGACGGCAACTACCCGTACCTGCACCTTGACCAGAAGATCATGCACTTGGGCTTCCATATTTATGACGTCGGCTTCCAGAGCCCGAACGTCGAAGCCGCGCGGCCGCTGGTGTACGCCACGGCGCTGCTGCTGGTACTGGTGATCGCCTTGCTCAACCTGTCTGCGGTGGCCATTCGTAACCACCTGCGCGAGAAGTACAAAGCGCTGGATAGCTGATTTGAAGAGCGCCGCCCACTCATGCGAGGAGGGCGGTTCGATGAAACGAATTGTTAGCGTATGGAGTAACCCTATGCAGCACGAAACCCATACCCATGGCATCAACATGTCCGCCCTGGGACGCGATAAGCAAGGCCTGAATCTGGCGAATGAAACCGTTGCGCTCGAAGTGCCGGGTCTGAGCCTGTTCTACGGCGACAAGCAGGCGTTGTTCGACGTCAGCATGAACATCCCGAAACAACGCGTGACCGCCTTTATCGGCCCGTCCGGCTGCGGCAAGTCAACCTTGTTGCGCACGTTCAACCGGATGAACGACCTGGTTGATGGCTGCCGTGTGGAAGGCGCCATCAACCTGTACGGCCACGACATCTATCGCAAGGGCGAAGACGTGGCTGAACTGCGTCGCCGCGTCGGCATGGTGTTCCAGAAGCCCAACCCGTTCCCGAAAACCATCTATGAAAACGTGGTGTACGGGCTACGTATTCAGGGCATCAACAAAAAACGTGTGCTCGATGAAGCGGTCGAGTGGGCGCTCAAGGGTGCGGCACTGTGGGAGGAGGTCAAAGACCGCCTGCACGAGTCGGCACTGGGACTGTCCGGTGGTCAGCAGCAACGTTTGGTGATCGCACGTACCATCGCTGTGGAGCCGGAAGTCCTGCTGCTTGATGAGCCGTGCTCGGCACTTGATCCGATCTCGACGCTGAAAGTCGAAGAGCTGATCTACGAGCTGAAAGCCAAGTACACCATTGTCATTGTGACCCACAACATGCAACAGGCGGCGCGGGTCTCCGACTACACCGCCTTTATGTACATGGGCAAACTGGTCGAGTTCGGTGATACCGACACGCTGTTCACCAACCCGGCGAAAAAACAGACAGAAGACTACATCACCGGTCGTTACGGCTAGGGCCTGGCTCGTTGGCCCTGAAGTACTGCTGCGGTCTCGTAGTTAACTGGACGTTCCAAGGACAATAAGCATGATCGATAAAGACAGCCTTACTCATCACATCTCCCAGCAGTTCAACGCCGAACTGGAGGAAGTGCGCAGCCATCTGCTGGCAATGGGTGGCTTGGTCGAGAAACAGGTCAACGATGCGGTGACCTCGTTGATCGAAGCCGACTCGGGCCTGGCCCAGCAGGTTCGTGACATCGACGACCAGATCAACCAGATGGAACGCAACATTGATGAAGAATGTCTGCGTATTCTTGCGCGTCGTCAGCCAGCGGCCTCCGACCTACGTTTGATCATCAGCATTTCCAAGTCTGTGATCGATCTGGAGCGCATCGGTGATGAGTCCACCAAAATTGCCAAGCGCGCCATTCAGCTGTGTGAAGAAGGCGAATCGCCGCGTGGTTACGTTGAAGTGCGGCATATCGGCGATCAGGTGCGCAACATGGTCCGTGATGCACTTGATGCGTTCGCTCGCTTCGATGCCGATCTGGCGCTGTCCGTGGCCCAGTACGACAAGACCATCGACCGCGAATACAAAACCGCGCTGCGCGAGCTGGTCACGTACATGATGGAAGACCCGCGTTCTATCTCGCGGGTGTTGAGCGTGATTTGGGTGCTGCGTTCGCTGGAACGTATCGGCGACCATGCCCGTAATATTTCGGAGCTGGTCATCTATCTGGTGCGCGGTACCGACGTCCGCCATATGGGCCTCAAGCGCATGAGGGAAGAAGTGCAGGGCGTCATTGACGATAGCGCTAATGTTCTGGTCAAACCTGACGATAAATAAGACTGCCTGCAAAAAAACGCCCGGCTCATTGTCGGGCGTTTTCGTTACGGGCTTTGAGTTCAAGCCGCCCGCGAACGAAAAGTCCTGGCGTCGTTAATCGGTTTAGCAATTGGCCATCAACCAGCGCTATGCTTGTCGGGATTTTAAAGGAAAGATCAATGAGTAAAGTCAGTGTACTGGTGGTGGATGACGCGCCATTTATTCGCGATCTGGTGAAAAAAGGTTTACGTAACTACTTTCCCGGCATTCACATCGAAGACGCCGTCAACGGTCGCAAGGCTCAGGTCTTGCTGGAGCGTCAGGCGTTCGATCTGGTGTTATGCGACTGGGAAATGCCGGAGATGTCCGGTCTGGAACTGCTGACCTGGTGCCGTGGGCAGGACAACCTCAAGGCCTTGCCGTTCATCATGGTCACCAGCCGTGGTGACAAGGAAAACGTGGTCCAGGCGATCCAGGCCGGTGTCACCGACTTTATTGGCAAGCCGTTCACCAATGAGCAGCTGCTGACCAAGGTCAAGAAGGCGCTGGCCAGAGTCGGCAAGCTCGACACCCTGTTGGCCAGCGCGCCAACCAAGATGAACTCGGCGTTCGGTAACGATTCCCTCAGCGCCCTGACCGGTGGCAAGGCGGAAGTGGTCAGGCCGGCCGCTGCGCCAGCTACCGGGCCGAAAGCGGCGCCGTTGATCAACTCGTCTGCCCGGGCCTCTGCGCCTGCTGCTGCGCCAGCCCTTGGCGGCCGCGGTCAAGGCCAATTGCGGTTGCCCAGTGGTAACCAGCAATGCGTGATCAAGGCGCTGAGCCTCAAGGAAGCGCTGCTGGTGGTGCGTCGCGGTGACGTCCTGCCACAGGTGCTCGACAGCGCCGTACTCGACCTTGAACAAGGCGAGAACGCCGAAGTCGCCCGTCTCAACGGCTACCTACACGCCATCGTCGCCTACGAACCCAAACCCGACAGCGATTGGCTGCAACTGACCTTCCGCTTTGTCGACCAGGACGCACAGAAACTCGACTACGTCTCCCGCCTGATCGCCCGCGGCACGGCGCAAAAGCACTTCGTACCGGGGGGTTGATCCCTGAGCGTCAGCACCTTCGCAGGCTTGCCTGCGAAGGTGCTGACGCGGTTTGTCTGATTTCCCTGCCTCTTTGCTACTGATTGATACCGCCACCCCCAAATGGCGGCAAATCGCTGCTACGCTCTCCCTGCCTCCCACTACCCAGATATCAATCACGATGCTCGAGCGCTGCTTACTCCTGTGTGCTCTGTTGCTGACCGCGCAATCGTCGGTGGCGGTGACCATCTATAAATTCACCGATGCCAATGGCGTGGTCTCGTTTACCGACAGGCCAACGGCGGGTGCTACGGTGGTGGTGCCTCGCGAGCGGATCGTCGAGCACCTTGAAAAACAGGTGCATCTGAACATCAAAAAGGACAAGGGCGTGCACAGCCTGTTTGTGCGCAACGATTCGTATGCGCCTGTCGAGGTGGAGTTGCAGGTCACGGCGCTGAAGAATGTGCTGGGCACCACGGGGCAGCCGATCCACCGTGTCATTCCCGCCCACAGCGCTGTGCGTCTGGCCGTGCTCAGTCCCCGGCAGGCGGGCAAGGCGCTGAGTTACACGCCCAAGCTGCGCTACTCGCTGGGCGACCCTGGGCGTCAGCCTCAGGGTTACAGTTACCCGCTGCCTTGGCAGGGCGGGCCTTTTCGCTTGAGCCAGGGTCCCAATGGCGCCTTCAGCCACTTTGGTATTAAAAGCCGTTACGCGATGGACATTGCCATGCCCGAAGGCACGCCAATCATTGCCGCTCGGGCGGGGACGGTGGTTAAAACCGAGAATGGTCAATCGGGCCACGGTGCGGACCCTTCAGGTAATTTTGTCCGGATACTGCACGACGACGGCACCATGGGTGTCTATTTACACCTGATGCGTGGCTCGGTGAGCGTCAAGGAAGGTCAGCGCGTCGTTGTCGGCAGCGCGCTGGCGCGTTCCGGCAATACCGGTAACAGCAGCGGGCCCCATCTGCATTTCGTGGTGCAGCGTAACGGTGGGCTGGGGCTGGAGTCGATTCCCTATCGGTTCGCGGAGCGCGTCGACAGCCTGCCGAATTTTGCGGTAGGCGGGAACTGAGGCGGTCCGGAACACCCCTATCACGAATGAACTCGTTCCCACACAGACCGCACAGTAGATTGCGTCATCACGTGGGAACGAATGGGCCTTTCCAGGTCAATCGAGCTTGAGCACCTTGGCCAGGACGATTTTCGGCCCTTTCATCTTCTTGATGATGATGCGCAGGCCTTCGACTTCCAGCACTTCCTCTTCTTCGGGCACCCGCTTCAGGGTCTCGTAGATCAATCCGGCGAGTGTCTCCGCGTCGATGTGGTCCAGATCGATACCCAGCAGGCGCTCGATCTTGAACAGCGGCGTATCGCCCCGCACCAGCAGCTTGCCGGGTTGGTAGGCAAGAATGCCGCGTTCGGCCTTGCGGTGTTCGTCTTGGATATCGCCGACCAATACTTCCAGCACGTCTTCCATGGTCAGGTAACCGATGACTTTGCCGTCGGCCTCCTCAACCAGTGCGAAGTGCGCGCCACCCTTGCGGAACTGCTCCAGCAGGCGTGACAGGGGCATGTGTTTGGATACGCGCTCCAATGGCCGGGTCAGCTCGGAGAGGTTGAACGACGCGGGGATATGGTCCAGCGCGGCCAGTTCCAGCAACAAGTCCTTGATGTGCAGCAGGCCGACGAATTCGCCACGCTCTGCATCGTAGACCGGGTAGCGGCTGAATTTGTGACGGCGGAACAGGGCCAGGATTTCCTTGAGCGGTGCATTGCAGTCGAGGGTCACCAGGTCTTCGCGGGAATTGGCCCAATCGACCACCTCCAGTTCGCCCATTTCGACGGCGGAGGCCAGCACGCGCATGCCTTGATCGCTCGGGTCCTGGCCTCGGCTCGAATGCAGAATCAGCTTCAGTTCTTCACGGCTGTATTGATGATCGTGATGCGGGCCGGGTTCGCCTTGGCCAGCGATGCGCAGGATGCCGTTGGCGCTGGCGTTGAGCAGGTAAATCGCCGGGTACATGGTCCAATAGAACATATACAGCGGCACGGCCGTCCATAACGACAACAGCTCGGGTTTGCGGATCGCCCAGGATTTGGGGGCCAGCTCGCCGACGACGATGTGCAGGTAAGAGATGATGAAAAACGCACTGAAGAACGATATGCCCTTGATCAATTCCGGCGACTGTACGCCGACCATGTCCAGCAGCGGTGCCAACAAGTGGGCAAACGCAGGCTCACCGACCCAGCCAAGGCCGAGGGAGGCGAGGGTGATACCCAACTGGCAAGCTGAAAGATAGGCGTCCAGCTGACTGTGGACCGTGCGCAGGATATGACCGCGCCAGCCGTTTTTAACGGCGATGGATTCGACCTTGGTCGAGCGCAGCTTGACCATGGCGAACTCGGCGGCAACGAAAAAGCCGTTGAGCAGAACCAGGACCATTGCAAAAAGAATCATGCCGAAATCGGCAAAAAGTGAGGCCAGGTTATAACTAGGGGAAGGGTCCATGGTGGAGTTTTAAAGGTTCCGTATTATCGAGGGGGTTGCCGCAGCCAAAGTGGCGAGCATAAGAGCGCAATGTAGCGGCTACCGGCCAGCTTGCCTAGGGTTTGCTCAGAGCTTGATCTCTTGGGCAGGGGCAAAATGGCAGGTAAAACTGCTGCCTTTGCCCAGCACGCTGCTGATATCCAGTGTGCCTCGATGGCGTAACAGCACGTGCTTGACGATGGCCAGGCCAAGCCCTGTGCCACCGGTATTGGACGCTCGGCTGGAGTCGACGCGGTAGAACCGTTCGGTCAGGCGCGGCAGATGCTTGGCCTCGATGCCGGGGCCTGAATCCTGTACGCGCAAGTGTGCGCCTTGCTCGTCGCCCCACCAGCGGATGTGGATTGCGCCTTCGGCCGGGGTGTATTTCACCGCATTGAACACCAGATTGGAAAACGCACTGCGCAGTTCGGGCTCGCTGCCCTTGAGTCCGAGTGTGCTGTCGATTTCCAGAGTGATGCGCTGGTTGCGCTGCCCGGACAACGCTTGGGCGTCATTTTTGATGGTCTGCAACAGCGTTGGTACGAGGACCGGCTGGTTGCCCGATGGATAGTCGGTGGCTTCTAGTTTGGCCAGCAACAGCAAGTCATTGAGCAGGGTTTGCATACGCGCGCCCTGCTGTTGCATCTGCTGCAGAGCACGAGTCCAGCGCGGGTTTATCTCTTCAACGTTATCGAGCAAGGTTTCCAGATAGCCACAGATCACCGTCAGTGGCGTGCGTAGCTCATGAGAGACGTTGGCGACGAAGTCTTTGCGCATCTGCTCAAGCTGATGAAGGCGGGTCACATCGCGGACCAGCATCAGGTGTTCGTTATTGCCATAGCGGGTGATGAGCAGCTGCACGCGCACGCGATCATTGATCGGCGAGGGGATCTCCAGCGGCTCAAGGTAATTGTTCTGCTCGAAGTATTCTTTGAAGCGTGGATGACGCACCAGGTTGGTGACAGGCTGACCGCTGTCTTGCGGGGTTTTCAGGCCGAGCAAGGTTTCCGCCGCGCGGTTCCACCATTCCAGGTTGCCGTCGCTGTCGAGCATGATCACTGCGTCTTTGAGGGCCGCAGTGGACTCCTGAACGCGGTCGATCACCGCTTGCAATCGGCCACGAACGCGTTGGTCACGGCGTTGCAGCTGATAAATGCTGTCGAACACGTCGCCCCACAAGCCATAACCGTCAGGCGGCGGCTCGTCGGGTTTATGCTGGCGTAGCCACTGGTGCAGGCGCAGTAATTGTTTGAGTGTCCATGTCAGGTAAACCGCCAGCCCAATCGCCAGGCTCCAGCCGTAATAACCGCTGACCAAACCGATCACCAAGCAGGCGGTCACCAATAGCAGCATGTGACGGATCAGGGTGCCATGCCAGTTTTGGTTCAATTCAAACGCATCCTTGTCGAGTGGGCGGTCAATCAGGCCTGTCAGCAGCCGACGCGCTAAGACGCGCGGGATCAGCTCTTGGTGGAAAAACGGTAGCCCGTGCCGCGAACAGTTTGAACCAGATTCTCGTAGGCGTCGCCGAGGGCTTTTCGCAGACGCCGGATATGTACGTCTACGGTGCGCTCTTCGACATACACATTGCCGCCCCACACCTGATCGAGCAATTGGCCACGGGTGTAGGCGCGTTCCTGATGGGTCATGAAAAATTGCAGCAAACGGTATTCGGTCGGGCCCATTTCTGCGGGCTTGCCGTCGATGGTGACGCGGTGACTGATCGGATCGAGTAACAGGCCGCCCACTTCAATTGGTGCTTCGACATCGCTCGGCCCGGCGCGGCGTAACACCGCCTTGAGGCGTGCGACAAGTTCGCGGGGTGAGAACGGCTTGGTGATGTAGTCGTCGGCACCGACTTCCAGGCCCTGGATCTTGTTGTCCTCTTCACCTTTGGCGGTGAGCATGATGATCGGGATGTCGCCGGTCAGCTCATCTCGCTTGAGTCTGCGGGCCAATTCGATGCCCGAGGTGCCAGGCAGCATCCAGTCGAGCAAAATCAGGTCCGGTTTGCGGTCAACGATGATGGCATGGGCTTGCTGGGAGTTTTCGGCTTCCATGCAATCGTAGCCGGCCATTTCCAACGCAACGGCGATCATTTCGCGAATAGGCGCTTCGTCGTCAACTATCAGAATGCTCCTGCCAGCCATGCTCTGTCCTCTTGTCATTTAACTGTCTTGAGTCGCATTAGATAACGGAATTATTGCAGTCGTGTGACAGCTTGGGAGTGGCCAGTATGCCTGCGTATTTTGAGTCTAAGCTTAGAGTTCGCTCTTAAAACAAAAGAGGATGTATCTAAAATGGCTAAAATCTCGAAAACCTTGCTTGGCTTGCTTACCGCGGCGGTACTGGCTTCGTCCGGGATGGCGTTCGCTGCCGACCCTGCCATGGTCAAGAACGGAATGATGGTCGATCAGAAGGGAATGACGCTGTATACCTTCGACAAGGACGCTAACGGTAAATCAATGTGCAATGGCTCGTGCGCTGAAAGCTGGCCACCCCTGATGGCGCCTGCCGACGGCAAAGCGGCTGGCGAGTGGACAACGATCAAGCGCGATGATGGCACGATGCAATGGGCCTATGACGGCAAACCGCTCTACACCTTCAAAATGGACAAAAAGGCGGGAGACATGATGGGCGACGGCAAAATGGACATGTGGCACGCCGCCAAGCATTAAGCGCCTGGCAGTTGCGTTAGCCGTCTGCTTGAACGCTGACGGTTAACGCAGTGCATAGTCGGCGACGATGCCGACAAAAATGGCCAACCCCGCCCAATGATTATGCAGAAACGCTTTGAAACAGCGTTGCGGCTCACGATTGCGTGTGTACCAGAACTCCCAGACAAAGCACCCAGCGGCCACCAGCAGACCTGCGTGGAAGCACGTGCCCAGCTCAAAGCGTGACCCGGCCAGCAGCAGACAGCCCAGCGCCAGGCCCTGCAAACTGAGAATGATCACGCGGTCGGCATCGCCGAACAGCACCGCTGTGGATTTGACCCCGATTCTCAGGTCGTCTTCGCGGTCGGTCATCGCGTAGTAGGTGTCGTAGCCCACAGTCCACAGCAGATTAGCGATGTACAGCAACCAGGCCGCTGCCGGCAGGTCGCCGGTCTCGGCGGTGAACGCCATCGGCATGCCCCACGAAAACGCTGCGCCCAGCACCACCTGCGGGTAGTAGGTGTAGCGTTTCATGAAGGGGTAGCACGCCGCCAGTGCCAAGCCGCCGAACGACAGCCAGACGGTCTGCGAGTTGGTGAGCAACACCAGGAGAAAACTCAAGCCCACCAGTACCGCGAACAACACCAGCGCTTCACGCGAGCGGACCTTGCCGCTGACCAGCGGGCGCTGCTCGGTGCGTTTTACGTGGCCGTCGACTTTACGGTCGGCGAAGTCATTGATCACGCAACCGGCGGCACGCATCAGAATCACGCCGATCACGAAAATCAGCAGATTGCTCAAAGACGGCACGCCCTTGGCCGCGATCCACAGCGCCCACAGGGTCGGCCACAGCAGCAGGTAAATGCCGATGGGCTTGTCGATGCGGGTCAGCTGGATAAAGTCCCAGGCCCGTGGATTCAGGCGGTTCAGCGATTTAAGCAGGCTCAGGTACATCAATGATGCTCCGTAACAACGGGCCCGGCGACTTCAGTCGCGTGCCACAGATTCGGCAGAAAGACCTCAGCCACCAACAAGCTCAAGGCGCCACGGCTGAAACATGAGCGTCGACCCCACAAGCCTTCGACAGCATCATCAGCGGGCAGCCACGCGCCGGGGTAGTGGCACACCTCGAGGGCGCCGCGCTCGAACGCCGCGTCGCAAAACAGCAACTCGCCCAGTGACCGCGTGCCCAGCTCATCCATGTTCAATCCGCCTTCCAGCAGGGCGCTTTGTGCCGCGACGCTACGGGCAAAGACCCACTTTTGGGCATTGCCGCGCAAATACACCTCGCGCACCCAGCCAAGGCTTTGAGCGGGCAAGTCCAGTGCTGCACATTCGTCCGCACGCAGGGTTTGCCAGCCCTCGAACAGGGGGGTCACGCTGAAACTATTGGCAGAAAGGCGAGTTAGGCGGCGGGTCAGCGAGTCCTGATTGAATAGCCAATCGAGGGTCACAGAATCGGGTAACTCCATCAGCTGATTTTGCTGGAGCCAGTCAGGGGCAACAAGAAGAAGGCGTTGGTGGGACACGGTGGGTAATTATTGGCAACAGTCGAAGTGGCGAGCTTAGCATGTTTGATTGCTGGGCCTGACCCCTGAGGACCGCCCTGTTGCGTCGATCGCGCTTGCATATGAGCGCACCGATCAGTACAAAACGCCCTGAGCCTGGCGGCAATCGAGTTACCCATCGACCGCTTGGGCCAGGACAGCCTGAGAACCGAGAGTATTTACCGATGAAGAAGTGGCAGTGCATTGTGTGTGGCTTGATCTATAACGAGGCCGACGGCTGGCCGGACGATGGCATCGCGCCGGGAACCCGCTGGGAAGATGTGCCCGCGGACTGGCTATGCCCGGACTGTGGTGTGGGCAAAATGGATTTTGAAATGATCGAAATCGGCTGATCTGCCGTTCGACCTTTTACACCTCAATCAGGAGAACCGAATGAACGCACCTGTCGTGATCGTGGGCACTGGCCTGGCGGGCTACAATCTCGCCCGGGAATTTCGCAAGCTCGATGGCGAAACGCCGCTGCTGCTGATTACTGCGGATGACGGGCGTTCCTACTCAAAACCAATGCTCTCCACCGGTTTTGGGAAGAACAAGGAAGCCGATGGCTTGAGCATGGCCGAACCCGGCGCCATGGCTGAGCAATTGAAAGCAGAAGTGCGCACCCATACGCGTATCAGCGGCATCGATCCGGGACACAAGCGCCTGTGGATCGGCGAAGAGGTCGTGTACTACCGCGACCTGATCCTCGCCTGGGGCGCTGAAACCGTGCGTGTTCCTGTAGAAGGTGATGCCAGTGACGCGATATTTCCGATCAACGATCTTGAGGATTACGCGCGGTTTCGCGCTGCGGCCGCAGGTAAACATCGGGTATTGCTGCTGGGCGCCGGTTTGATTGGCTGTGAGTTTGCCAACGACCTGATCCTCGGTGGTTATGAAGTGGACCTGGTCGCACCTTGCGAGCAAGTCATGCCCACCTTGCTTCACCCGGTAGCCGCTGCTGCGGTGCAAGCGGGGTTGGAAGGGCTTGGGGCTCGCTTCCATCTAGGGCCGGTGATGACGCGCCTGCTACGCACCGAGCATGGGCTTGAGGCCCATCTTTCCGATGGAGAAGTGCTTTCGTGTGACGTGGTTGTGTCGGCCATTGGGTTGCGTCCACGTGTCGATCTGGCTGCTGCGGCAGGTTTGCAGACCGGTCGCGGGATTGTGGTTGATCGTCATTTGCAGACATCCCATGCCAATATTTTCGCCCTGGGCGACTGCGCGGAAGTTGATGGCTTGAATCTGCTCTACGTCATGCCGTTGATGAGCTGCGCGCGCGCACTGGCGCAAACCCTTGCCGGCAACCCGACCGCTGTCAGTTATGGCCCTATGCCGATCACCGTCAAAACGCCGGTGTGTCCGTTGGTGGTTTCGCCAGTACCGCGCGGCATGGAAGGGGTGTGGACCGTTGAAGGGCAGGGTGCCGATATCAAAGCCCTGTGCCGGGACGCCAACGGTAACCTGCTGGGTTACGCCCTGACCGGCACCGCTGTCATGGAAAAAATGGCACTGAACAAAGGCTTGCCGCCCCTCTTGGCGTAAATACAGGTCGTTCTGTCGGATAAGCCCCATTTTTGTTTCTACAAACGTCGCGCACAGGCTGGCGCGGGCCCCGATGGCATGCCATCCTCATTCTCGTCTGCCGCATAGTAGAGCTGTTGCGGCGCCTTGGTCGCTGTTCGGGAAGAACAGCACGGACATAACAACAAAAAAACGTCAAAGAGGCTTTATATGCGTAAACCAGAACTCGCAGCCGCCATTGCTGAAAAAGCGGATCTCACCAAAGAACAAGCCAACAAGGTACTCAACGCGGTGCTTGAAGAGATCACTGGCGCACTGCATCGTAAAGACAGCGTCACCCTGGTGGGATTTGGCACTTTCTTGCAGCGTCACCGCGGTGCCCGCACCGGCAAAAACCCGCAAACTGGTGAGCCAGTCAAAATCAAGGCGAGTAACACCGTAGCCTTCAAACCTGGCAAATTTTTGAAAGACAGCGTTAACCCTTAATCTGCTTGAGGTTTCAGCGGGAAGCGAACAGCAGCAAAAATGGGCACTCCAATCAGGTTGGATGCCCTTTTTTTGGCTTTGAAGAATGTGTGGTGCGCAGACGTTTAATTGTCGAACAATCCGACTTCTGTAGCGATCCTCGCCGATCAAGTAACATTTCACTACTGTTGTCGGGGCGGCAAACCGCTACACTGCACCGCTGGCCGCTTTTGACCTGAGCGGCGCCCCTGTTGAGGCTGTGTGCATGAAATTTCGTTTTCTCCTGTGGATGCTTGGCCGAATGATGGCCAAAGCCAGCCGCAACAATCCCGCTTTTCAGAATCAATTGGCCGGTAAGGAATTGACCTTCCAGCTGCAGACATTCGACGGCACGGTCGCGCGCCATTTCGTCGTGAGCAGCCAGCGTCTCACCAGCCGTCCAGGCGTGGTCGCCGAGCCAGCGTTCTCGATTTCGTTCAAGGATGCTGGGTTCGGTTTCGCCACGATGCGGGCTAAAAACAAGCAATTGGCATTTATGCAGGGGATTCAGGACAAGGACATCCAGATCACGGGTAATCCGGGCCTGGTGATCTGGTTTCAGGGCTTGACCAAGTTCCTCAAGCCGAAGAAGAAAGTGGCCTGATCAGAAAACCCCTGCAGGCAAGCGGCGGATCGTGCTGAAAGCCTGGCGCCGTATAAGGGTTTCCCTAGGACATGTGTTGCTGAAGCCTCTGCAGAAGCGCATCAAACGTAACTTTGCAGCGTGGGCTGTTGCGTAAATCCTCGTGCATGGTCAGCCATGTTTCCAGCCTGACCCCAAATTGTTGCGCAAGCACGCGGACCAATGCCGGGTCGCGCTTGGCTAGCGCTACTTGGCACACACCAATACCCGCGCCCGCGCGGATCATCGCCAGTTGCGCGAGATCGCTATCGCTTCTCAGTGTGAAGTTGTCTCGTTGCCATTCTGGTAGCGCTTGTCTAGCAGCGCGCAAAAATGGTGTTTCCTCGTCGAAACCGATCAGCGCGTGCTGCGAGAGGTCGACCAAGGTGCTGGGCGTGCCACGAGCTTGCAGATAGCGCTCATGTGCATGCAAACCGATCTCGATCTCTCCAACGCGTCGCGCAATGAGCGAGTCTTGCTTAGGCTGTGCCATACGAACTGCAATATCGGCCTCTCGATGAAGCAGGTCTTGCACCCGGTTGGTCAAAACGAGTTCGACTTTCAACGCTGGGTAATTGCTCTGCAGTCGCGCTATGACGGGTGGCAGGACTTCTGCACCGATGACTTCGCTCGCAGTGATGCGCACCGTTCCCTTGACTCCGTCCCCAAGACTTTCAGCTGCTCGTTTCAAGGCCGTGGCATGTGCCCTCATCGAATCGGCATAGGGCTTCAGCGCTAATGCTGCTTCGGTAGGCAATAGGCCTCGTTGAGAGCGGGTGAAGAGGGTCACGCCGAGCTGCTTTTCGAGCGCCGCAATGTGCCGGCCTACCGTCGGTTGCGCCACACTCATTGCACGTGCCGCACCGGACAATGATCCTTCTTGCAGCACGCTTAAATAGGAGCGGTAAAGTTCCCAGCTAATGTCGTAGTCCATACATAAATGTATAGCAGCAGCCTCATCTTGAACAATTCTATTCGGGTGTAATCCGGCCCAGACTTTCTCCATTCCAACGCAGCGGAGATTCAACATGGCGGGCAACAACACGGTGCTGGTTCTCGGCGCCACCGGTGGCATTGGTGGCGAAATGGCGCGGCAGCTGTGCGATAGCGGGTGGGATGTGCGCGCACTCCGGCGAGGAGAGCAGCACGCCGCAGGGAAACGGGACGGCATTACCTGGATCGTCGGTGATGCGATGAATCGCAACGATGTCATGGTAGCAGCACTTGGCTGCTCGGTGATTGTGCATGCAGTGAACCCGCCGGGATATCGCCGTTGGGGCGAGCTTGTGCTGCCTATGCTCGACAACACCCTTGCAGCGGCGAGCGCGCAAGGTGCCACTGTCGTACTGCCCGGCACTGTGTACAACTTTGGTCCGAGCGCCTTTCCAGTGCTTCATGAAGATTCACCGCAGCAACCGAAAACCCGCAAGGGTGCCATTCGTGTGGAACTGGAGCGTCGCCTGGCGTCTGCAACGACTCAGGGATGCCGGGTGATTATCGTACGGGCCGGCGACTTCTTCGGGCCGAAGTCTGGCAGTAGTTGGTTTTCGCAAGGTTTGGTTAAGCCGGGCCAGCCGGTGGCGACCATAAATCTTCCCAACCTGGCCGGCGTGGGTCATCAATGGTCCTATATTCCCGATGCGGCACGCACGATGGTGCAATTGCTAGAGCGTCGCGATGCCTTGGCGCCGTTTGCGGTATTTCACATGGCTGGCCATTGGGACGCCAACGGAATGCAAATGGCTGAAGCGATCTGCCGCGTCGTAACAGGGCGTGGTGGTAGGCAGCCGAAGCTACGTGCTTTTCCTTGGTGGCTGGTTAAGCTGGTTTCACCTTTTGTGGCGACGTTTCGCGAACTACTTGAGATGCGATACCTGTGGTACACGCCGGTTCGGATGAGCAGCGCGCACGTGCAAGCCACACTCGGCCAAGAACCGCACACTCCGCTGGACGAGGCGGTGGAGGCCACGCTGGAGGGCATGGGTTGTCTTCCCTCGATGACCTGAACACCGACCGGCATCACCAGTCTCCCGCTGGGCGGTGGTTGCCGCCGGGGGTTCCTATCGCAGACGCCCTCACTACGTCGCGAATTGCGACGCCAGTTCGCGCAGCAGCACTTCGGCGTCCAGTACCTTTTTCACGGACTCTTCGGCTTTTTCGCGTGGCAGGCCCAGGCGTTCGAACAGTTCATCCGGGATGTCCTCTTCCGGCCCTGAACCGATGCCGTTTTTACGCAGCAAGCGTACCGACAGGCACACCAGATTCGCGTACTCGCAATGAGCGCCAGCGTAGGACGGATCGTGCTGGAAGCGCAGCGCCGTGGCCAGCTCTTCAGGCATATCCCAGTAGCGCATCAACCAGGCACCGATCTGTTCGCGGCTGATGCCGAGCAGATGTTGCTCGACGTAGCTGTGGCACAGGTGCGGGTTGACCTCCAGATGGCGGCAGATCAGCGAGAAGTGCGGCGGGAAGACGTGGGCCAGCAGCAGGTAACCGAAGTTGTGCAGCAAACCGGCGAGGTACGTCAGACCGGCTTCCGGGCGTTGCGCGCGAGGCATGGCGCGGGTCAGGCCTTCGATCACGGCCGCAGTGTAGATCGACTGCTGCCAGTAAGGCGTGGTGTGTTGCGGATGGTCCTTGGGCAGGCTCAGGGTTTTGCCCAGTGCGAGGCCCAAGGCCAGGTTGATCACCAGGTCGAAGCCAAGCACGCGGACGATGGCATCTTCCACCGAGCGGATTTTGCCGGGCGATGCGTAGTAAGGCGAAGCAGCCCAGCTGACCACTTGTGCCGCCAACGCGGGGTCGGTCTCGACTACGCCGGTGATGTCGTCAATCGTGGCGTTGGGATCGACCCGCAACTTGATGATTTTTTGCGCGGTCTCGGCCAGCGGTGGAATTTCCAGCGTCTCTTCCAGGCGTTGCTGAATGCGACGGGCGGTGAAGGCATGCATCGCCTTGATGATTTCCTCGCGGTCATCGTCTGGCCGGTCAAGGTTGGGCCGGATCAAGCTCAGTGGTTCGCCGAAAGTTGCCGCGCTGGCTTTGCTCATCATACCTTTGAAGGCCTCGCTGGAAATTTCCAGCAACAGGCCCGGCTCGCCGGAATTGATCAGTAGCGTCGGCTCTTGTAGCAAGCGCTCTTCATACAGGCACGGTGAGCCGTTCAGCGCAGGTAAGCCAGGCAGCATGCTCTGGTTGTGTTTACCGAGCATGTGATCAAGACGTTCCTGGGGAATGGCGGTCAGCGTGCGTCCGGTCAACTCGGCGAGGCGGTTGAGGTCCAGTAAATGACTCTGCGGGAACAGAACCAGCAGCGTGCCAATGGCGTCGCCGAGGAGGATGGGCTGGACTCTCTGCGAGGCAGGAAGGCTCGTGTCATCCATGACTTCCCGGTAGCTGACGGCTAATTTGCCGAACAGCGCCCGAATGACAGACGGAGCGGGCGGGGTTGCATCGGCGAAGGCAACTTCTGTCATGACGTGTATCCAGATTGTTACAGTTTAGGGAGTATAACCAGCTTAGTTATCCGGCGTCGTTATCGACGCACTCTCTTCATACCTGTCCATATTGCTGGCCATGGCGTAACCAGCGCTCCAACAGTGGGCTTACATGTTGGGGCCAGCGTTCGAGCAAGGCTTGTGCAGCGTCTCGAACGGCCGGCAACAGGTCTGCGTCACGCATCAGGTCGGCGACCTTGAATTGCAGCAGGCCAGTCTGTCGGGTGCCGAGCATTTCGCCAGGACCGCGCAGTTCTAAATCTTTTTCAGCGATGACGAAACCATCATTGGTCTCGCGCATGATGCCCAGTCGTTGCCGCCCAATCTGCGACAGGGGGGGATGATAGAGCAATACACAATGACTCGCGGCGCTGCCCCGACCGACGCGCCCGCGTAACTGGTGCAGTTGCGCCAGGCCCAGGCGTTCGGGATTTTCGATAATCATCAGGCTGGCATTGGGCACGTCGACGCCGACTTCGATGACGGTGGTTGCCACCAACAGTTGCAGGGCGCCTTGTTTGAACTCGGCCATGACGGCCGCTTTTTCCGCAGGTTTCATGCGCCCATGGATCAAGCCCACGCGCAATTCGCCCAAGGCGCTGGTCAGCTCTTCGAATGAGGTTTCGGCGGCTTGGCAGGTGAGCTCTTCGGATTCTTCGATCAGGGTGCAGACCCAATAGGCCTGACGCCCTTCGGCGCAGGCCGCGCGAACGCGTTCGACGACTTCAACCCGGCGACTGTCGACCACCAATACGGTATTGACCGGTGTACGTCCTGGCGGCAGCTCGTCGAGGATCGAGGTGTCGAGGTCGGCATAGGCACTCATGGCCAGGGTGCGCGGGATGGGCGTCGCGGTCATGATCAGCTGATGCGGACACATCAGGCCACCGACGCCCTTTTTGCGCAGGGCCAGGCGCTGTTGCACGCCGAAGCGGTGTTGTTCATCGATGATCACCAGCGCCAGATTCTTGAACTGCACTTCATCCTGGAACAGCGCATGGGTGCCCACGACCATGGGCGTGCCGCTGGCAATCTGCTCCAGCGAGGCGGCCCGGGCTTTGCCCTTGAGCTTGCCTGCCAGCCACGCGACATCAATACCCAGGGGTTCGAGCCAGCGTTTGAAGTTGACGTAATGCTGTTCAGCCAGAATTTCGGTCGGCGCCATCAGCGCCACCTGATAACCCGCCTCCAGTGCCTGCAAGGCCGCCAGAGCAGCGACCACGGTTTTGCCCGCGCCGACGTCGCCCTGAATCAGGCGCAGCATGGGTTCTGGCTGACTCAGGTCATAAGCGACTTCGTTGCCGACCCGTTGCTGCGCGCCAGTGGGCGCAAAACCAAGGTTGGCGAGGAACTGTGGTGGCAGCTTTGTGGCTTTGGGCAATGCCGGGGCGCGCTGCGAGCGCAAGCTTTCACGCAGGCGTTGTTGCGACAGTTGATGGGTCAGTAACTCTTCGAATGCCAGGCGGTGCTGGGCCCAGTGATGGCCGAGGGCAAGCTCTTCCAGGTCGGCGTTCGCGGGTGGATGGTGCAAATAACGAATGGCTTCATCCAGCGGCGCCAGTTGATAGTCGCGCGCCAGCTCTTCAGGCAGCCAGTCGGGCAGGCTTTTGGGGCCCAGCAGCGCCAGGCTTTGCTGGCACAGCTGGCGCAAACGCTGCTGGGTCAGGCCTTCGGTGGTTGGATAAATGGGCGTGAGGGTTTGTTCAACCGGGATGTGCTCATCGTCGGTCAGTGCGCGGTATTCCGGGTGATAAATTTCCAGCCCGGACGCGCCGGGCCTGGCTTCACCGTAGCAGCGCAGGTGGGTACCGCGTTTCATGCCCTCTTTTTGCGCATTGCTGAAGTGATAAAAGCGCAGGCTGAGCGTGCCTGTACCGTCGCCCAGGCGCACCAGCAGGCTGCGGCGCTTGCCCATGACCACATCGGCGCCGCTGACCACCCCTTCTATCACCGCGTCCTGGCCCGGACGCAATGCGCCGATGGGCACGACACGGGTCCGGTCCTGATAGCGCAGGGGCAGGTGGAACAGGACGTCCTGAAGATTCTCGAGGCCTACTTTGGCCAGTTTCTCGGCCATGGCCGCGCCGACGCCTTTAAGCGCCGTGACGGAGACGTGGGACAACTCGCTCATGTTGCGACTTAGCTCGCTTCTACTTTAGGCCGGGTCACCGAGCACAGGCGCACGGAGTCGGCGAGAATCTCGATCGCCTTGGGCCGAGGGAAGCTCGCGCGCCAGGCGATCGCCACGGTGCGGAACGGCACGGGCGGGGTCAGCGGACGCACTTCGATGATGCCAGGTGCATAGTGATGGCTGTCGACGGCTGACATAGGCAGGATTGAGATACCCAGTCCTGAGGCAACCATGTGCCGAATGGTTTCCAGCGAACTGGATTCGACGGTGGTGTGCTTGACGCCTTCGCTGCCTTTGGCCACTGTCGGGCACGCTTCGAGTACCTGATCACGGAAACAGTGACCTTCGCCGAGCAGCAACAGGCTCTTGTCGTTCAGCGCAGCGGCATCGATGGACTCTTTCTGGGTCCATGGGTGGTCCGCAGGCATCAGTACGTAGAACGGCTCGTCGTACAGCGGCAGGGTCAGTACATCGGCTTCATTGAATGGCAGCGCAATGATAATCGCGTCCAACTCACCGTTGCGCAGTTTGTCGCGCAGGATATGGGTGAAGTTTTCTTCGATGTACAACGGCATTTGCGGGGCGACCCGGTGCAGTTGCGGGATCAGGTGCGGGAACAGGTACGGGCCAACGGTGTAGATCGCGCCGACTTTGAGCGGTGCGGTCAGCTGGTTCTTGCCAGCCTGAGCCAGTTCGCGGATGCCTTGAGCCTGTTCGAGCACTTTTTGAGCTTGAGCGACAATCCCTTCGCCGACCGGGGTCAGGCGAACGGCACTCTTGCTGCGCTCGAAAATCAGCACGCCAAGTTCATCTTCCAGCTTTTTCACGCCCACCGAGAGGGTCGGCTGGCTGACGTGGCAGCGCTCGGCGGCGTGTCCGAAATGTTGTTCCTGGGCGAGCGTAACGATGTAGCGCAATTCTGTAAGGGTCATAGCGTGCGTCCATGAGGTAGCGACCCCAGCATAGCGGCTGCAATCGATAGACGCACGTTATCAGCTGTACTCCAGTCAATCAAAATTACGATTTCAGCGTTTATCCAGGGAATAAACGAAAGGGGCGAGTATTTCCACTGCGCCATTAGTCAGTGCTTCAGCGGGCGGCTTGGGCAACGGTTGCGCACGTCGGATCATTTCAAGAGTGGCTCGATCCAACGCGGTGCTGCCGGAGTTGCCCGCCAGCGAGAAGGACAGGACCCTGCCGTCGGCATCGACGACAAAGCGCAGACTGACCGTCCCCTGGGTGCCGCGACGGCGCGCATCTTCGGGGTAGCGTTTGTACTTGGCCAGATGCTGCTGCAAATCGGATTGCCAGTTGCGCTTCGCATGACTGTCCGACGGTGTGCTGGATGGCTGCGGCGCCGCGGCGGCTTTTTCAGGCTTGGCGTCGGTCGGCGGCGTATCCACTGGTTTCTCCTCGGCCGGCTTTTCTTGCGGCGGCTCCGGTTTCTTCTGCGGTTTGGGCGGCTGTGGTTTGGCTTTTGGCTTGATAACCGGCTTTGGAATGGCAATTTCCGGCTTTGGCGCTTCAGTGAGTTTCGGCAACGGCAGGGTTTCCACCGGCGTCGGTGGTTGCGGCGGCTGCACGACCTTGGGCGGCGGTGGCGCGGGTGCTGGCAACGGCGCCAGTTCGACCATCATCGCAGCAGGAGGCAGTTCGATTGCCTGGGGTGCCGACCAGCGCATCGCGACGATAATCGCGATGGCGTGCACGGCGAGCACCAACAACAAACTACCGCTATAGCGCGTCAGTTTTTGGCGCAGAGTCGTCATTTCTTGCCAACCGTCTCGAGGCCCACGAGGCCGACTTTCAGGTAACCGGCACCGCGCAAGGCGTTCATCACCTCCATCAGGTCGCCGTAGTCCACGCCCTTGTCGGCCTGGAAGAAAATCGTCGTGTCCTTCTTGCCCCTGGTCTTGGCATCGAGCACTTGGCCAAGCTGTTCACGACTGATTTTTTCTTCGCCGAGGAATAGGCTCTGATCAGTCTTGACGCTGAGAAACAGCGGTTTCTCGGGCCGAGCAACAGGCTTGGCGGTGGAGGCGGGGAGGTCGACTTTGATATCGACCGTCGCCAACGGGGCGGCCACCATGAAAATGATCAGCAGCACCAACATGACGTCGATAAACGGCGTGACGTTGATTTCGTGGTTCTCGACGAGATCGTCGCCACTGTTTTCGTTCAGATGCAGGCCCATGGTTTACCCCACTTTAACCACGTGAGGCTGCTGGCTACGCTCGGCCGGCAGGTGATCGAGGTCACGACTGACCAGCAGCAGAACGTGTGCCGAGGCATCGGAAACCTGGGCTTTGTAACCCGCGATGGAGCGGGCGAAAACGTTGTAGATCACCACGGCCGGAATCGCGGCAACCAGCCCAAGCGCGGTAGCCAGCAAGGCTTCGGCAATACCGGGGGCCACCACGGCAAGGTTGGTGGTCTGGGTTTTGGCGATGCCGATGAAGCTGTTCATGATGCCCCATACGGTGCCAAAGAGGCCGACGAAGGGCGCGGTGGAACCGATGGTCGCGAGCACGCCGGTGCCGTTGCTCATGTTGCGGCCACAGGCTGCAACCAGACGTTCCAGGCGGAAGCTGACCCGCTCCTTGATGCCTTCGCGCTCGCGGCTGTTGGCCGACAGGCGCATTTCTTCGAGGGCGTCATGCACTAACAGGTGGCCCAGCGTCCCTTCTTTACTGGCGCTGTCGCTGGCTTCCTTGAGGGTACGGGCCTTTTTCAGGTTGACGATTTCGCCGCGCAGGCGCCGCTTGGCGCCCAACAACTCAACGCCTTTGGCGATCCAGATTGTCCAGGTGATGATCGAGGCGATGGCGAGACCAATCAGGACGACTTTCACGATGATGTCGGCATGCTGGTACATGCCCCAAGGCGACAGGTCGTTGGCCATACCGAGGCTGTTGTCATCGACAACGGCTGCGTCTTCACGTTGCTCTACAACCGGGGCGGCGGCAGGGTCGACAATGCCATTGGCGGGTGCGGCAGCGACAGCCTGGACGGAGGGCGAAGCAGCAGCGACCGGTTCATTGGCAAACGCGCTGGGAGCCAGCATCAGGCTGAGCATCAACGCAGCAATACCGCGCCATGCGCGCGGCAGGCTGGCAAGCTTGGTGGGCGAAGCGAGGGATTGGATACGTGTCATGCTGGCCTGACCTGAGAGGAAAAAGGGGGCTTCGTTCTGCCACTTCGCGCTAGGCATATGACCGGAAGGGCAGAGCAAACGGTTCCCGATTATTGCAAATAATTCTTGTTAACAACAAGTGGTGCGGTATCTTTCCCTATAAACCGTAGGTTTCTGATTAAATTCAAACGTCATTTTCGGCTGTTTACCGCGCCGTTGTCGCACGTTTTTTATTGTGGAGCTCCGACATGTCTGCCCCGTCTGTTTTGATTGCTGGTTGTGGTGATGTTGGAGGCCGTCTCGCCAGCCAACTGCTTGCTCAGGGCTGGACCGTGTCTGGTTTGCGCCGGTCTGTTGCGCGCTTGCCTGCCGGGGTAACAGGCATCGCAGGTGACCTGTTCGATGCTGACTGCCCAAGCGCCTGGCCAACCTCGCCGATTGATTACCTGGTCTACAGCGCTGCTGCGACCGATCATGACGAGGCCGGTTACCGGGCAGCGTATGTGGATGGCCTGCGCAATGTATTGAGCTGGCTCAAGCAACACGGGCAGAAGCCCAGGCGTCTGGTGTTCGTGTCCAGCAGTAGTGTGTATGGGCAACAGCAGGGAGAGTGGGTCGATGAGTCATCGGCTACCCAGGCGACGGGGTATTCCAGTCGCCTGATGCTTGAGGCCGAGCACTTGGCATTGCACAGCGGCATCCCCGCCAGCGTGGTGCGCCTGACGGGCATCTATGGGCCGGGCCGCGAGTGGTTGCTGACGCAAGTTCGTCAAGGTTATCGCGTCGTGGCCGAGCCGCCGTTATATGGCAATCGCATTCATGTCGACGATGCCGCAGGGCTATTGGCGTACCTGCTACAGGCGGATGCCCGTGGCGTTGCGCTGGATGAGTGCTATATCGGTGTCGATGATGCGCCCGCGCCCTTGGCTGAGGTGGTTGCGTGGCTGCGTGAGTATCTGGGGGTTACCGAGTGGTCGGCTGAGGCCAGCGTGCGCCGCGCCGGCAGCAAGCGCTGCAGCAATGCCCGGGCCCGGGCCTTGGGCTGGGTGCCGCGTTATGCGAGTTATCGCGAGGGCTACGCTGCGGTGCTTGAAGGGCAGAAATAGGGGTCTGAACCCTGCATCGCCGACAGGCCTGTATCGCCAATAAATTCGCTCCCACGGGGGGTGTGGGAGCGAAGGGCAGACCGTGCGGCTTCAGTTCCGCTCGAGCAACCAGTGACGTGCACCAGGACGCAGGTCCGGCATTTCGTCGGCCTTGGCCTGATTGACGGCCTGGAGTATTTCCATCTGCTTGTCTTTGCGGACAAAGATCCAGGCATTGCCTTTTTGGGCTTTTTCCAGCCAGAGGCTGTCGTGTTCGCCGCTCATGGCTGCGCAATCACCGGCCAGGCATAGGGCGTAACGATCATTGCCCGGCAAGCCGATAATGCTGCCGTCAGGCTGGAACTGAACGACGCCGCCAGCGCCTTCGCCGTCGACAATTTTCCATTTACCGCCCATGTAGGCGCTATACAGGGCTTTCTCGAAACTGCTGCCTGGCGGTGCGTCGGCAGGCGCGGGATTTTCAGGCTGCACGAAGCGTTGTTCCGGGCTCGAGTCGCTGACGCCTTGAACCAGTTCGTCGCCCTTGAGGCTCAGGTCTTCGAAGAAGTTACCGTAGAAATCGACGTGCCATTTGCCATCGGCGGCACTGACGATTTTGCCTTCACTCAGCTCGAAGCCGTTAGAGAAGGCGGCCTGCCTGGCTTTTGTGTCGACGTGCCATTCCAGGTTAGGCCCGTTGGCAAGCAGCGCCTGGCGCAGATTTCCACCTTTGGAGGCGGCATCGATAGCGGTCTGGTTGATCCAGATGCCGTCGGGGTTACGGTCGGCGTGGCTGGCACAGCCGCTCAATAGCGTGGCGAGCAGCGAGAGGGCAAGCGCAAAGCGCATAGCGGAGTCCTTCCTTTGCAGGGTGGGCGGAACGGCCAGCGCTCCGTCGGGGAGGTTATTCAATAACGAGGATGGCGTCCATTTCGACCTGCGAGCCTTTTGGCAGCGCAGCAACACCAATGGCGGCGCGGGCCGGGTAAGGCTGGTCGAAGTATTTGCCCATGATCTCGTTGACCTTGGCGAAGTGGCTCAGGTCAGTCAGGAAGATGTTCAGTTTGACGATGTCCTTGAACGAACCTCCGGCTGCTTCAGCCACGGCTTTCAGGTTCTCGAACACCTGAACGGTCTGGGCTTCGAAGCCTTCGACCAGTTCCATGGTTTTCGGGTCCAGCGGGATCTGCCCGGACATGTAGACGGTATTGCCAGCTTTGATCGCCTGAGAGTAAGTGCCGATGGCTGCAGGTGCTTTGTCGCTGGTGATAACGGTCTTGGTCATGAAGAACTCCTGATGAAGTGGTTGGCTACGCGCGCATGCGGGTGATGCGAATGACCCCTGTCAGGGCGCGCAGTTTTCTGATCACGCGGGCCAGGTGCACGCGGTCGTGCACGCTGACTACCAGTTGGACCACGCTGATGCGACCATCGCGCTCGTCCATGCTGATTTTTTCGATATTGCCGTCCGCGGCATTCACGCTACTGGCCAGCAGGGCGATAAGGCCGCGCTGATGTTCCAGTTCGACGCGCAGTTCGACGTTGAATTCGCCCGTCACATCCTTGGCCCAGGACAGCTGGATGCATTTTTCCGGATTGTGGCGGATTTCACTGATGTTTCGGCAGTTGTCCAGGTGCACAACCATGCCCTTGCCTGCGGACAGATGGCCGACAATCGGGTCGCCCGGGATCGGCGTGCAGCACTTGGCGTAGCTGAGGACTAACCCTTCGGTGCCGCGAATCGCCAATGGACCTTCGGAGCTTGGCAGTTGCTCGGCTTCGCTGGTCAGCAAGCGGCGGGCGACGACATAGGCCATGCGGTTGCCCAGGCCAATGTCTTCGAGCAGGTCTTCGATGACCTCCACGCGGTACTCGGTAAGGATCATTTGCACGCGGTCGGCTGGAATCTTCTCCAGGGTGCTATTGAAGCCGTTGAGCACCTTGTTCAGCAGGCGTTCGCCCAGGCTGATGGATTCAGAGCGGCGTTGCAGCTTGAGGGCGTGGCGAATGTGCGTGCGAGCTTTACCGGTGACCACGAAATTCAGCCACGCCGGGTTCGGACGCGCACCTGGCGCGCTGACGATTTCAACCGTCGAGCCACTTTGCAGCGGCTCGGAGAGCGGTGCCAAGCGACGATTGATCCGACAGGCTATGCAGCTGTTGCCGACATCGGTGTGGACTGCGTAAGCGAAATCGACCGCCGTGGAGCCTTTGGGCAGCTCCATGATCCGGCCTTTGGGCGTGAACACGTAGACCTCGTCCGGGAACAGGTCGATCTTCACGCTTTCGATGAATTCCAGCGAGTTGCCGGCACGCTGCTGCATTTCCAGCACGCCTTTGACCCACTGACGAGCGCGGGCATGCGTGCCTTGTTGCTGCTCGTCGCCATTGGATTTGTACAGCCAATGCGCCGCGATCCCGTTGTTCGCCATCTCTTCCATTTCACGGGTGCGGATCTGGATTTCGATAGGCACGCCATGCATACCGAACAGCGTCGTATGCAGGGACTGGTAGCCGTTGGCCTTGGGAATCGCGATGTAATCCTTGAAGCGCCCGGGCAGCGGTTTGTACAAATTATGCACAGCACCCAGCACGCGGTAGCAGGTGTCGACTTTGTCGACGATGATGCGGAACGCGTAAACGTCCATGATTTCGTTGAAGGCCCGGCGTTTGCCGCGCATCTTCTTGTAGATGCCGTACAGGTGTTTCTGCCGACCGCTGACTTCGCCTTCGATACCGTCCACGGCCAGGCAATGGCTCAGGGACTCCTCGATCTTGTTGACCAGCTCTTTGCGATTGCCCCGTGCCCGTTTGACCGCTTGGCCAATACGTGAGGAGCGCATTGGGTACATGGCCTTGAACCCGAGGTCTTCGAACTCAATGCGAATGCTGTGCATGCCCAGGCGATTGGCGATGGGCGCATAGATTTCCAGGGTTTCCTTGGCGATCCGCCGGCGCTTTTCTCCGGACAGGACTTCCAGCGTGCGCATGTTGTGCAGCCGGTCAGCCAGCTTGACCAGGATCACGCGGATATCGCGGGCCATGGCCATGGCCATTTTCTGGAAGTTTTCAGCTTGCGCCTCGGCCTTGGTCTCGAAGTTCATCTGAGTCAGCTTGCTGACCCCATCGACCAATTCGGCCACGGTTTCGCCGAACTGCGCACAGAGCGCTTCCTTGGCAATTCCGGTGTCTTCAATCACGTCATG
Source organism: Pseudomonas sp. 10C3 (assembly GCF_036346185.1). Classification (NCBI taxonomy): domain Bacteria; kingdom Pseudomonadati; phylum Pseudomonadota; class Gammaproteobacteria; order Pseudomonadales; family Pseudomonadaceae; genus Pseudomonas; species Pseudomonas sp. 10C3. The sequence goes on along the minus strand of NZ_JASJVE010000009.1, from coordinate 134,591 downwards.
CAGCATGGCCGCCATCAGGCTTTGATGGTCCATGTGCATGTCGGCAAGGATATTCGCGACCGCTAGAGGGTGCGTGACGTAGGCTTCACCGCTACGACGGCGTTGGCCATCGTGGGCTTGTTCGGCATAGAAATACGCTCGGCGGACCAGATTGACCTGGTCTTTACCGAGGTAGGCCGACAGACGATCGGCGAGGGCGTCTATGCTCGGCAAGGTGTTACCCCCTGCCGATGGCTTTTGCCCTGTGCCGTACTACGTCGACCAGGCATAGACTTAGACGGCCTCGTTGGACTCGTCCTCGAAGTTACCGAACAACGGCTCATCTTCAACGATTTCAGCTTCTGCAATGACTGCGTAATTCATCAGGCCCGCTGCGATTTCACGCAGAGCCATAACGGTAGGCTTGTCATTTTCCCAAGGCAGTTTCGGTTCTTTACCGCCGGTCGCCAATTGACGGGCACGCTTGGTAGAGAGCATGACCAGCTCAAAGCGATTAACGACGTGGTCTAGGCAGTCTTCAACGGTCACGCGGGCCATGGGTATTCCTCGTAGCAAATGCAGTATGCGCGGTGCCCGGATGGGCGAGCGGACTGAACAGTTTAAAAAAACACCAGCGTTTAGGGAAGCGCTGATTTTTCAGGGGCACCCCAATACGTTGCTTACGCACGTTTAAAATGCCCGAAAGCGGTATTTCAAGCCAGCAGTTGACGAAGCAAATCGCTGAAACGCTGCTGTTGTGGTTTCTGCTTTAACTGGTTGGCGCGGAAGATCGCTTTAAGGTCTTCCAGGGCGGTGGCGAAGTCATCGTTGATCACAATGAAATCGTATTCCACATAATGGCTCATCTCGCTGACGGCTTCACGCATGCGTCCTTCGATGATCTCGTCGCTGTCCTGGCCGCGGTTGGTCAGGCGTTGACGCAACGCTTGCTGGGTCGGTGGCAGGATGAAAATCGAGCGTGCGTCCGGCAGCAATTTGCGGACTTGTTCAGCCCCTTGCCAGTCGATTTCCAGAATCAGGTCATGGCCTTCATCAAGCGTTTGCTGCAGGCGGCTCTGCGAGGTGCCGTACATATTGCCGAAGACTTCGGCCTGCTCGAGAAAATCGCCGTGCTCGATCATCCGCACGAACTCGGCGCGGTCGACAAAGTGATAGTTCACCCCGTCGACTTCGCCCGGACGTATGGCGCGCGTGGTGTGCGAGACCGAGACACGGATCTGCGGCTGGGCGTCGATCAGGGCCTTTACCAAGCTGGTTTTGCCCGCGCCAGAAGGTGCAGAAACGATATAAAGGGTGCCGGTACTGTGGGTCATGTTGGGGTAGCCTTACTCAATATTCTGCACTTGTTCACGCATCTGCTCGATCAACACCTTGAGGTTGACCGCCGCTTGAGTGCTGCGCGGGTCGAAGGCTTTGGAGCCCAATGTATTGGCTTCGCGGTTGAGTTCCTGCATCAGGAAGTCCAGGCGCCGACCTGCTTGTCCGCCCGTCTTGAGGACGCGACGCACCTCGGTAACGTGGGTGCTGAGACGGTCCAGTTCTTCGGCGACGTCACTTTTCTGTGCGAGCAGGACCATTTCCTGTTCCAGGCGCTGAGGATCAAGCTCGGCCTTCATGTCGGCAAAGCGATCCATTACCTTTTGGCGCTGGGTCGCAAGCATCTGCGGCACCAGCGTACGCAGGGTTGCGACTTCTTCGTTTATCGAGACTAGCCGTTCGTCTAGAAGTTTGGCCAGGTCGGCACCTTCACGGCCGCGACCGGCTTTCAGTTCGCTCAACGCCTCGCTGAACAGGGCCAGTGCATCGTTATTGAGCGCCTGCGGATCGCTGGCATCGGCCACCAATACGCCGGGCCAGGCAAGTACTTCCAGCGGATTCAGAGGGGCCGGTTGCTTGATCAGGCTGGCTACGGTCTCTGCTGCGGCGACCAATTGTGCGGCGCGCTCGAGATCAACCTGCAGCGGTTTGCCAGCGGTTTCTTCGGTGAAGCGCAACGTGCATTCCACCTTGCCGCGCGACAAGCCCTGACGCAGAGCTTCGCGGACCGCGCCTTCCAGGTCGCGAAAGGACTCCGGCAGGCGCAGGTGCGGCTCAAGATAACGGTGATTGACCGAGCGCAGTTCCCAGCTCAGCGTGCCTTGGGTGCCGGCCCGTTCTACTCGGGCGAAGGCCGTCATGCTGTGCACCATGGGAAATACCTCGTGGGTTCAGTCGGTGAGAAGACTGTCGTGGGCGCAGGACTGCCCGAATAAATGTCACAAATAGCCGACAGGCTTCGAAGGCGCAGGATTGTAGCGCAGTGCGGTGCATGCTCCCAAACTGGCGACGCCATAAGGCGTTACCGAGCGTCGCTCTTGTGCAGGCTGCAATGCTGTTGGCAGCTCCGAATCGGCCCGGCAACTTTATTAGAGGTGCCCAGCTCGGGTTGTGACCTCTATAATGCCCGGCAGTTTTCCGTCTCAGTACAGGTATTCCCAAATGAAACGTCCAAGTGGCCGCGCTGCCGATCAGCTCCGCTCGATCCGCATCACCCGCAACTACACCAAACACGCCGAGGGTTCTGTACTGGTCGAGTTTGGTGACACCAAAGTGATTTGCACGGTCAGCGTCGAGAGCGGCGTGCCGCGCTTCCTTAAAGGTCAGGGCCAAGGCTGGTTGACGGCTGAGTACGGCATGCTGCCGCGCGCCACTGGTGATCGTAACCAGCGTGAAGCGAGCCGTGGCAAGCAAGGCGGGCGTACCCTGGAGATTCAACGTTTGATCGGTCGTTCCCTGCGATCAGCGTTGGACATGTCCAAGCTGGGCGAAGTGACGCTGTATGTCGATTGCGATGTGATCCAGGCCGATGGCGGTACGCGTACCGCGTCCATTACCGGTGCCATGGTTGCGTTGGTCGATGCCTTGAAAGTCATCAAGAAGCGCGGCGGCCTCAAAGGTGGCGATCCACTCAAGCAGATGATTGCTGCGGTGTCGGTGGGTATGTATCAGGGTGAGCCAGTACTTGACCTCGACTACCTGGAAGACTCCGCTGCCGAGACCGATCTCAACGTGGTGATGACCAGTGCTGGCGGCTTTATCGAAGTCCAGGGCACCGCTGAAGGCGCGCCGTTCCAGCCAGAAGAGCTGAACGCGATGCTGGCATTGGCGAACATCGGCATGGCCGAGCTGTTCGAACTGCAGCGAGCTGCGCTGGCCGACTGATCGGCACGGGTATAGATTCAGCCATCACACCTGCTAAGGATAAGCATCATGAGTGACAGCCAGCTTCCGCTACCGACCCCCAGTGCCGAGGTTCGTCAATGGGCGATGCTCTGTCACTTTGCGGCGTTTTTTGGCCTGATCTTCCCTTTCGGCAATCTGCTGGGGCCATTGATTCTCTGGCAGATCAAGAAAGAGACCGATCCTTTCATTGATGCCCAAGGCAAGGAAGCTCTGAATTTTCAGATCACCGTGGCGATTGCCGCAATGATCTGCTTCCTGTTGATGGTCGTGATTATCGGCTTCCCGCTGTTGGTACTGGTCGGCGTCGGCGCGCTGGTGTTGACCATTATCGGCGGGGTCAAGGCCAACGACGGGATTGCCTATCGGTATCCGTTTACCTGGCGCTTGATCAAGTAACGCAAAACCAGCAGCCACAAAAAAGCCGACACGAAGTCGGCTTTTTTGTGGGCGGCTGGACGTCAGATGGTCAACGTCCAGTCGTAATCCACAATCAATGGAGCGTGCTGCGAGAAGCGTGGCTGACGTGGCAGGCGAGCGCTGCGTACGAAGCGGCGCAGACCCGGGGTCAGCAGTTGATAGTCGAAGCGCCAACCGAGGTTGAGCATTTCGGCTTGTTCGTTATCCGGCCACCAGCTGTACTGATCGCCTTCACGGCTGACTTCACGCAGGGCGTCGACATAGCCCATGGTGCCGACAATCTCGTCCATCCATGCGCGTTCTGGCGCAAGAAAGCCTGGAGATTGCTGGCTGTCACGCCAGTTTTTGATATCTAGCTTCTGTTGCGCGACATACAGCGAGCCGCAATAGATGTATTCACGACGCTTGCGTCGTTGCTTATCCAGGTAGCGCGCGAAATCGTCCATAAGCTTGAACTTCTGGTTCAAGTCTTCGTCGCCGTTCATTCCCGAAGGAAGCAGCAAGGTCGCAATACTGACCTTGTCGAAATCCGCTTGCAGATAGCGCCCGTAACGGTCGGCTGTTTCGAAGCCAAGTCCGCTGATAACAGCCTTTGGTTGCAACCGCGAGTAGAGCGCCACACCGCCTTGGGCAGGGACTTCAGCATCGCAGGCATAAAGGAAGTAGCCATCCAGTTGGAAGGCTGGGTCGTCCAGTTCAAAGGCAGAGGCGCGGGTGTCCTGTAGGCAGATGACGTCAGCATTCTGGGCTTGTAGCCAACTGAGCAAACCACGCTCGACTGCAGCCTGAATGCCATTTACGTTCACACTGATGATCCGCATAAATGGCCCCAAAAATCACGTGCGTGTATGATACCCGAGCTCTACCTAATTAGCTAAATCCGTGGTATTTGGGGCTTTTTTCATGCAGGCATATCAGCGCGACTTCATTCGTTTTGCCATCGATCGCGGTGTTTTGCGCTTCGGTGAGTTCACTTTGAAGTCTGGACGGACCAGTCCATATTTCTTCAATGCCGGCCTGTTCAACAGCGGTTCTGCCCTGGCTCAGCTCGGTCGTTTCTACGCCCAGGCGGTGGTTGAGAGCGGCATTTCTTTCGATGTTCTGTTCGGCCCGGCCTACAAGGGCATTCCCCTGGCGGCCACGACGGCCGTGGCCTTGGCTGAACATCATCAGCTGGATCTGCCATGGTGCTTCAATCGCAAGGAAGCCAAGGCTCACGGCGAAGGCGGAAGCCTGGTCGGCGCGCCATTGCAAGGCAACGTGTTGATCATCGACGATGTGATCACTGCCGGTACGGCCATTCGTGAGGTCATGCAGATCATCAAGGACCAGGGCGCGACAGCGGCCGGTGTGTTGATCGCGCTGAATCGTCAGGAACGCGGCAATGGTGAGCTGTCGGCGATTCAGGAGGTCGAACGTGACTTCGGTATCCCGGTGATCAGCATCGTGTCCTTGAATCAGGTGCTGCAATTTTTGGCCGATGACCCACAACTCAAGCAATATTTGCCTGCGGTCGAGGCTTATCGGACGCAGTACGGAATTTGAGGATGCTGCATTTATGCTCAAGCTGAACACCGCGGGGCTGCTATTGGCGTTGAATGTGATGGCTGTACAGGCTGCTGATAAAACGCCTGTGTTGCTCTATCGCTACGTCGACAACAAGGGTGGGATCGTTCTCGACCGTCAAGGCGTGCCGCCGGAGTATGTCGGCAAAGGTTACCAGGTGCTCAATGAGCGAGGCCGAGTGATACAGGTCGTGCCGCCAGCCCCCACGGCAGAGGAAATCCAGCGTCAGCAGACCGACAAGGCCAAGGCCGACGCCAATGCTCAACTGCTGCATTTGTACAGCAGCGTGAGCGATGTCGACAGTGCCAAGACCCGCAAGCTCGCCGAGCTGGATGCCTTGATTGCCGTGGCACAGGGCAATCTGCAAGGCTTGATCTCTCAGCAGAGCACTCTTCAGGGGCAGGCTGCGGCCCAGGAACGTGCCGGTCGTGCCGTACCGCAGCCGTTACTCGATCAGATGAACAGCCTGCGTGACGACCAGCAAAGCCTCAAGGCTGAAGTCGAGCGTTATCAGGGTTCGCGCAAACAGGCTGAGGCCGATTTTGCGGTTGATCGAGTGCGGGTTCAGCAGTTACAGCATTGATAGGCTCTGAAAAAAAAGGCCCCGTCCGGTGTGAACCGGACGGGGCCTTTCAGTTGTGCGTGACGTATCGATCAATCAATGCCGCTTGCGATTGGTGATCTGGGTGCCGACGCCGCTGTCGGTGAAGATCTCCAGCAGCACGGCATTGGGCACGCGCCCGTCGATGATGTGCGAGCTGTTGACTCCGCCCTGAACCGCTTCCAGTGCGCACCGGATCTTGGGCAGCATGCCGCCGTAGATGGTGCCGTCGGCGATCAGGCCATCGACTTGTTCGGTGGTCAGTCCGGTCAGGACTTCGCCTTGTTTATTCATCAAGCCGGCGATGTTGGTCAGCAAAATCAGTTTTTCGGCCTTGAGGGCCTCGGCGACTTTGCCTGCAACCAGGTCGGCGTTGATGTTGTACGACTCACCGTTAGGGCCAACGCCGATGGGCGCGATCACCGGAATAAAGTCGCCTTTGACCAGCATGTTCAGCAGGTCGGTGTTAACCCCGACCACTTCACCGACCTGGCCGATATCAATGATTTCCGGCTTGGTCATGTCTGGCGTCTGCCGGGTGACCGTGAGCTTTCGCGCGCGAATCAGTTCAGCGTCTTTGCCGGTCAAGCCAATGGCGCTGCCGCCGTGGCGGTTGATCAGGTTGACGATGTCCTTGTTGACCTGGCCGCCCAGGACCATTTCCACCACGTCCATGGTTTGTGCGTCAGTGACGCGCATGCCGTCGATGAAGTGGCTTTCGATGGACAGGCGCTTGAGCAGGTCGCCGATTTGCGGGCCCCCGCCGTGAACCACTACCGGGTTGATACCGACGGCTTTCATCAGCACGATATCGCGCGCAAAGCCGGTTTTCAGCTCCTCGCTCTCCATAGCGTTGCCGCCGTATTTGATCACCAGCGTCTTGCCGACAAATCGGCGAATGTAAGGCAGCGCTTCGGACAAAACTTTGGCTACATTAGCAGCGGCATCGTGTTCGAGGGTCATTCAGGGCTCCAGTGAAAACAAGGGTTCATTCAAAACGGTAATTTGAGGTCGGGCGCAACGTTCTTGAGCTGGGCGTGGAACACGTCCTTGATGCGCTGCAATTCGGCTTCAGTATCGGCCTCGAAGCGTAATACCAAGACCGGCGTGGTGTTGGATGCACGCACCAGACCCCAGCCTTTGGGGTAGTCCACTCGCACACCATCAATGCTGGTCAACTGTGCGTCGCCCCATTGGGCATCGCGTTGCAGCGCTTCAATGATGCTGAACTTGGTCACGTCCGTCACATCGATATTGATTTCCGGTGTGGAAATATCATTCGGGAAGGTCGCGAAGACTTCTTCAGCGGTGCCTTTCTCCTGGCTGAGAATTTCCAGCAGGCGTGCCGCGCTGTAGATGCCGTCGTCGAAACCGAACCAGCGTTCCTTGAAGAAGATGTGCCCGCTCATTTCGCCTGCCAGCAGCGCACCGCTTTCGCGCATCTTCTTTTTGATCAGCGAGTGACCGGTCTTCCACATCACCGGACGACCGCCGTATTCGCGGATCAACGGGGTCAGGCGGCGGGTGCATTTGACGTCGAAAATGATATCGGCACCGGGATTGCGTGACACTACATCTTTGGCGAACAGCATCAACAAGCGATCCGGGAACACGATGTTGCCGGTGTTGGTGACGACGCCTACGCGGTCACCGTCACCGTCGAAGGCCAGGCCCAGGTCGGCACCGGTTTCCTTGACCTTGGCGATCAGGTCAACGAGGTTTTCCGGTTTGCCTGGATCAGGGTGGTGGTTCGGGAAGTTGCCGTCGACGTCGCAGAACAGCGGGATGATTTCGCAGTTCAGGGCTTCAAGCAGTTGCGGAGCGATGACGCCCGCCGCGCCGTTTCCACAGTCGACCACGACCTTCATGCGTCGGGCGAGGACAACGTCTTCGGTGATTTGCTTGAAGTAGCGATCAAGAATGTCGACTTTCTCGATGCTGCCTTTGCCGGTGGTCAGATCGTTGGTTTTCAGGCGCGTGTGCAAAGCCTGGATCTGTTCATTGGCCAGGGTGTCGCCAGCAATGACGATCTTGAAGCCGTTGTAGTCTCGCGGGTTGTGGCTGCCGGTCAGCATCACACCGGTTTTACCGGCAAGCACGTTGGCGGCGTAATAGAGCGCAGGGGTCGGTACCAGGCCGACATCGCTGACGTGGCAGCCGCTGTCGTGCAGGCCCTGAATCAGTTGCTGTACCAGTTCCGGGCCGGACAGGCGGCCATCGCGGCCTACGGAGACGTTAGGTTCATTCTTGGCCAGACTCTCGGAGCCGATGGCGCGACCAATCCAGTAAGCCGTTTCTGCGAAGAGGGTGTCACCGACGACGCCACGAATATCGTAGGCGCGGAAGATGGTGTCAGGAAATTTAGGTGCCACCAATGCTGTACTGCTCATAACTGGGGGGTGCTCCAATCTCAGGAAATCCTGGTTTTCGTCGAGGAAGTCGATATCGAGAATGTCGGTATCTTGAAACAGCGGATCGACCCACTCAGTACGCGGGGCATTGGGCTGAGTCGACGCTGGGGCACTGCTTGTCGCTAAGTCGTTATTGAAGCTGTTCTTGTCACGTGATGCGCCTTGGACCGTGGTCGATGGCGCATTGCGCAGCGAAAATCTGGCCAGGCTTTGGGCCAGCCCGTTCAGGGCCGGCAGGCTTAATCCGAAAGCTTTGACGGCTTTTCCGCCTGAGAGTTCTTGAAGCAGTTGGTCCAGCTGTCGGGCATCTGCCGAAATGCGGCGCTGCAAGGCACTGTCGTTGAGGTACAGCCCAAGCACGACACCGGCTAGAGCGACCAGCGCCGCCAGTGCCAGAAACAGCCAGGGCACTGATGAGTCGAGCGCCGGGCCCGGCGTGAAGTCGAGCTTCCAGTTGGGCTGGCCGGTATCGAACGCCTGTGACGAACCTGCTGCAGGCTGACCGCGTTGTAGCAGAACTTGCCCGGGACTGGCGCCGAACTGTTGGGTTACCTGGACCTGACCAATATCAGCGAGCAAAACCGGCAGCGCGCTCAGCACCCGTTGCAGGTCGAACGCCAGCAACAGCGTGCCGGTGATCGGTGCGCCCGGGCTCGCCCGTAGCGGTGCAACGCTATAGACCAGCCAGCGCTCGCCGACTTTGCGCGCTTCGGGGGAGGGCGTCTGGCCGAGTGCGGCTTTGTTGAGCATGTCCAGGGTGGAAAAATTCACCGGCACGGGAGCTTGTGCATCCACGTCGGTCCGGCCGAGAGGGTTGAGCCGTGCGCCCACCACACTGTCGTGATAGCGCAGCTGATTTTCAGCCTGGCTGATCGAGGTCGGGTCTTTGCTTTGCAGTGCTTGAGTAAGTGCGCCGTCGAGCGCGGCGGCTTGCGTCTCGGCGTTCAGTTGTTTGAGTGCCAGGCCCAAGGCGCTGGCCTGGCTAGAACCCCAAGCCTGGCTGAGCCGGGTTTGCTGGTGCGGCTGGCTGAATAACGCCAGCCACAACAACACGCTGGCCGTGAGTAGCCCTGCGACAGCCGAAACAAGGCCGGGCGAAAGAATGGGCTGACGGGAAGCCGATGACGGGCTGTCGGGGGGTTGCGAGTGATTGTTTGCTGTGGCAGTGCGGTTAAAGCCTTTCACATCACCTCTCCCCGGTATTCATCCTGAATCGCAAAGGGTCTTTCCTGAGCCGTTTGGTGCCCGTTAGAGCCCAAACGGCCGGGTCAGGGTTCAAGTGGCCATTTTAGACGGTGTTTCAGTGGCTGCCTGAGTGACCAAAACCGCCAGCACCACGCTGGCTTTCGTCGAACTCTTCGACCAACTCGAAGTGCGCTTGTACGACCGGCACCAGCACCAGTTGAGCAAGGCGTTCGCCGATTGAGATTTTGAAGGCGGTCTGGCCGCGATTCCAGCAGGACACCATCAACTCGCCCTGGTAATCGGAGTCAATCAAACCGACCAGATTGCCCAGCACGATGCCGTGTTTATGGCCAAGGCCCGAGCGCGGCAGAATCAACGCGGCGAGACCGGGATCGCCAATGTAAATCGACAGCCCTGTGGGGATCAGCAGGGTCTGGCCCGGTTCGATGATCGTGTCTTCTTGCAGCATCGCGCGCAGGTCGAGACCGGCGGAGCCCTCGGTGGCGTAGGCCGGAAGAGGGAAGTCGCTACCAATGCGGGGGTCGAGGATCTTGGCTTGTAAAGCATACATGCGTGATTAAACCTGGTTCAGACGGTCGGCGATAAAAGTGATCAGCTGGCGGGCAATCTTGCCTTTGCTGGTCTGGGCAAAAAAAGTTTCGTGCAGTGCCCGGTCAATCACGCTGCACGCATTCTCCTCGCTATTGAAACCGATGCTGGGGTTAGCCACATCGTTGGCGACGATCAGGTCCAGGTTCTTGTCCTTGAGCTTGCGTGCGGCGTAGTCGAGCAGATGTTCGGTTTCGGCAGCGAAGCCGACACTGAATGGACGGTCCGGGCGGCCAGCAATGGTGGCAAGAATGTCTGGGTTGCGGACCATCTGCAACAACAGGCCGTCACCGTTGTTGGGGTCTTTTTTGAGCTTGTGCGGTGCGACCACTTCGGGGCGGTAATCGGCCACCGCTGCGGAGGCGATAAACAGATCGCAGGGGATCGCGGCTTCGCAGGCGGCGAGCATGTCGCGCGCACTGACTACGTCGATCCGGGTGACGCGGTCCGGGGTTGGCAGATTGACCGGGCCGGTGATCAAGGTCACCCGTGCGCCAGCTTCAACCGCCGCTTCGGCCAAGGCAAACCCCATTTTCCCCGAGCTGTGGTTGGTGATGTAGCGCACGGGGTCGATGTTTTCCTGAGTCGGGCCGGCGGTGATCAGGACGTGCCTGCCGGTCAGCGACTCGCGCCGGAAACAATCGGCGGCGCGTTGCACCAGTTCGTCCGCTTCGAGCATGCGGCCAAAGCCGACATCACCGCAGGCCTGGCTGCCCGATGCTGGACCGAACATGCGCATGCCGCGTTCTTCGAGCAGGTGGGTGTTGGCCTGCGTCGCTGGATCGCGCCACATCGCCTGGTTCATTGCCGGCGCAATCGCTACAGAGGCATCAGTGGCCAGCACGACGGTGGTCAACAGGTCATTGGCAATGCCTTGGGCCAGGCGCGCGATCAGGTCGGCGGTGGCCGGGGCGATCAGCACCAGGTCGGCCCACTTGGCCAGCTCGATATGACCCATGGCGGCTTCTGCTGCCGGGTCGAGCAAATCCATGTGCACCGGATTACCGGACAAGGCTTGCATGGTCAGAGGTGTGATGAACTCACTGCCGCCGCGGGTCATGACAACACGCACTTCTGCACCCTGGTCGCGTAACCGACGGACCAGCTCGGCGCTCTTGTAGGCGGCGATGCCGCCGCCGACGCCGAGAACGATGCGTTTTCGATACAGCCGCTGCATAGGCGTGCCTTTTAGTCGAGTGAACGCGACGGCGATGACGCCTCCCCAGGCCAGATCGCCGCGCAAAAAGATGGGCTAAGATAGCACAGCGACCGCACGGGAACAGCGGTCCCCACACACATGGAGGTGCTATGAGTATTCGTGATTGGCCTGCGGCCGAGCGTCCGCGGGAGAAGCTTCTTGAGCAGGGGGCGGCGAGCCTTTCCGATGCCGAACTGTTGGCGATTTTTTTGCGCACGGGTGTTACCGGAAAAAGCGCCGTGGACCTTGCGCGACATTTGCTGAAGCAATTCGGCAGCCTCAGATCGTTGCTGGAGGCTGACCTGCAAACCTTCTGTCTGGAGTTGGGGCTGGGCCCGGCAAAGTTCGCACAGTTGCAGGCGGTGATGGAGATGTCTCGTCGGCATATGGCCGAACGTTTGAAGCGCGATTCAAGCCTGGAGAACCCGCAAGGGGTGCGCGATTACCTCAAGGCGCAGCTCAGGCACGAGCCGCACGAGGTTTTCGCCTGCCTGTTTCTGGACACCAAGCATCGGGTGTTGGCGTTCGAGGCGTTGTTTCGAGGGTCGATCAGCTGCGCCGAGGTCCATCCCCGGCAAGTGGTCAAGCGCGCCCTGGCGCACAATGCGGCGGCGTTGATCCTGTGCCACAACCATCCGTCCGGCGTGCCCGACCCCAGCGAGGATGACTGCAAGCTGACCCACCTGCTCAAGGACGCCCTGGACATGATCGACGTGAAGGTGCTCGATCACTTCATCATCGGTGATGGCGACCCGTTGTCGATGGTGGAAGCCGGCTTGATGTGAGAAGTACAGGCCGCGCACGGTGGGTGCGCGGCCTGTTGGTCGTACGAAAAGTGTACAGCGCGCTATTTTCGTTCTGTATCTACTTCAATGTGACGTGGGAAAAGTCCTGGCGACCGAATGGACTCACCTGATAACCCTGTACGTCTTTGCGCGTCAGTGCGGCAGCGGTGGGGTGTGCCAGCGGCAGCCACAAGGCCTGTTGCTGGATTTGCGTCTGAGCCTTGAGGTACAAGGCGCTGCGCTCGGCTTGATCGCTGGTGGCTTTGCCTGCGCTGATCAGTTTGTCCAGGCCCTGGTCGCAATAACGGGCGAAGTTGGTCCCTGAGGTCACGGCGGCGCAGGAGAACTGCGGTGTCAGGAAGTTATCTGGATCGCCGTTATCGCCTGCCCAGCCCATGAACAGCAGGTCATGCTCGCCAGCCTTGGCGCGACGAATCAACTCGCCCCACTCGATGACCTTGATCTCGGCTTTGATCCCGACTGCAGCCAGGTCTGCCTGCAACAATTGCGCGCCGAGACTTGGGTTAGGGTTGAGCAAACTGCCGGATGGGCGAGTCCAGATCGTGGTTTTGAAGCCATCCTTGATACCGGCTTTGGCCAGCAACTCACGGGCTTTGGCCTGATTATGCTGATAGCCGGGAAGGTCTTTGGCGTAGCTCCAGGTGTTGGGCGGATAAACCCCGGTCGCGTTTTCAGCGGTGTTTTCGAATACCGCTTTGAGGTAGCTGTTTTTATCGAAAGCGAGGTTGATCGCCTGGCGAACTTCAGGCTTGTCCAGCGGCGGGTGCTGGCTGTTGATCGCGACAAAAGCGGTCATGAACGCTGCGGTTTTTTCGATTTTCAGCTGTGGGTCTTTGCTGGCAGCCTGAATATCCAGAGGTTTGGGTGAAAGGGCGATCTGGCACTCGTTCTGGCGGATTTTCTGCAGTCGCACGTTGGCGTCCGGCGTGATCGCATACACCAGCGCGTCAACGGCAGGCTTGCCGCTGAAGTAGTCCGGGTTGGCGACATAACGCACCACAGCGTCCTTCTGAAAGCGCTTGAAGACGAATGGGCCGGTACCGATGGGCTGGCTGTTGAGCTTTTCCGGGGTGCCCGCCTTCAGCAGCTGCGCGGTGTATTCGGCGGAATAGATCGACGCAAAGCCCATGCTCAGCGTTGCCAGGAAGGTCGAATCCGGGTGGTTGAGGGTAAAGCGGACGGTGAGAGCGTCAGGTGCTTCTATATTCTTGATCAGTGTGGGTAACTGCATCGATTGTGCATGTGGAAAGCCGCTTTGGGCGACCTTGTGCCACGGGTTGGCCGGGTCGAGCATGCGCTGGAAGCTGAATTGCACATCTTCTGCGGTCAGGTCACGGGTCGGATTGAAGTAATCAGTGTGGTGAAACTTCACTCCGGCGCGTAGTTTGAAGTCGTAGATCAGGCCATCCGCCGAGACACTCCAGCTTTCAGACAGACTGGGCAGCAGTTTGCCGCTCTGCGCATCAAACTCCACCAAACGGTTCATGAGCACGTCGGCGGAGGCGTTGGTCGTCGTCAGCGAGTTGTACTGCACGACATCAAACCCTTCGGGGCTGGCTTCGGTGCAGACGCTGAGGGTGGTCGCAGCCTGAGCCGGCAATGTGCTGAAAAAGGGCGCGAGCAGGAGCGAAAGGGCTGCGAAACGCGTAAAACGCATGGCGATATTCCTGTCAGAGAGGGCCCCATCTGCGGGCGCAGTCTGGTGAGAGACTCACCCTAGACTATGCATCGGCGCAGGACAATCCGTCTGGTGCGACGAGCGGTATGTTTCTTGCCGCGCCCGCCCAGGTTGAGCCTGAAGGCAAAACACGGTCTGCCAAAACAAGGTAATGTGCATGCGCTGTTGTTGCACCTCGGTGTTTCTGGTATAAAGCAGCGCTCTTTTCTAGGGGCCCGGTTCCTTCGTTTGTAGGTGTGGCCGGTAAGACCCCTAAAGAAACGCGGCGCCTGGCGCCAAATGACTGAGAGATTAAGCGGCCAACCCATGCCGGGTTGGGCATGTGGTTTTAGAGGGCTGAGGCATGTCGAGAGTATGTCAAGTTACCGGTAAGGGTCCGGTAACCGGGAATAACATTTCCCACGCAAACAACAAAACCCGTCGTCGTTTCCTGCCGAACCTGCAGCATCACCGCTTCTGGGTCGAGTCCGAGAATCGTTTTGTGCGTCTGCGCGTATCTGCCAAAGGCATGCGTATCATCGACAAGCGTGGCATTGATGTCATTCTTCTCGAAATTCGCGCCAATGGCGCTAAGGTCTAAGGGAGATAGTCATGCGTGAATTGATCCGTTTGGTGTCGAGCGCTAACACAGGCCATTTCTACACCACCGATAAGAACAAACGCACCACTCCGGACAAAATCGAAATTAAAAAATTCGATCCGGTTGCTCGTAAGCACGTGATCTACAAAGAAGCCAAAATCAAGTAATTGATTTCGCTTCTTACAAAAAAACCCGCCTGAGAAGGCGGGTTTTTTTGTGCCTGAATTTCAGTGAAAGCAGCTGTTGCTCAGACCTTTTGTTCGAACACCACATACACCTTGCGACAGGCTTCCAGCACTTCCCAGGTGCCTTTGAAGCCCGCAGGAATCACAAAGCGATCACCGGCACGCAGGGTTTTGGCGTTGCCATCCTCGTCGCGTAGCACCGATACGCCCTGCACGATTTCGCAATACTCATGTTCGGTGTAATTCACCGTCCATTGACCGATTGCACCTTCCCAAACGCCAGCGCTGAGTTGGCCGCAGGGGCTGTTGTAATGGTTGTAGACGGTTTGCTCCGGGTTGCCCTTGAGGATTTTTTCTGGCGCGGGCACGTAGCGTTCTGGCGTGGTGTTGGCCTGGCTGAAGTCGACAATATTTTCGATGTTCATCGTGATTCGCTCCCCGCTAACGCGTTTCATGTTGAATAAAATGAACAACAAAACGCCGTTTGGCCTGAAGTGTCAAATATATTGGAAATTTCCCAGTCACTTGGTTTAGGGTGGGGTTTGCCCTTGGCTGATGCCATCCGTATTCAAAAAACAACAGGAGGACACTCGTATGACCACCCTGACTCGTGCTGACTGGGAACAGCGTGCCAAAGATCTGAAGATCGAAGGCCGTGCTTACATCAACGGTGAATACACCGCTGCGGTTTCTGGCGCCACCTTCGAATGCATCAGCCCTGTCGATGGCCGCGTCCTGGCACAGGTTGCCAGCTGCGAGGCTGCCGATGCCCAGCGTGCTGTCGACAGTGCCCGCGCTACGTTCAACTCTGGCGTGTGGTCACGTCTGGCCCCTGTCAAACGCAAGGCGGCGATGATCCGTTTTGCCGGTCTGTTGAAACAGAACGCTGAAGAATTGGCCCTGCTCGAAACCCTCGACATGGGCAAGCCGATCAGCGACTCGTTGAGCATTGATGTCCCTGGAGCCGCCCAGGCGCTGAGCTGGAGCGGTGAAGCGATCGACAAAATTTACGACGAAGTGGCCGCCACGCCCCATGACCAACTGGGTCTGGTGACGCGCGAACCCATCGGTGTTGTGGCGGCCATCGTGCCGTGGAACTTCCCGCTGATGATGGCCTGCTGGAAACTCGGTCCAGCGCTGTCCACTGGCAACTCGGTCATCCTCAAACCGTCGGAAAAATCTCCGTTGACCGCTATTCGCATCGCCCAACTGGCGGTTGAAGCCGGTATCCCGGCGGGCGTGCTCAACGTTCTGCCTGGCTATGGTCATACCGTCGGCAAGGCGCTGGCCTTGCACATGGATGTCGATACGCTGGTCTTCACCGGCTCGACCAGAACCGCCAAGCAATTGCTGATCTATTCCGGCGAGTCGAACATGAAGCGCATCTGGCTGGAAGCCGGTGGCAAGAGCCCGAATATCGTATTTGCCGACGCACCGGATCTGCAAGCCGCCGCCGAATCGGCTGCTGGCGCTATCGCCTTCAACCAGGGCGAAGTGTGCACTGCGGGTTCGCGTCTGCTGGTCGAACGGTCGATCAAGGACACGTTCCTGCCGCTGGTGATCGAAGCACTCAAGGCCTGGAAGCCAGGTAATCCGCTGGACCCGCAAACCAATGTGGGGGCGGTGGTCGACACCCAGCAGCTGAACACGGTGTTGTCTTACATCGAGTCGGGTCATGCCGATGGCGCCACGTTGGTCGCAGGCGGCAAGCGCACGCTGCAGGAAACGGGCGGCACTTATGTTGAGCCGACGATTTTTGACGGCGTCAGCAATGCGATGAAAATCGCTCAGGAAGAAATTTTCGGCCCAGTGCTGTCGGTGATTGCCTTCGATACCGTGGAAGAAGCTATCCAGATCGCCAACGACACGGCTTATGGCCTGGCGGCGGCTGTGTGGACCGCTAACCTGTCCAAGGCTCATCTGACGGCCAAGGCGCTGCGTGCCGGTAGCGTGTGGATCAACCAGTACGATGGCGGCGACATGACCGCACCGTTTGGCGGGTTCAAGCAGTCGGGCAACGGCCGCGATAAATCGCTGCATGCGTTCGACAAGTACACCGAGCTGAAGGCGACCTGGATCAAGTTGTAATCCGGCTAGGTCGCGAATGAATTCGCTCCTTCAGGGTTTTGATCCACTGTAGGCGCGAATAAACTCGCGCAAGCGGTGTGCAAGACAACCGAAAAGCAGCCGGGCTCTCCACATCAGGAAGCCCGGCTGTTTTGTTTTGATCGTCGGTACACGTTATCCACAGGAGCGTGGGCAATGCGTTGGGGTACTTATTTCGCTGTTCTGGCCTCGGTCTTGAGTGTCGGATTGGCCTTGGGCGTGAGCATGCCGTTGGTGTCCTTGCGCCTGGAAAGCTGGGGCTACGGTTCTTTTGCCATCGGGGTGATGGCGGCGATGCCGGCGATTGGCGTGCTGGTCGGGGCGAGTTTCGCCAGCCGCCTGGCCGCGCGCTTCGGGACGCCACTGTTGATGCGTCTGTGCTTGTGGGCCGGGGCGTTGTCCATCGGTTTGCTGGCCTTGTTGCCCAACTATTGGGTCTGGGTAGGGTTGCGTCTGTTGATCGGGGTCATCCTGACCATCGTGTTCATTCTTGGCGAAAGCTGGATCAATCAACTGGTGGTCGAGCGTTGGCGCGGCCGGTTGGTGGCGCTGTATGGCAGCAGCTATGCCCTGAGCCAACTGGCCGGCCCCCTGCTGCTGGGCATTATCGGCGCCGAAGCGGATTACGGTTTTTGGGTTGGCGTCGTGCTGCTGCTCTGTTCGCCGCTGTTGCTGCTGGGGCGTACCGGCGCGCCCAGCGCTGAAGCCTGCAACGTGACCTTCAGCGATCTGTTTGGCTTTTGCCGAGGACTGCCAGCGATTGCTTGGGCGGTGGCACTGTTCGCGGCGTTCGAGGCAATGATTCTGACCTTGCTGCCGATCTACTGCCTGCGCCAGGGCTTTACCCCGGAAGTCGCATTATTCATGGTCAGCACGGTGGTGGTCGGTGATGCGCTCCTGCAATTGCCGATTGGTGCGCTGGCTGACAGGGTTTCTCGACGCACGCTGTTTTCGGGCTGTGCGCTGTTACTCATGCTGTCGAGTCTGGCGATTCCGCTGCTGCTTGATACCGTGCTGATCTGGCCAGTGTGGGTGTTGTTCGGTGCCAGCGCCGGTGGGTTGTTCACCTTGTCGTTGATTCTGATCGGCGAGCGTTATCGCGATGATTCACTGGTTCGTGCCAACGCACACATCGCTCAGCTGTGGGGGATCGGCTGCTTGCTCGGGCCACTGGCGGCAGGCGCGGGCAGCCAATGGGTCAGTGGGCATGCCCTGCCATTGCTCATGGCCGCGGGTTCCTTCGGTCTGGTGATTTTGTCCCTGCGCCGTGGTGCGTTCGGGGCGCAGCCGGTCGTGGCTTAGAGCCCTTTTTTCCCTAGCCCCGCATGGCGGGGCAAACGTCAGTGGGTGGCCGGTTCCGTCTCGGCCAGCAGGCGGGTGATGGTCGAGCCTACTTTGCGCACGGCGTCCTCGATCTGCGCCGTCGGTTTGGCGGCGTAGTTCATCCGCAGGCAATTGCGGTACTTGCCGGACGCCGAGAAAATGCTGCCCACGGCGATCTGTACGCCTTGGTCGAGCAACGCGCGATTCAGGCGCAAGGTGTCGAAATCCTCAACCAGCTCAACCCACAGCATAAAACCGCCTTGGGGCCGACTGACACGGGTGCCTGCCGGAAAGTAGCGCATGACCCAATCGGTCATCTGGTCGCGACCGCGCTGATACTGCCCGCGCATCCGCCGCAAATGCGGTTCGTAGTGCCCAGATTCTAGAAATTCGGCAATCGCCAGTTGCGGTTGAGTGGCGGTCGAGCCGGTGCTGATGTATTTCATGTGCAGCACCCGCTCCAGATAGCGCCCCGGCGCGACCCAACCAATGCGCAGTCCTGGCGCCAGGGTTTTCGAGAACGAGCTGCACAGGAGGACGCGACCGTCTTCGTCGAAGGATTTGATCGTTCGCGGTCGGGGATAGTTGTAGGCCAGATCGCCATACACATCGTCTTCGATGATCGCCACATCAAAGCGTTGAGCGAGGCTCAGCAGGGCCCGCTTGCGCGCCTCGGGCATGATGTAGCCCAGCGGGTTGTTGCAGTTGGGGGTCAGTTGAATGGCTTTGATCGGCCACTGTTCCAGCGCCAGTTCCAGCGCATCGAGGCTGATGCCGGTAATGGGGTCGGTGGGGATTTCCAGGGCCTTCATGCCCAGGCCCTTGAGGGTCTGCATGGCGCCGTGAAAGCTTGGCGAGTCCACCGCCACGATGTCGCCCGGCTCGCAAACGGCGCGGATGCTGGTGGACAACGCTTCATGGCAGCCGGTGGTGATCACCAGATCGTTGGCCGAGAGCTGACACCCAGAATCCAGCAGCAGGCGCGCGACCTGATCGCGCAGGCTTTGGGTGCCGTAGATGTTGTCGTAATACAGCCCTGGCATGTCCTGGCGCCGACTGATCTTGGCCAGCGCGCGCAGCAGGGGTTTCAGGGTCGGGCTGCTGACGTCTGGCATGCCGCGCCCGAGCTGGATCACATTGGCATTGGGCACACTGCGGATCAGCTCGAGGACTTGTTCCCATTGGGAAATTTCGACGGGCCGTTGCGCCGGTCGTCCCACCACCGGCAGGGCGGGGATCGTACGTCCGGACGGGACGAAATAACCTGATTTAGGTTTCGGCGATGCCAGCCCGTTGTCTTCCAGCAAGCGATACGCCTGTTGCACGGTACTCAGGCTGACGCCGTGCTCCAGGCTCAGTGCGCGGACCGAGGGCAGCCGGTCTCCAGGGCGATAAAAACCGTTTTCAATGCGAGTGCCGAGCAGGGCGGCAAGATTGACGTAGAGCGTCATGGCGTACTCTCGATGGCGATCGATTCAGTTGACCAGTACAGATGCCGTCAAAATACAGGATTCAGCCTCGCGATGGGGTTGTCTGTATGGACGTAATAAGGTTTTTTTGAATCTGTAATGGATTTGCCCGGCCCGTCATCATGAAATCACACGAACGCGTGATGGAGGGATCAGGAAATGAACGGGTTGAGCGATGTACGGCTGATGCTGCATAGCCAGGAGCTGCATGAGGGGCGAGCGCCTTGCGTGCAGATGGGCTGCCCACCGGGGCTAAGCCGGTGGGGCGTGTTCCGCCATCGCTGGGTGACCCGCAAAGCGCTGCTTGATCTGGATGCCAATCAGTTGCGCGACGTTGGCATCAGCCTGGAGCAGGCCCGAGCCGAGGGCCTGAAGCCGTTCTGGAGAGGTTGAACCAAGCCTGGCGGTCAGCGCAGCGCTTTCAGCCGATGCCAGAGCATGCCCAGCGCCAGCAGCGGGGAGCGCAGGTGTTTGCCGCCAGGGAAGGTCATGTGCGGCACCTTGGCAAACAACTCGAAGCCGCTGCTGTGTTGCCCGCTGATGGCTTCTGCCAACAGCTTGCCGGCCAGGTGCGTGGCATTCACCCCGTGCCCGGAATAGGCTTGGGCGTAAAACACGTTGGGCTGGTCCTTGAGCCTGCCGATCTGCGGCAGGCGGTTGGCACCGATGCCGATCATGCCGCCCCATTGATAGTCGATCCTGGTCCCGGCCAGTTGAGGAAAGACCTCCAGCATTTTCGGCTGCATGTAGGCCGCGATGTCCTGCGGGTCGCGCCCCGAGTAATGACACGCACCGCCGAACAACAGGCGTCGGTCTGCGGAAAGCCGGTAATAATCCACCGTCACCCGTTGGTCGCAGACGGCCATGTTCTGTGGCAGCAACTCATGGGCCTGCGCCTCGCTGAGCGACTCGGTGGCGATGATGTAGCTGCCAGCGGGCAGCACTTTGCCGCTGAGTTCCGGGTTCAGATCATTCAGGTAGGCATTGCAGCCCAGCACCAGCGTATTGGCGCGCACCGAACCTTGAGTGGTGTGCACGCGCGCGCGCGGGCCGTACTCGATTCGCGTCACCGCTGAGTGCTCGAAAATCTGTACGCCCAGCGAGCGAGCGGCGGCGGCTTCGCCCAATGCCAGGTTCAGCGGGTGCAGATGGCCCGAGCCCATGTCGATCATGCCGCCGACGTAGCGGTCCGAGCCGACCACACTGTGCATCTCGTTCGCGTGCAGCAGGCGCAGTTCATGGCGATAGCCCAAGCTGCGCAATTCGTCTGCATCTTCGGCTAAGCCGTCGAGATCGCGCGGCTTGTTGGCGAGGTCGCAGTAGCCCCATGTCAGGTCGCAGTCGATCTGGTAGCGGGCGACGCGCTGGCGCACGATTTCCACCGCCTCCAGGCCCATGAGTTTCATCTGGCGCACGCCGTCGCTGCCAATCACGTTGTTGAACTGATCGAGGCCATGGCCGACGCCGCGAATAAGTTGCCCGCCATTGCGCCCGCTGGCACCCCAGCCGATTTTCCGCGCTTCCAGCAACGCCACGCTCAAGCCACGTTCTGCCAGTTCGATGGCCGTGTTCAGCCCGGAAAAGCCACCGCCGACTACGCACACATCGACGCTCAACTCGCCTGCCAGCGGCGGATGATCCGGTTGCGGATGGCTGCTGGCGGCGTAATAGGAAGCGGCATGCTGGTCGTTGGCGAGCGGTTGCTGAACGCGAGCGTTCATGAGGTTTATCCTGGTTTTTGTGTTTTGAAAATGTCATGCAGCATAGACGTGAGCTGCGCCGCCCAGCAAGGTTCGGTCGGGCGGCGCTGTCACCCGGGGCTCAAGTGAGGCAAAATTACGCCCTAGTCTTTCTTTCGGTAAACGCCTCGATGAGCTGCAACAGCCAGAAAATCCGCTTTCTTCGGCAGCAGATCCCGTCTTTCGAGTGCGTGCCCGGCTGCCACGACTGCTGCGGTCCGGTCACCACCTCATCTGAAGAGATGGCGCGCTTGCCGCGCAAAACCGCCGCAGAGCAAGAGGCGGCGATGGATGAGCTGAACTGTGTGCACCTGGGGCCAAATGGCTGCACGGTGTATGAAGAGCGTCCGCTGATCTGCCGGTTGTTCGGCACCACTCCGACCCTGCCATGCCCCAATGGCCGTCGGCCGGTCGAGATGATCCATCCCAAGGCGGAAAAGCAGATCCACGAATACATCGCGACTACGCGACAGGTGTTGGTGTAGAGGTCACTCCGGAATCGGCAAATTCAAACTCTCTTTCACTTCTTCCATGACGATGTAGCTCTTGGATTCGCGCACATGCGGCAGTTTGAGCAGGATATCGCCGAGTAGTTTGCGGTACGAAGCCATCTCTGAAATCCGCGCTTTCACCAGGTAATCGAAGTCACCGGACACTAGGTGGCACTCCAGCACGTGCGGCAGTTTGAGCACGGCGCGGCGGAACTCTTCGAAGGTGTCGCCGGACTTGTAGTCCAGGCTGATCTCGACGAACACCAGCAGGCTGGCCTTGAGGCTTTGCGGATTGAGTCGGGCGTTGTAGCCCATGATGATCCCTTCGCGCTCAAGCCTGCGGACCCTCTCAGTACAGGGCGTAGTCGACAATCCCACCCTTTCTCCCAGCTCGGTAAATGAGATCCGCCCGTCCGCCTGAAGGATGCGCAGGATGTTGCGGTCAATCTTGTCCAACTCACGTTTTGACTGGTGCTGGGTGCGCATGGGTAAACCCCCTCTACTAAAGCCATTTTTGCCGAGAATTCTCGCCAAATATAGGTGTTTATATAGTGAAAAGCACTGGTCATTGCTTTTTATACTGCGCATATCTTGGCTCTGTACAACAAACGTCAGCGGATATCCGCGATTGAGGGATTTAACATGCGAGTTCTGGTCCTTGGCAGTGGCGTGATCGGTACGGCCAGCGCCTATTATCTGGCCCGAGCTGGATTCGAGGTGACCGTGGTCGACCGTCAACCTGCGGCCGCGATGGAAACCAGTTTCGCCAACGCCGGCCAGGTTTCGCCAGGCTATGCATCGCCATGGGCCGCGCCTGGCGTGCCGCTCAAGGCGATCAAATGGTTGTTGCAGCGTCATGCCCCGTTGGCGATCAAAGCCACCGCAGACATTGATCAGTACCTGTGGATGGCGCAAATGCTGCGTAACTGCACGGCCAGCCGGTATGCGGTGAACAAAGAGCGCATGGTGCGTTTGTCCGAGTACAGCCGCGATTGCCTCGATGAGTTGCGTGCCGAAACCGGTATCGCGTACGAAGGCCGCAGCTTGGGCACCACTCAATTGTTCCGTACTCAGGAACAATTGGATAATGCCGCCAAGGACATCGCTGTTCTGCAGCAGTCTGGCGTGCCTTACGAACTGCTTGATCGCGCGGGCATCGCCCGGGTCGAGCCGGCGTTGGCCAACGTGACTAATATTTTGGCCGGTGCGTTGCGTCTGCCGAACGACCAGACGGGCGATTGCCAGTTGTTCACCACCCGCCTGGCGGAAATGGCGGTCAAGTTGGGCGTCGAGTTCCGTTTCGGTCAGTCCATCGAGCGCCTCGACTACGCAGGTGATCGCATCAATGGCGTGTGGATCGACGGCAAGCTGGAAACCGCTGATCGCTACGTGCTGGCGCTGGGTAGCTATTCACCGCAGTTGCTCAAGCCGTTGGGCATTCGCGCACCGATTTACCCACTCAAGGGTTACTCCCTGACTGTGCCAATCACCAATCCGGCCATGGCCCCGACGTCGACTATTCTCGACGAGACCTACAAGGTCGCCATTACCCGTTTCGACAACCGCATTCGTGTGGGCGGTATGGCCGAGATCGCCGGGTTCGACTTATCGCTCAATCCACGTCGGCGCGAAACACTGGAGATGATCGTCGGCGACCTTTATCCTCAGGGCGGTGATTTGACGGAGGCCACTTTCTGGACCGGCCTGCGCCCAACCACACCGGACGGCACCCCGATTGTCGGCGCCACGCCATTCCGCAACCTGTTCCTGAATACCGGTCACGGCACACTTGGCTGGACCATGGCGTGCGGTTCAGGCCGTTTGCTGGCCGACTTGATGGCCTTTAAAACACCACAGATCAGTGCCGAAGGCCTTGATATTTCTCGCTACGGTAAAACCCAGGAGATCGTAAAACATGGCAATCCTGCGCCAGCTCACCAATGATCGTATGAGTCAGCTCGTTGTCCACAACAGCACCGTGTACCTGTCCGGGCAAGTGGGTGATGACATGGCTGCCGGGATCGAGCAGCAAACCCGGGAGACGCTGGCCAACATCGAGCGTCTGCTGGACTTGGCCGGTACCGACAAGACCCGGATTCTGTCGGTGACCATCTACCTGAAAGACATCGACGCGGATTTCGCCGGCATGAACAGCGTCTGGGATAAATGGCTGCCAAAAGGCGTTGCTCCAGCCCGGGCAACGGTCGAGTCGAAGCTGTGCGAACCGGAAATCCTGGTTGAGCTGTCGGTCGTTGCGGCATTGCCTTAATCTGCAAGAACCTTCGCCTGATGCCTGTTAATGGGTGTCGGGCTTTTTTATTCTCATAACGCCTAGAAGCCTGCCGCCATGCGTCCTGCCCGCGCCTTGATCGATCTCCAAGCCCTGCGTCACAACTACCAATTGGCCCGTGAAACCGCTGGCGCCAAAGCGCTTGCGGTCGTCAAGGCCGATGCCTACGGTCATGGGGCGGTGCGGTGCGCGCAAGCTCTGGAAGCCGAGGCCGACGGGTTCGCCGTGGCCTGCATCGAAGAAGCGCTGGAACTCCGTGAGGCGGGGATTGGCGGGCCGATTTTGCTGCTTGAAGGTTTTTTCGAGGCGAGCGAGCTGGCACTGATCGTCGAGCATGACCTCTGGTTCGTGGTGCATTCGCTTTGGCAACTCGACGCCATCGAGCAAGCGAGCATCAGCAAGCCGCTGAACGTCTGGCTCAAGCTGGACTCGGGCATGCACCGTGTCGGCTTGCACCCCGCCGATTACCACGCGGCTTACAAGCGCCTGTTGAGCAGCGGAAAAGTGGCAAAAATCGTCTTGATGAGCCATTTTGCCCGCGCTGATGAATTGGATTGCTCGCGGAGTGACGAGCAGGTGGCGGTCTTCAACGCGGCCCGTCAGGGATTGTCCGCAGAGGTCAGTTTGCGCAACTCTCCTGCGGTCATGGGCTGGCCGAAGGTCCCTAGTGACTGGGTCCGCCCCGGCATCATGCTATACGGCGCCACGCCTTTTGATCAGCCACAGAGCGTGGCTGAGCGCTTGCAGCCGGTGATGACACTGGAGTCGAAAGTAATTTGCGTGCGCGAGTTGCCGGCGGGCGAACCGATTGGGTATGGCGGTGGTTTCATCACGGATCGCTCGATGCGTGTCGGAGTGGTGGCCATGGGGTACGCCGATGGTTATCCCCGTCAGGCACCCACCGGCACTCCGGTCTCGATTGACGGCCAGCCGAGCCGGTTGCTGGGTCGGGTGTCGATGGACATGCTGTGCGTGGACTTGACCGATTTGCCACGCGCCGGGCTGGGTAGCCAGGTCGAGTTATGGGGCAAAAACGTGCTGGCCAGCGATGTTGCCGCGCACGCCGGTACAATCCCTTACCAGATATTTTGTAACCTGCGCCGCGTGCCAAGGCTCTATTCCGGAGTCTGACAGACGGCTGTCGGCAGCTGTCGGCAGAATTGCAGCCTCCATGAATAAGCCGCTAGTCCTTTTGCGAACACGTTACGGGTCGAAGTGTTGTAAATACTGAACGCTGTTGCCATCATACCGTTCATAACGACCATAACTGATCAATAGGAGGACTCCCGCATTGGACGTCGGTGAACGACTGCAATCCATTCGAAAGCTTAAAGGTCTCTCCCAGCGTGAACTCGCCAAGCGAGCGGGCGTGACCAACAGCACCATTTCCATGATCGAGAAAAACAGCGTCAGCCCCTCGATCAGTTCCCTGAGAAAGGTGCTCGGCGGTATTCCGATGTCCATGGTTGAGTTCTTTTCGGAAGAGTTGGAGCAAGAAAATCTGACTCAAGTGGTTTATAAAGCCAGTGAGTTGATCGACATTTCGGACGGCGCCGTCACCATGAAGCTGGTCGGTAAGGCCCATCCAGGCCGGGCGATCACATTTCTCAATGAGATCTATCCTCCGGGTTCCGATACCGGGGATGCAATGCTCGTTCATGAAGGCGAAGAAACCGGAACCCTGCTCGAAGGTCGGCTGGAACTGGTGGTTGGCGTTGAGACGTTCATCCTCGAAGCCGGCGACAGTTACTACTTTGAGAGTACCAAGCCACACCGTTTTCGTAATCCGTTCGATGTGCCTGCGCGGCTGATCAGCGCGGCAACACCCGCGAATTTTTGATTGAATGCTTCATTTACAGGCGCCGCGTCTCAGAAATGAGAGCACAAGGTGCCTATTTGCAGGGCCTGACAGCTGGTAAATACCCCTGCGACTATAGGGTTGTTTCAGAGTGGCGGGCTAACCGGTATACTTCCGCCCGCCCGCAAAACCGTGGCCGCGGGCGTGACTAGCCACCATGAGGGTGTACGCGTGAACCTAATTAATAAAATGCTGGCAGTTCAAGCTGCCGTATTGGTCTTTTGGGCTGTCGGTGCTCAGGCCACGACAAGTGACGATCTGGCCAAGCGGCTTGATCCAGTGGGTCAAGTATGTGTGCAGGGTAAAGAGTGCGCCGGTATGGACGTCGCAGCTTCGGCTGGCGGCGCGGGTGGTGCCAAATCCGCTGATGAGATCATCGCAGGCCATTGCAATGCATGTCACGGCACCGGTTTGCTGGGTTCGCCGAAAATCGGTGACGCGGCTGACTGGGGCAACCGTGCCAAAACGCAGGGCGGTCTTGAAGGCATTCTTGCTAAAGCCATCACCGGGATCAACTCGATGCCGCCAAAAGGCACTTGCGCAGATTGCTCTGATGCAGAGCTGAAAAGCGCGATTCAGAAAATGTCCGGTCTGAAGTAATTCAGCCTGTGACAAAAACAGCCGACTTCGTGTCGGCTTTTTTGTGGGCGAATGATTCGAAGTCCTGTCCTTTGCAGCAAACACCCGGCAAGCTCGGTCCAACCTGAAATCAAGGATGTGCCAGGAGGGTGAGATGACGCAGTCGTGTTCCATTGAACAAGCAGTCGATCAAGTACTGGCGCAGTTGCCTGCGCACATTCACATGGGCCTGCAGCTGGGGCTGGGCAAGCCCAACCGCTTCGTTAACGCGTTGTATGCGCGGGTCAAAGGCCTGCCGCAACGACAGCTGACGATCTACACCGCCCTCTGTCTCGGGCGCCCGCCGCTGGGTGAGGGTTTGCAGGCGCGTTTTCTTGAGCCCTTCGTCGCACGGGTGTTCGGTGATTACCCCGAACTGGATTTCCTTGAGGACCTGCGGCGCGACAGCCTGCCGCCGAATATTCGTGTCGAGCAGTTCTTTATGCAGCCCGGCAGCCTGCTCAACAGCCACGCGGCGCAGCAGGATTATGTCAGCAGTAATTACAGTCATGCTGCGCGTGACATCAACGCCAATGGCCTTAATCTGGTGGCGCAGTTGATCGCTCATGATCCGCAACGTCCGGGTCGCGTGAGCCTGAGTTGCAACTCGGACATCACTCTTGATTTGCTGCCGATGATCGCCAAACGCCGTGCGGCCGGTGAAACAATCCTGTTGCTCGGCCAGATCCATGCAGACTTGCCATACATGCTCGGCGACTCGGAGCTCAGTACTGACGTCTTTGATCTGATGCTCGACGAGGAAGAACACAGCACCCTGTTCTCTACCCCGAACATGCCGGTCGGGTTTCAGGACCATTTCATTGGCCTGCACGCCAGTACCCTAGTGCGCGACGGCGGCACCTTGCAAATCGGCATTGGCTCGATGGGCGATGCGCTGACAGCGGCGCTTTTGGCGCGGCAAGCGGATAACGCCACTTACCGCGCGCTGCTCGCGGATCTGGACGCGACCACGTCTTGGCAGGCGTTGATCGAGCGCGAAGGCGGGGTGCAGCCGTTTGCTCAGGGGCTGTACGGTTGCAGCGAAATGTTCGTGAACGGTTTATTGGTGCTGGTGGACGCCGGCATCGTGCGGCGTAAGGTTTACTCCGACGCGGCCCTGCAACGGCAGGCCAACGATGGCACGCTCGACGAGTCGGCCCATGCCGAAGGCGTCGTGGTCCACGCGGGTTTTTTCCTGGGGCCTCGCAGCTTTTATCAACGCTTGCGCGAGTTTTCACTGGCTCAGCGTGAGCGCTTCAACATGACCGCCATCAGCTACATCAACGAGCTGTACGGCAATGAAGAGCTCAAGCGCTTGCAACGGCGCGACGCACGATTCATCAACAGCGCGTTTAAAGTGACGCTGATGGGCGCCGCTGTGGCCGATCAACTGGAAGACGGCCGAGTGTTGAGTGGGGTGGGCGGCCAATACAATTTTGTTGCTCAGGCGCATGCACTGGAAGGTGCTCGTTCACTGTTGATGCTGCGCAGCTGGCGTGAATCGGGCGGGGAGGTCAGTTCCAATATCGTTTGGGAGTACGGTCACGTCACGATTCCGAGGCACCTGCGGGACATTATTGTCACTGAATACGGGATTGCCGATCTGCGTGGCAAAACCGACGCCAAGGTGATCGAGGCGCTGCTGAATATCAGTGACTCACGCTTCCAGGAAGGCTTGATCGAGCAGGCGCAAAAGATCGGCAAATTGCCCCGCGACTTCCGCCTCGATCCGCGCTTTAGCGAAAACACCCCCGAACGTTTGCAGGCGTTGCAAGCGCGTTATGTGCAGTTGTTCCCGGAGTATCCGCTGGGTTGTGATTTCAGCGTGGAAGAGCGGGACCTGCTGCGAGCCTTGAACTGGCTGAAAAGCAAACTCAAGCTCACCGAGATTCTGCAATTGGGCAAAGCCACCCTCGACGCACCGGAGCCGACAGCCTTCCCGGCGCAGCTTGAACGCATGCGGCTTTTGCAGCCGCAGGGGCTGCTTGAAGAGCTGTATCAGCGGTTGGTGCTGGCCGGGTTGCAGGCGACTGCTCCCAGCGCCTGAAGCACCGCCTTCGCCATCAATCAATCGAGAAAAGTCACCACCCCACCCTCCAGCGATTTCACCCGGGCGAGGGATTCGACGCGATAGCCCTGAGCGTCGAGTTCGGCACGCCCGCCCTGGAATGATTTCTCGATCACAATGCCCAGCCCTGCAACACTGGCACCGGCTTGTTTAATGATCGAAATCAGCGCCTGCGAGGCCCTGCCGTTGGCCAAAAAATCATCAATGATCAGGACGCGGTCGCTGCTGGTCAGGTGCCGAGGCGAAATGGCGACGGTGCTTTCGACTTGCTTGGTGAACGAATACACGGTCGCCGACAGCAGGTTTTCGGTCAGGGTCAGCGATTGGTGTTTGCGCGCAAAGATCACCGGCACGCCCAGTTTCAGGCCGGTCATGATCGCGGGGGCAATGCCCGAGGCCTCGATGGTGACGATCTTGGTGATGCCCGAGTCTGCGAACAGCGTGGCGAATTCGTTGCCAATCAGCTGCATCAAGGCCGGGTCGATCTGGTGATTAAGAAACGCGTCGACCTTTAACACCTGGTCGGAAAGGACGATGCCCTCTTCGCGAATTTTCTTGTGCAGTGCTTCCACGGTGATTCCTCGGGCAGCGCACATGTGCGCAATAAATAATCAATTCAGCGTTTGAGCATGGCCCGAATATCGGCCAGTGCCGTGTTACCGCGAACGGCTTTCACTTCTACCGGTGTGTCGTCGTTGCCTTCCCAGGCGAGGTCGTCCGGCGGCAGTTCATCGAGAAAGCGGCTGGGTGCGCAATCGATGATCTCGCCATATTGCTTGCGCTTGGCGGCAAAGGTGAAGGCCAGTGTTTCCCGCGCGCGGGTAATCCCGACATACGCCAGGCGGCGCTCTTCCTCGATCGTGTCGGCTTCGATACTGGAGCGGTGCGGGAGGATTTCTTCCTCCATTCCCATGATGAACACATAGGGGAATTCCAGGCCTTTGGAGGCATGCAGGGTCATCATTTGCACGCCTTCGGCGCCGTCTTCTTCTTCCTGCTGACGCTCGAGCATGTCGCGCAAGACCAGCTTGCCGATGGCTTCTTCGATGGTCATTTTGCCGTCGTCGTCTTTCTCCAGTGTGTTCTTCAGCGCTTCGATCAAGAACCAGACGTTCGCCATCCGGTAGTCGGCGGCTTTTTCACTGGAGCTGTTCTGTCGCAGCCAGTTTTCGTAGTCGATGTCCATGACCATGCTGCGTAGCGCGGCGATGGGGTCGTTTTGCGAGCATTGCTGGCGCACGCCATCCATCCAGCGTTTGAAGCGTTGCAGGCGGTCGGTGTAACGGCTGTCCAGATGCTCGCCCAGGCCGATTTCATCGGTGGCGGCGTACATCGATATCTTGCGCTCGGTGGAGTAATTGCCGAGCTTTTCCAGGGTGGTCGAGCCTATTTCACGACGCGGCACGTTGATCACGC
This sequence comes from Pseudomonas sp. 10C3, assembly GCF_036346185.1. NCBI lineage: Bacteria > Pseudomonadati > Pseudomonadota > Gammaproteobacteria > Pseudomonadales > Pseudomonadaceae > Pseudomonas > Pseudomonas sp. 10C3. Next base: position 104,755 of record NZ_JASJVE010000009.1, on the reverse strand, counting down.
GCAAGAAGGCGTTGTCGTCGTCCGGGTTCACCAGCAGGCGGAAGTAGGCCATCAGGTCTTTCACTTCCTGACGGCCGAAGAAGCTATTGCCACCCGACAGGCGGTAGGGGATCTGGTGGTGTTGCAGCTTCAGCTCGATCAGCTTGGCCTGATAGTTACCGCGATAGAGAATCGCGAAGTCACTGTAGGGCCGGTCGGTGCGCAAGTGCAGGGTGAGGAGTTCCACCGCGACGCGTTCGGCTTCGGCGTCTTCGTTGCGGCAGCGGATGACACGGACTTCATCGCCGTGACCCATATCACTCCACAGCTGCTTTTCGAAGGCGTGGGGGTTGTTCGAGATCAGCACGTTGGCGCAGCGCAGGATACGGCTGGTGGAGCGATAGTTCTGCTCGAGCATCACCACTTTGAGCGACGGATAGTCATCCTTGAGCAGCATCAGGTTTTCCGGGCGTGCACCACGCCAGGCATAGATCGACTGGTCATCGTCGCCCACCACGGTGAACTGATTGCGCATACCGATCAGCAACTTTACCAGCAGGTATTGACTGGCGTTGGTGTCCTGATATTCATCCACCAACAGGTAGCGAACCTTGTTTTGCCACTTCTCCAGGATGTCGGCATGTTCCTGGAACAGCTTCACGGGCATCAGGATCAAATCGTCGAAATCCACCGCGTTGTAGGCTTTGAGCGTGCGCTGGTAGTGGGTATAGACAATGGCGGCGGTCTGTTCCTTGGGGTTGCGCGCGTTTTCCAGGGCCTCGGGCGGCAGGATCAGGTCGTTTTTCCACGAGCCGATCATGTTTTTGATTTCGTCGACGCCGTCATCGCCCGAATATTCTTTTTGCATGATGTCGGTCATCAGGGCTTTCACGTCGGTCTCGTCGAAAATCGAGAACCCTGGTTTATAGCCCAGCCGTGCATGTTCCTTGCGGATGATGTTCAGGCCCAGGTTGTGGAAGGTCGACACCGTCAAGCCACGCCCCTCGCCACCCTTGAGCAGGGTGCCTACGCGCTCTTTCATTTCCCGCGCGGCCTTGTTGGTAAAGGTCATGGCGACGATATGTTGCGCGCGAAAGCCGCAGTTCTGGATCAGGTGCGCGATCTTGCGGGTGATCACGCTGGTCTTGCCGGAGCCAGCACCGGCGAGCACCAAAAGAGGGCCGCCGACGTAGTTCACGGCTTCTTGTTGCCGAGGATTGAGTCGGGACATGACAGAAAAAGGGTCGCTTGCGAAATGGGTGGGCATTTTAACAGGCTCACGCATTTGTGCGGTCATCGTCCGACACTGTGACGTAGCACGCGATCTAAATTTGCCGGTTTTGTTACTTTCCCGCAGGATGCGCAGTGGATTACGCCATATGTCTGAAGTAGAGCGGAACCACCAACGATTTTTTTTGCGAGTAGGGAGCTAGTTTGTCTACGCCTGTCGAACCCTTGCGTTTGTTGCTCCTGGCCCAAAAGCCGGAATGGCTGGCGTTATTGCGTGAGTGTCTGGCTCCTCTGGGAGACGCGGCCGCGCTGGTCTGTGCGCCGAGTTGGGGCGATGTCGGCAGCCTGTTCGACGACGCGCGAAATGCCGTTCTGCTGACGACGCCTGAGCTCCAGCCAGCGCCCGGGCGCTGTAAGTTGCCGGTGGTGATGCTGCTTGAGCACGAACCGCTCGAACCGCCGATTGGCGTCAGCGATTGGCTGGTGCTCGCCACGTTGAGCATTGATGCGCTACGCCGTTGCCTGCGCCATGTGCGCGAGCGCGGCGTGCTGGAAAACACTCTGCAACGTCTGGCCGAGCAAGACCCGCTAACCGGCATCGCCAACCGCCAGGGCTTCCAGACCTTATTGGCGACACGCTTGGCTGAAAACGAAGGCCGTGGACTGGCGCTCGGGCACCTGGATCTCGACAACTTCCGTCACGCCAACGACGCGCTGGGCCATCAGGCTGGCGACCGATTGATCTTGCAAGTGGTCTCGCGGCTCAAGAGCCAGTTGGAAGCAGGCGATCAACTGGCGCGGCTGGGCAGTGACGAGTTCGCGTTGTTGATCGACATCCGCCGTGCGCCGCAGCGTGCCGAATGGATGGCCGAACGCATTACCGAAGCCTTGGCCGAGCCCTATTGGGTCGATGGTGAAAGCTTGCTGATAGGCTGCAGCCTGGGGATTTCCTATGCCCGGGCCGGTGCCGGTGCCGATCCGTTGATGTGGCACGCTCATATCGCGATGCAGCAGGCCAAGGGCACTCAGGGCTGCACCTTTCATGTTTTTAACGAACGCATCAACCGCAATGCCCGTAGCCTGGCCGATCTGGAAAGCGAACTGCGCCGGGCCTTGCGTCGCGATGAGCTGGAACTGCATTACCAGCCACGCCTATCATTGAGCGACGGGCGTATCGTTGGCCTCGAAGCCCTGGTGCGCTGGCGCCACGCCGAGCGTGGGTTGCTGCCACCCAGCGAGTTTGTACCCTTGGCCGAGCAAAGCGGTTTGATCGTGCCTTTGGGTTACTGGGTCATTTCCCGCGCCCTGCGCGACATGCAGGGGCTGCGTGAACTCGGGCTGCCGGCACTGCACATGGCGGTCAACCTGTCGTTCCGCCAGTTTCAGGACAGTCAGTTGCTGTCGACCCTGAGCCGCTTGATCGCCGAGCGGGGCGTCGATGCCCGTTGGCTGGAATTCGAACTGACCGAAACCGCCGTCATGCGCCGCAGCGATCTGGTCAAACAGACGATGGATGCGTTGGGTCGGCTAGGTGTGCGTTTTTCGCTGGACGATTTTGGCACCGGCTTCTCGTCGTTCGTGCACCTCAACAGCCTGCCGATTGCCTTGCTCAAGGTCGACAAAAGCTTTGTCGGCGGCATGGAGTTGCGCGAAGAAAATCGCAAGCTGGTGCATGCCATGATCAACCTGGCGCACAACCTCAGCCTGGAAGTGGTCGCCGAAGGTGTGGAAACCCCGGAACAACTGGCGCTGTTGCGTGGTTTTGGTTGCGATCAAATTCAGGGTTACCTGATCAGCAAGCCGTTGCCATTCACGGAGTTGATTGAGTACCTGACGTATGGACAGCGCCATAACGTGGGGCAGGCGCACGTTCAGTAGACATACCTGATTCGGCCCTCAACTCATGACCGACGCAAGCACTGGCGCCTGACGCAGCAAGCGTGACGTCTTCCTTTCGAATGCCACTGTCAGTGCCAGCGCTGCACAGGCCAGCCCCAGAGCCAACCCCCACCAGACCCCCATCGCTCCGCCTTGTGCATAAAAACCGAAAGCCCAGGCCGCAGGCGCGCCGACCAGCCAATAACAGGCGAGGCCGATGACAAACGTGGTCCTGGCGTCCTTGAACCCCCTGATGGCGCCCATGGCCAGCGTCTGCGTGCCGTCGAACAGTTCGAACCACGCGGCGATCGCCAACAGTTTCACGGCTAGATCGATCACGTCGCGGTAGGCCGGATTGTCGAGGTCGAGAAACAGGCTGACGACTTGATACGGTGCCAGCCAGAACAGCAGCGCGAAACCGAGCATGATCAACGCCCCGAAGGCAATGCCGACGCGTCCGGCCAGTCGCGCCTGGAGCAGATTGCCCGCGCCGTAGTGTTGGCCGATGCGCATGGTCATCGCGTAGGAAATCCCCACGGGCACCATGAACGCCATCGACACCGACTGTAGGGCGATCTGGTGTGCGGCCATCTGCGTACTGCCCATCGCGCCCATGCAGAACGCTGCGAAGGTGAACAGGCCAACCTCGACCGCGTAGGTACCGCCAATCGGCAAGCCGAGGCGCCACAGCTCTTGCAAATAAGTCAGCGAGGGGCGCATCAGGCCCTGGCGAATGGGATAGGGCGCATAGGCTGGGTGTTGGCGGATATGCAGGGCCAGGAGCAGCGCCATGCCATTGGCAACCACCGCCGTGACCAGACCGATGCCCATCAGGCCCAGATGCGGCAGGCCAAACAGGCCATGAATGAGTGCATAGTTAAGCCCGAAGTTCACCGCCACGCCGCCCAGACTGATCACCATCACAGGGCCGGCCCGCCCCAACGCGCTGGTGAAGCCCCGCAAGGCCATAAAGGACAGAAAGCCGGGCAGGGCCAAGGGCAGGGTGATCAGGAATTGCCCGGCCATGTGCACGTTCGCCTCATTCTGGCCAAGCTTGAGCAAAACGGGCTCAAGGTTCCACAGCACCAAGGCCGCGATTAGTGCCATGCCCCACGCCAGCCAGAGTCCCGCCTGAGTCAGCCGCGTGGCGCCTACGTTGTCACCTGCACCGTGACGGATCGAAACCAGGGTGCCGACGGCAGCGATAACGCCTACGCAGAAGAACGAAATCAGGTTGTAGCTGGCCGCGCCCAGCCCGCCACCGGCCAAGGCATCGGGTCCCAGGCGACCCATCATCACGGTGTCAGTGAACACCATGAGCATATGCGCCATTTGCGAGGCGATCAGCGGTCCGGCCAAGCGCAGGATAGTCCTTAGCTCTTTGATCCAGGGTGCTTGGATGGCGACGGATTGCATAGGCGTGGCGCTCGGCTTACAGGGCTTTGTGAGCAACTGATTCTCGGCATTTCTCACGGCGGACACAAAGGGATAAATCCGATGATTGACATGAGTAAAACTCATCTGAATTGAGCGTAGTCGTTGGGGGTAAAGTAGCGCAACTATTGCGTAGGAATGTTGTGTATGTCCCGTAGTCTTCCTCCCCTTTATGCGCTACGCGCATTTGAAGCCGCTGCCCGACACAGCTCGTTCACCCGCGCTGCCGAGGAGCTGTCGATCACCCAAAGTGCCGTCAGCCGCCACATCCGCACGCTTGAAGATCACTTTGCCTGTCGTCTATTTCAGCGCAATGGCCGCAACCTGCAATTGACCGAGGCGGCGCGCCTGCTACTGCCGGGAGTGCGTGAAGGTTTTTCGGCGTTGGAGCGTGCGTGCAGCATCTTGCGTGCAGAGGAAGGCATTTTGCGCATGAAGGCACCCTCGACCCTGACCATGCGCTGGTTGCTGGCGCGCCTAAGCCGGTTTCGCCATCTTCAGGTTGGTAATGAAGTGCAATTGACCAGCGCCTGGATGGATGTCGACAGTGTGGATTTCACTCAGGAGCCGTTTGACTGCGCGGTGTTGCTCAGCCGTGGGCATTTTCCGCCGGATTGGGAAGCCACCTACCTGTTCCCTGAGCTGCTGATCCCTGTGGGTGCATCGACGTTGCTTCAGGACCCGCCCTGGGATGTCGCGCGGTTGGCCAGTGCCGAACTGTTGCACCCGACCCCCGACCGTCGCGATTGGCGCAACTGGCTACAGCGGATGGGCCTGTCGGAGCAGATCTCGCTCAAGGGCGGCCAGGTGTTCGACACTCTGGAGCTTGGCATGATCGCGGCTGCGCGAGGCTATGGCGTGTCCATGGGGGACTTGTTGATGGTCGCCGAGGACGTCGCGCAAGGGCGTTTAAGCTTGCCTTGGCGCACCGCCGTGGCCAGCGGCGAAAACTATTATCTGGTGTGGCCAAAGACCCGGCCAGGCGGCGAACGTCTGCGCAGGCTCAGCGAGTTTCTTCAAGGCGAGGTGTGCGCAATGGATTTGCCAAAGGTTGAGATACTGACGTGAAAACAGCTCTGGCACAGGCTTTTGAGCGGTTATTCGTCAGTATCCCCGAGTGCAGAGCTCAAGTATTGTTCACGTCGGCCGAATCCGTATAAGTCGGACTTTTAAAAAAGGTTCAACGGACCCCCATTTTTGAATTTTGCTGAGCAAGGCATCGAAATCAAAACGATGCCGCTGTTCGGCCAGGAGCTTCCATGTCTGAACCCCGTGCTCGTATCGCCTCGCAGTTGGGTCTCGCCCTGGCGGTAATTCTGGCCGTGGTCATCAGCAGCAGTACCGTATTCGCGTTGCGCTCGCTGGACGCCGCGAATCTCGCGATTCGTGAAGAACACATGGCCAGCGAAGCACGTTTGCTGGCCGATCAACTGAATACGTTTCACAGCACTCTGCGTGAAAGCACCCAGCGCTTGAGTGGGTTGTTCGAGAAACGGTTTAGCGGTGGCCTGAGCCTGCAGGCAGACAACCCCGTGACGGTTGCGGGCGTGCAGGCACCAAGCCTGTTGTTGGGGGACCACGTCCTGAATAACGACTTCACCGAGGTCGACAACTTCAAGCAAATGACGGCCGGCGTGGCGACGATTTTCGTGCGTAGCGGCGATGATTTTATTCGTGTGAGTACGTCGCTGAGCAAGCAAGATGGCTCGCGGGCCATCGGCACCTTGCTGGATCGCAAGAGCCCGGCCTATGACCGACTGATGGCAGGTCAGGAGTACGTCGGCCGGGCGCTGTTGTTCGAGCATTACTACATGACTCAGTACAGCCCGGTGCGTGACAGCAGTGGCAAAATCATTGCCGCCTTGTTCGTCGGCTTTGACTACACCGGCGCGCAAAATACCCAATTCGAGAACCTGAAGAATTTCCGCATCGGCACGACGGGTTCTCTGGCCCTGCTGGATGAGCAGAATCACTGGCTGGTGGCGCCTGCCGGGGTCAAGGCGCTGGATCAGGCAACGCAAACGTTGGCCGACTTCGTCAAGCGCCCAGGCACAGGTCATTTCTGGAATGACGGCACGCAAGATTTCTATACCGTCGCCGTGGCCTTTGCGGGCGGCCCGTGGGCAGTGTTTGCGAGCATGCCAAAAACCGAAATCAGCGCCGTGACCTGGAGCGTCGGCACACAATTGGCAATCGGCAGCTTGCTGGCCATGCTGATCGCGGTCGGCGCGGCGATCTGGCTGTTACGCCGCAAGTTGCAACCACTGTCGGATCTGGTTCGTCAGGCTGAAGCCCTGGGCGCGGGCGACCTGAGCGCGCGTCTGAATGTTTCCAGTCACGATGAAATCGGTCAATTGGCGCGCAGCTTCAATCAGATGGGTGAAGCCTTGTCGAACATGGTCGCGCACATCCGCAGCGCGGCACAGGAAGTCAGTGGCCGCGCTCAGACGCTGTCCGGCTTGTCAGGGGGGGCCTACGAAGGCATGGAGCAGCAGTCCGGGGAGATCACCAGCATGGCTGGCGCCGTGGAAGAGTTCAGCGCCACCTCATTGAACATCGCCGACAACATGGGCAGCACCGAGCGCCTGGCGCAGGAGAACGCTCAGCAGACCCGCATTGGCCGCACCTCAATGGATGAAGCTTCGGCATCTCTTGAGCAGATCGCGTCCTCGCTCAAAGGCACGGCCACGGTGATTGACACCTTGGGCCAGCGCTCTCAGGAAATCGGCGGGATCGTCGGCGTCATTACCTCGATTGCCGAGCAGACCAACCTGCTGGCTCTCAACGCCGCGATTGAAGCTGCCCGTGCCGGCGAACAAGGCCGTGGTTTCGCGGTGGTAGCGGATGAGGTGCGTAATCTGGCTTTGCGCACCCGTCAGGCGACCGACCAGATTTCAGGCATGATCGTGAGCATTCAGCAAGAAACCGGAAACGCGATCAGCACCATGGAACAGGGCAACGCGCTCATGCAGGAAGGCCTTTCACTCAACGCAAAAGTCGCAGCCGCCCTGACCCAGATCGACGAAAAAAGCCGCTCCGCAGGCGAACAATTCGCTGCCATCACCACCGCCACCCAAGAACAAAGCAGCACCGCTACCTTGCTTAGCAGCAACCTGCAGAGCATCGCCATGGCCAACAGCGAGCAGCGCGAAGTCGTCTCCCACCTGGCTATCACCGCGAAAGAACTGGACGAACTGGCAGCGGATTTGCGCAAAGAGGTCAATCGGTTTCGGTGATACAAGGTTTGCGTTCACCGAAAACCTCTTTTAGATACGCTGCTGCCGATCAAGCTTTTGTGAAGTGTTTCTCGCTAAAAAGCTTGGCCGCGTAATCGACTGTGCACTGGTCGTGAAAAGGGTTGGCCTCACGAGCCCCGGAGGGCTGTGCCGGCCTTTTCGCGGCTCTTATTCTGCGTGTGACCCCATCAATTACTCGACGGCCGATACTGCAACGCCTCGGCCAGATGGCTGCGCCCAATCGCATCGACCTGTTCCAGATCAGCCAGCGTTCTTGCCACTTTCAACAAGCGGTGTGCGGCCCTGAGTGACAGGGTCAAACGCTCGCAGGCGGTTTCCAGCCAGTTTTCGTCGGCGCTGGACAGCGAGCAGTGTTTGCGCAGGCCCGGTAGGTCGAGAAAGGCGTTGGCGCAGCCTTGGCGCCGTTGTTGCCGCTCGCGGGCCTGGGCCACGAGGGCGGCGGCGCTGGCGGTGTCGTCGCCGGTTTGCGGGGTGGGGTTGAGTGCCGTGGCTTCGCGGGCTACGGTCAGGTGCAGGTCGATGCGATCCAGCAGCGGGCCGGAAAGCTTGTTGCGGTAGCGCTGAATCTGCTCGGTGGAACAACGACAGCGACCGCTGGGCTCGCCCAGATAGCCGCAAGGGCAGGGGTTCATCGCGGCCACCAACTGAAAGCGCGCCGGGAAGCGTACCCGGTCGCGGGCTCTGGCAATGACGATGTGCCCGGACTCCAGTGGCTCACGCAGCACCTCCAGCACTTTGCGATCAAACTCGGGCAGCTCATCGAGAAACAGCACGCCATGGTGGGCAAGGGTGATTTCGCCGGGTTGCGGACGACTGCCGCCACCCACCAGCGCGGCACCTGAGGCGGAATGGTGGGGCTGCCGAAAGGGCCGCTGTGGCCAACTGGTCAGAGGACTCTGGCTGGCGACCGACTGAATTGCGGCGACCTCCAGAGCTTCATGTTCATCCAGTGGCGGCAACAGGCCTGGCAGACGGCTGGCGAGGAGAGTCTTACCGGTGCCGGGAGGCCCACTGAAAAGCAGATTGTGCGCGCCCGCCGCCGCCACCAGCAATGCGCGTTTGGCGGCGGTCTGGCCTTGCACCTCGCTCAAGTCTGGATAGGGTTTGCTCAGGTGCAGCAGGCCGCTGGATTCGTAGGGGACAATCGGGGCCCGGCCATTGAAGTGTGCCACCAGCTCCAGCAGATGATTGACTGCAATCACCCGCAACCCGGACGCCAGACACGCCTCTTCGGCATTGGCCGCGGGCACGATCAACGTATGGCCCTCGGCACGAGCAGCCAGTGCGGCAGGCAAGACGCCCTGTATCGGCCTTATAGCGCCCGAGAGCGCCAATTCACCCAGGCATTCGACATCCTGTAACGCGTGAGCAGGCAGTTGCCCACTGGCGGCGAGCAAACCCAGGGCAATCGCCAGATCGAAACGCCCACCGTCTTTGGGCAGGTCGGCTGGCGCGAGGTTGAGGGTAATTCTGCGGGCAGGGTATTCGAGGCCGGAATTGAGGATGGCACTGCGGACCCGATCCTTGCTTTCCCTGACTGCGCCTTCAGGCAAGCCCACCAGCGTCAGCGCGGGAAGCCCGTTGGCCAGATGGCACTCGACAGTGACGGCTGGCGCTTCCACACCCACCTGAGCGCGACTGAGCACGATGGCGAGAGACATGATCATTCCTTGATGTCTGAAGAACCGCATCCTGCGGGAATTCGGGGGGAAGCTGGGGCGAGGAATCGATACAGGGTGTGAATGGATAGCCCTGTATGGGAGCAATCGGGACGCGTAGTTTTTTTCGCGAATGAATTCGCTCCCACCGGGATTGGACGGTGAGCGTCCAGAAGTCGCGCGGTTGTTACTCTGCCGGTGGCGTCAGTTTCGCTTCCATCTCGGTCACTTTGGCTTCCAGCGCTTCAAGGCGGGCACGGGTGCGGGCGAGGACGGTCATCTGGCTGTCGAACTCTTCGCGGCTCACTAAATCAAGCTTGCTGAAGCCGCTTTGCAGCAGGGCTTTGAACTGGGTTTCGAATTCGTTGCGCGGGACAGGCGTTTCGCCGTTGAACAAGCGAGAGGCGTGGCCACTCAGGGCGTCGAGGAAGGCTTTGGGCGCGAGCATGGTCAGAGTTCCGGAAACAGATGGGCGGCAGTATATCACGCAGCATCTATAGTCAATTCAGATCGCCCCTTCTGCACGCTTTTCGCGCATGGGGACGGGCGCATGCGCACTGTTGTTGTGCGTCCTGATCACCGCAATCGGTGGCTGGGAAAGTGATTGTTGGCCAAGGCCCTGTATTCAATGAGAATTCACGAGATGGCAAGCTTTCTGCTTAGTGGCATATGACCCATGCACTGATGCAGTCGCTGTGACGATTGCAGTGCGGCAGGCGAAGCGGGGAAGTGTTTCGTCAGAAGCGGTTTTCTGGGGTTGATCGGGGCTGTTAAGGCGACCGACACGTTACAAAGCCAGGCACTGCGCTTAGACTTGAGTCGGGTTTGTTTTCCTGGGGCAAGTCCACCAATTCGGGAGAAAGTTTCATGAAGCTAGTCACTGCCATCATCAAGCCGTTTAAATTGGATGACGTGCGCGAGTCACTGTCGGAGATCGGCGTGCAGGGCATCACCGTCACTGAAGTCAAAGGCTTCGGTCGGCAAAAGGGTCACACCGAGCTGTATCGCGGGGCGGAATACGTAGTCGACTTCCTGCCCAAGGTGAAAATCGATGTTGCGATCGATGACAAGGATCTTGATCGAGTGATCGAGGCAATAACCAAGGCTGCCAACACCGGCAAAATCGGTGACGGCAAGATCTTCGTGGTCAATCTGGAACAGGCCATTCGCATCCGTACCGGCGAAACCGATACCGACGCAATCTAAGCCGCCAACCCCAACGCCCCAGGAGTAAAACAATATGACTCTGCGTCAATTCGCAGGGCTAGGAGCCCTGTTGTCCCTTGTAATCCCTGGTCTGGCCATGGCGGCAGACCCAGTGGCTGCGCCTGTCCTCAATTCCGGCGACACTTCCTGGATGATGACCTCGACGGCGTTGGTGCTGTTCATGACCATTCCCGGCCTGGCGCTGTTCTACGGCGGTATGGTTCGGTCGAAAAACATTCTTTCTGTAATGATGCAGTGCTTCGCGATTACCGGTCTGATCAGTATTCTGTGGGTCATCTACGGCTACAGCATTGCATTCGATACGACGGGGATGGAGGTGGGCGTCGTCAACTTCAATTCCATCTTCGGCAGCCTGGGCAAGGCATTCCTCGCTGGCGTGACGCCATCGAGCATCACTGGCCCGGCAGCGCTGTTCCCTGAAGCGGTGTTCGTCATCTACCAGATGACCTTCGCCATCATCACCCCGGCGTTGATCGTCGGAGCATTCGCTGAACGGATGAAATTCTCCGCCATGCTGGTCTTCATGGGTATCTGGTTCACGCTGGTCTATGCGCCAATCGCGCACATGGTCTGGAGTGGTCCGGGCGCACTGTTGGGTGATTGGGGCGTTCTCGACTTCGCTGGCGGCACCGTGGTTCACATCAACGCCGGTGTAGCGGGCCTGGTTGCCTGTCTGGTACTGGGCAAACGTAAAGGCTTTCCGACCACCCCAATGGCTCCGCACAATCTGGGTTACACCCTGATCGGCGCGGCAATGCTTTGGGTAGGTTGGTTCGGCTTCAACGCCGGCTCCGCTGCTGCGGCCAACGGCACTGCCGGTATGGCAATGCTCGTGACCCAGATTGCGACCGCTGCTGCCGCACTGGGCTGGATGTTCGCTGAATGGCTGACCCACGGTAAGCCAAGTGCTCTGGGCATCGCTTCGGGTGTAGTTGCCGGTCTGGTTGCCATTACCCCTGCCGCCGGTACTGTTGGGCCAATGGGCTCCCTGGTGATCGGCCTGGCTGCTGGCGTGGTCTGCTTTTTCTGCGCTACAACCCTGAAACGCAAGCTGGGCTATGACGACTCCCTGGACGCTTTCGGTGTGCACGGTATCGGCGGTATCCTCGGCGCGATCCTGACCGGTGTATTCGCTGCACCTTCGATGGGTGGCTTCAATGCGGCAACCACCGACATTGCGGCACAGGTCTGGATCCAGTGCAAAGGCGTAGGCTTCACGATCATCTACACCGCGATTGTGACCTACGTCATTCTCAAGGTCCTGGACATGGTCATGGGTCTGCGTGTGACTGACGAGGAAGAAGCTGTCGGCCTCGACCTTGCGCTGCACAACGAACGTGGCTACAACCTGTAAGTCGACACACAAAAATTGCCCGGGCGACCGGGCATTTTTTTGTCTGAAGTTTGTCGATACACACAGGATAGAGAGGGTTATTTGCTTTTGGGCGGCGGCTTACACAAAAGGTGGTCTATTACGCGCTTTGTTTTTTCTTCCAGCGCGTTAGAATGCGCGCCGAAGCGTGGAGAACTGTATGTGGCAACAGACGCTGATTACTCTGCGAGCAAAGCCTCGCGGGTTTCATCTGGTAACCGACGAGATACTGGCAGGCCTGCCTGAGCTGCGCACTTGTCGGATCGGTCTATTGCATCTGTGGCTACAGCATACCTCGGCCTCGTTGACCATCAACGAGAATGCCGACCCGGCTGTGCGTCGTGATTTCGAGCGTTTTTTCAATCGTCTGGTGCCCCAGGGTATGGACGTATATGAACATGACGACGAAGGCCCCGATGACCTGCCGGCGCACTTCAAGGCCAGTTTGCTTGGCTGCCAGTTGAGTTTGCCGGTCACGGCGGGGCGATTGGCGCTGGGCACCTGGCAAGGTGTTTATCTGGGTGAGCATCGTGACGTTAGCGGTGCTCGCAGAGTCCTCGCCACCTTGTACGGTGATGAGGCATGACCACTGATTTTCAGCGGTCGTTGATTTTTTTCCGGCAGCCTTCGACAGTGGGCGTAGCTGGGCTATAACTAATCTGCTTTCGCAAGTCATGAGGTAGAACATGAGCGACGATGACAACGATGAAATGGTAGACGATCTGGAAGGTGAAGAGGACGGTGAGGAGCTCGCTGCTGCTGCCGAAGACGATGGCGCCGACGCTGATGACAGCATCGAAGCCTCGGTCACTCCCACCAAGGGTAAAGCCAAGGCCGCTGTCTCGGTGGATGAACTGCCGAGCGTAGAAGCCAAGAACAAAGAGCGCGACGCTCTGGCCCGTGCGATGGAAGAGTTCCTCTCCAAAGGCGGCAAGGTTGTCGAGGTGGAGCCCAACGTCGTTGCCGATCCGCCGAAGAAGCCTGACAACAAGTACGGTAGCCGACCTATCTAAACGGTCGTTTATCGAACAAAAAAAAGCCCGCTGTCGCCGCGGGCTTTTTCTTGTCTGAAAATTGCTCTCAGCCCCAACTCGCCAACAATTCCGGCAATTGCATCAGGCTTTGAATCTCGGCGTCAGGCTGCCTGTCGGCTTCCCAAGCTTTGCCTGTGGGATTGAACCAGATGGCGCGAAACCCAACCTGCTGCGCCCCTGCGATATCGTCGCCGGGGTGGTCGCCGATGTGCACGGCTGCGCTGGCATCGACCTTGCCGCGCTTCAGCGCTTCAAGGAACGGGGCCGGGTCGGGTTTGCCGATACCCAGCTCTTCGGCACACAGGGCGAACGCGAAATAATCAGCCAACCCCAGGCGGCGGATGTCGGCATTTCCGTTAGTCACAACCCCCAGGGTGTAGGTTTTGGCGAGAATTTCCAGCGTCGGCTGAGCCTCGGGGAATATCTCGATTTGATGCCGTGCGTGCAGGAAGACTTCGAAGCTTTTGTCGGCCAATTCCTGCGCGTGGGCATGTGCGTAGCCAGCATCCTCCAGCGCATGAAACAGCACGCGTCGACGCAGCGCGCTGATTCGGTGCTTGAGCGTGGGGTCGGCCTCGACCAGTCGTGCGCGTATGGCCCACAGATGCTCCACCGGCACCGGGCCGAGATTCGGCGCATGTTCGGCCAGCCAGTCACGCAGCACGGCTTCGGCGCTGACAATCACCGGCGCGGTGTCCCACAGGGTGTCATCGAGGTCGAAGGTAATCAGTTTAATCATGATCGGTGCCCTTGCTGCGTTTGGCCCTGGGATGGGCGCTGTCGTAAACCGTGGCCAGATGCTGGAAGTCCAGATGCGTATAGATCTGCGTGGTGGTGATGTCGGCGTGGCCGAGCAGTTCCTGCACCGCGCGTAGATCCTGTGAAGACTCGAGCAAGTGGCTGGCAAACGAATGGCGAAGCATGTGTGGATGCAGATTTTGCCCCAGTTCGCGTTCGCCCGCCGCTTTCACGCGTAGCTGAATTGCCCGGGGACCCAGGCGACGCCCTTGCTGGCCGATGAATACCGCATCGTCCTCCGGATTGGCCAGTGCGCGCAACGGCAACCATATTTCCAGGGCTTCACGAGCCTTCTTGCCCACTGGCAAAACGCGGGTCTTGCTGCCTTTGCCGAGTACTTGAATCAATCCGTCACTCAAATCGAGTTGTTCGAGATTGAGCCCGGTCAGTTCCGACAGGCGCAGGCCCGACGAGTAGAACAGTTCCAGGATCGCTTGATCGCGACGAGCCAGAAAGTCGTCCTCGACCGCGCCGTCGAGCAATTGCAGGGCGCGATCGGCATCAAGGGTCTTCGGCAGGCGGCGCTCGCCCTTGGGTGGCGACAAACCGTTGGCTGGATCGTGATCGCACAGGCCTTCGCGGTTCAAGTAACGGTATAGGCCGCGAACCGCTGACAACAGGCGCGCCAGGCTGCGCGAAGACTGGCCTTGCTGATGCAGACGGGCGATCAGGCTGCGCAGGTGCTGAATATCCAGCGCCGACCAACTGCTTAGCTGCTGTTTTTCGCAAAACGCGAGGACTTTGCCCAGGTCACGGCGGTAGGCTTCCAAGGTATGGGAGGACACTTGGCGCTCACTGCGCAGGTGCGTGCAGTAAGCGTCAAGTTGACTTTCCATGGTCAGCGAACCGAGCGTAGTGACTGGGTGAAGCGCGGCAACACCCGGCCCAATACTTCTGCGATATAGCTGAGAAACAGCGTGCCGACGGAGCTTTTGTAGTACTGCGGATCGCGGCTGCCGATGGCCAGAACGCCATGCAGGCCTTGATGAATCAGGGCAACGACGGCGGTTGAGCCGATTTGTTCGCCTTGTTCGCGGCCGAACAAAAAGGTCAGCTCGTGCTCGCGCAGTGCGCCGCAGACAGTCTTGTCGCCCGAGATCAGGCCACCGATGGCTTTCTGCGCGTCGGCACTGCTGACCCAGCGGCCTACGGGCATGGGGTTGTCGCTGAACAGAATGAGGCTGACGAAGGGCACCTGAAACTCTTCGCGGAGGCTGTCTTCCACGGCGATGACCACTTCTTCCAGGCTACTGGCGTCCATCAACGCGAGGATCAGGCGACGGGTCTTGTCGAACAGTCGATCATTGTCGCGCGCCACGTCCATCAGTTGCGAAAGGCGGTGGCGCATCTCGATATTGCGGTCGCGCAACAGTTTGAGCTGGCGCTCGACCAGCGATACGGTATCGCCGCGCTGGTGCGGGATGCGCAAGGCTGGCAGGAGCTCTTCGTGTTCAACAAAGAACTCCGGGTGATGACGCAAGTAAGCGGCGATAGCCTCCGCCTCAAGGGCTGGCGCTGCGTTGTCGGCAGGTGCTTCGCTGGGCTTTTCGGCTGAAATCTGAGGCTGATCGGTCATCGGATTTGCTCACTCATAGACGAACCTGTCCTTCGTAAACCCGCACTGCAGGACCCGTCATCATCACGGGATGGCCTGGGCCTTCCCACTCAATGGACAAGCGCCCGCCAGGCAGGTCGATCAACAGGGGCGAATCCATCCAGCCCTGACTGATGGCAGCCACCGCCGCCGCGCAAGCGCCGGTACCGCAGGCCTGGGTTTCCCCTGCACCACGCTCCCAGACGCGCAGTTGCGCGCGTTGGCGATCAACCACATGCAAGAAGCCGACATTGACCCGGGCCGGGAAGCGCGGGTGATGCTCCAGCTTCGGCCCAAGCTCATGCACGGGCGCATTATTGATGTCTTCGACACGCAAAACTGCGTGTGGATTGCCCATCGATACTGCGGCAAGCTCAATGATTTGGCCATCGACTTCGACGGGATAGCTCAGCGCCTGTTCGTCGGCCTGAAACGGAATCTCTTCTGGAATCAGGCGTGGAGGGCCCATGTTGACGCTGATCTGGCCGTCGCTGCGGATGTCCAGTTCGATGATGCCGCTTTTGGTTTCCACGCGAATCTGGCGCTTGGTGGTCAGGCGTTTGTCCAGCACGAAGCGGGCAAAGCAGCGCGCGCCGTTGCCGCACTGCTCGACCTCGGAGCCGTCGGAATTGAAAATCCGGTAACGGAAATCGACCTCCGGGTTGCTCGGCGCTTCGACCAGCAGCAGTTGGTCGAAGCCGATCCCGGTGTGGCGATCACCCCACTGTTTGGCGTGCTTGGGCAAAATGTGCGCGTGCTGGCTGACCAGGTCCAGAACCATGAAGTCGTTGCCCAAACCATGCATCTTGGTAAAACGCAGCAGCATGGGGTTACTCCGGCAGCAGGCTTTCGCCAGCAAACAGCTCTGCCACAGTCTCGCGGCGGCGCACTTCGAACGCTTCGGCGCCATCGACCAATACTTCGGCGGCGCGGCCGCGGGTGTTGTAGTTGGAACTCATGACGAAACCATAAGCCCCAGCCGAATGCACCGCCAGCAAATCACCCTCGGCCAGCACCAGTTGGCGCTCCTTGGCCAGGAAGTCACCGGTTTCGCAGATCGGTCCGACGATGTCGTAAGTGCGTGGCTGGCCGTCGCGTGGGCGAACGGCGCTCACGTCCATCCAGGCCTGATACAACGCTGGACGAATCAGGTCGTTCATCGCCGCATCGACGATGGCGAAATCTTTGTGTTCGGTGTGCTTGAGGTATTCAACCTGGGTCAGGAGCACGCCGGCATTGGCTACGATGAAGCGACCGGGCTCGAACACCAGTGCCAGGTCGCGACCGTCAAGACGCTCACGCACAGCCTTGATGTAGTCGCTGGCCAGCGGGGGTTCTTCGTCGCGATAACGCACGCCCAAACCGCCGCCAAGATCCAGATGGCGCAAGTGAATGCCGCAATCGCCAAGGCGATCGACCAGCGCCAGCAAGCGATCCAGTGCATCAAGGAACGGCGGCAGGCTGGTCAGTTGCGAGCCGATATGGCAATCGACGCCGACTATATCCAGGTTCGGCAGTTGCGCGGCTCGGATGTACACGTCTTCGGCGTCGGCGATGGCGATGCCGAACTTATTTTCTTTGAGCCCGGTGGAGATGTACGGGTGGGTGCCCGCATCGACATCCGGGTTGACGCGCAGGGAGATCGGCGCGCGTACGCCCAGCTCTGCGGCCACCACTTGCAGGCGCTCCAGCTCGTCGGTGGATTCGACGTTGAAGCAGTGCACGCCGACTTCCAGGGCGCGACGCATGTCTTCGCGGGTCTTGCCGACGCCGGAGAACACGATTTTTCCGGGTTCGCCGCCAGCGGCCAGCACGCGTTCCAGCTCACCCCGGGACACGATGTCGAAACCAGCGCCTAAACGCGCCAGGACATTGAGTACAGCCAGGTTGGAGTTGGCTTTTACCGCAAAGCACACAAGGTGCGGCATACCGTCCAGTGCATCGGCATAGGCACGGTATTGCGCTTCGATGTGCGCGCGGGAGTAGACGTAGGTCGGCGTGCCGAAACGCTCGGCAATGGCAGACAACGCTACAGCCTCCGCGAACAGTTCACCGTCGCGGTAGTTGAAGGCGTCCATGGGTGTTCCCTAGTAAGTAGAGTGCTTATGCGATTGCGATTGCGATGATTTTGCTTGGTCTTCAGGGGATTTGCTGTCGTCGGGCAGGTACAGCGGCCCTTTCTGACCACAGGCAGAGACGAGGCAAGCGACCGCGAGGAGCGCAGCAAGGGAAGAGATCAGGCGCTTCATGGCGAAATCCTTTGTAAAAGCATTAATTGCGCACGAGTATACCGGCCACCCAGCGCCTTGCCTATGCGGCCGCCTACCCGTCCGGCGGGGCTCCGGGCAAGGCCCTGATGATTTGTCCCGGCGCGATGATGCATTATCGACATTGCCGCCTGCTGTTGGGCGGGTATGCTTTGCATTTGTCCGAGTGCGACCGTATCTTGCGGCGCTGCGTCACCGGTAGACACTTTTTTGAGGTTCCCGTAATGAGTTTGACTGAAGCCCGCTTTCACGATTTGGTCGATGCCACCCAGCAAGCGCTGGAGGATATTTTCGATGAGAGCGATCTGGATCTGGACCTGGAAAACTCGGCCGGCGTGCTGACCGTAAAGTTTGAAAATGGGACCCAGCTGATTTTCAGCCGCCAGGAACCGTTGCGTCAGCTATGGCTGGCCGCGCGTTCCGGTGGTTTCCATTTCGACTACGACGAAGAGGAGAAGCGTTGGGTGTGCGACTCCAGTGATGAGTTGCTCAGCGAAATGCTCGCACGCATCACTCTGGACCAGGCCGGCGTCGAACTTGAGTTCGACGAGATCTGACAGTGGCCGACAGTACCGCTTCAGCGCCAGTCAAGCCGGCGAAACCCTTGTTCAGCAATGTCAGCCCGGCAGTGCCGTCGCCCTGCATCAGCGTGTGCCGGCTCGATGAGCAAAAGGTTTGCCTGGGTTGCTGGCGTCCAGTCGAAGCTATTCGCGAATGGCGCTCGGCTGATGATCACCGGCGCCGGCAGATTTGCGCGGAGGCCGAGCAGCGCAGGCTAGGCCTCACTCGAACGTGAGTGGCTGTCCGCTAAACCTCGCCGGCTTGTGTATTTATTAGGCTATGATAGTGTCCGGGCATGCCTCATTTGCTTGAGGCCCGTCAAAACCCCGCCCGAATCGGCGGGGTTTTGCTTTTATCAGGCAGAATAAAAGGAGCCTGTCAGGATCATGAGCACCGCACCTTCAATCATCCTCACCCGACTCGACGTGCAACGTCTTGAGCGTCTCCTCGACAGCCTGGATGAGGGCACGCCGGGCATTGAAGCGCTTCAAGCCGAGTTGGATCGCGCCGAACAAGTGGTCGGTCACGAAGAAGTGCCTGCCGGTGTCGTGACCATGAACTCACGTGTGCATTGCCGCGAAGAAAGCAGTGGCAAGGATTACCACCTGACACTGGTCTACCCGCAAGATGCAGGCGCCGAAGGCACGGTGTCGGTGCTGGCGCCGGTCGGCTGTGCACTGCTGGGCTTGCAGGTTGGTCAACACATCGACTGGCCCGCGCCCGGCGGCAAGACGCTGAAGCTGACGTTGCTGGAAGTGGAATATCAGCCGGAAGCGGCGGGTGAGTACAACCAGTAAGGCCCCTGATCGCGGGCAAGCGCGCGTCTACACGTAGAGTGCCTGCCCTGCGGTCGCAGCTCAGGCTGCATCCATTGCGCTATTCAGCGCTCTTTCCAGATCCGCTTTGTAGCGTAGAAACAGAATGCTTTGCCCGCATACATCGCCCAGTAAACCGGACAGATCAAGGTCGGTGATGTAGCAGCGATAGCGCTCGGTTTCGCTGCGTTGTTCGAGAATCTGTTGGGCGACCACGGCGAATAACTGCTCACCATATTCCAGTTCGGAAAACTCTCGGTGGTTGCAGTACAAGGTGACATTCACCTGTCCTGGCGCCGCTTCGTCAATGATTGCCTGCACGTCATAGAACGGCTTTTCGAGTGGGATGGCGGGCGTCACGCGAGGCTCTACTCGCCGGGCGCGGCCTGCGCCGGTGGGCAGCACCTGGTAGTACAGGGTTTCCAGCGAGGATTGCTTCAGCGGGTTGTCCAGCGGCAGCAGGGCGCCACGTCGATACACCAGCGACTGGAAGAAGCGTTGCAGCGGCACCAGCAGGCTTGATTCATCGTGGTACGGCAAACGCTGATGCCATAACGCGTTGTGCTCATCGAGCACATAGAGGTCTGCGTGGGGTTCGTTGATTCGGTAAAACACCTGAATGCATTCCGGCTGGCCATGGGGCAGGATCAGCGTCAGGTCATGCTCATCCAGTGCGTTCGTGTCCAGGTGCAACGGGCTGTAGCTCGGTAACTCCTCGCTCAAGTAATCAAGCAGCGCTGGCAAGCTGGGCAATGCCACGTGATTGACGTGTCCGGGCACCATTTCCAATACGTGGTAGTGCTGCTGAACCTGGATCAGGTAACGGTGATTGAGGCGTCGGGTGAGCAGCAATTGGGCGGTGTGGACCAACTCTTCGACCCGCTGGGCAATGGCTGTCGCGCGGTTATGGCAGAAGCAGCGCACGCGCACATGCGGTTGCTCCGGGCCTTCGGGCAGGTTGCTGAGGAATTCGCTCAGGCAGTCGAGTAGCGCATGGGGCCCGTCGTAACGGCTGACCAGTATTTCATTCCAGCTGTTGAGGGTGATCTGGTCGAGGGTCAGCACCAGATTTTCCCGAACGCCAGCATAGCTCAGCGAGTCGGTGCGTTCGGTGGTCATCAGGATATTCAGGTCCCGGTGATGTTTGAGCGGATCGATGCCGACGTTGATCAGTAACAGCACTTCGCTGGGCACGCTGGGGCGCAACAGCGATTCTTCGCTGACACTGGCGAGGGGCATTTCTATGGCCTGCTGCAGGCTGCCGATCAGGTTGAATAACTCAAATTCGGTCAAATCACTGCTGCCGGGGTGCAGCGCCAGGCGCGTGGTGGTGTCGATCACGTTGTTGCGATGGCACCAGACCAGCAGTTCAAGCAATTCCCGACTGCGTTTGATCGGTGAAAAATGCTCCCATTCCTGGGCGCCAAGGCTGCCGTTAAACAGGCCCCATTGGGTTTTTCCCGGCTCGCGGCGATTGGGCGAATGCACCAGTGTCAGTGTGTCTTCGGCCAGGTCCGGGGCGATGCCCGGATTGATGAACTCGACCTTGCCGGCCTTGCGCTCGAAGGCGGCGTACAAACGACGGCCGAGCACGTTCAGGTCGCGCTTGTTGATCACGCTGACCGCCTGTTGCGTGCGGGCAAACTGAGTGAGAAACCGGTAGCTGTAATTGAGCTCGTTGACCAGCGCGCGGCGTTCAGTGGTGACCTGTCGGACTTTCCACTGGCTGCGACTGTCGAGCAGCGCCAGGTGGCGTTCGTCCCAGCCCCATTCCTTGGCCAGTCGCTCCAGCAGCACGTGCTGCCAACGGGAGGTACGCTGGCGTGCGGAGCCGGTGAGCTTTTTGTTGACCTTCAAATACAGGCTGCGCCGCACCAGTTCCAGACGCTCCGGTTCGTTCCGGGCGTTGAGGTACTCTTCTATGCGTCGGTACACAACCATGTACGGGTCCAGCTCGTCGAGGTCGAGCTTGTTGGCGAAGACCGCCTGTTTGAAGCGCAAACTCAGACACTGCCCGTGCGGATGTTCGCTGGCATAGACCTCGATCAGCAACAGTTTGAGCACCGACTTGTAAGGCGACTCAATGCCTTTAAACAGCTGCCACAGGCCTGCGCCAATGAACTCCCCAGGTGGAATGTGCGCCATATGACCGAGGTCGAGCATCTCTTCGGCCCGGATGAAGCGCTTGGACAGCAGCGTGTGGACGTACTCGCTGTACCGCTGTTCGTCGTAGACCGGCACCAGCCACCATAAGGGTGTGCGGCCTGCCAGCCAGATCGCGGTGCGATAGAACTCGTCCAACAGCAGATAGTGCTGGGTGGTGCCGCAATCTTCCGAGCTGAGTTGGGCGTCGCGCTCACCGAGGGTGAAGCGTTTTGGATCGATCAGAAAGAAGTGTGCTTCAGCGCCCTGGGTCGCTGCCCACGCTTCCAGTGCCTGGCATTTTTTGCGCAGTTCGGTGAGCGCGTCCTCGCCCAGCTCGGAGTCGTGACAGACCCAGACATCCATGTCGCTTTGCTCGGCCTGGGCCAACGTGCCAAGGCTGCCCATCAGGAACAGGCCGTGGATCGGCTGCGGCGGATTGCCGTGGCGCGGCTTGTAGGAGAACGATCGGGTCAGTCGTTGGGCTTCGGCCAGTGCCAGGGTATCAGGTTCATAGCTCGTCACCCCGGCAGGCGTGCTGCCGGAAACGTAACCGGGTAGCAGCGGGTGATTGACGTGAAAGAACAGCGGCAGCAGCGTCAACACGGCCTGTTGCCGGGTTGACAGACCTTCCATTGCACGGCCGAGCCGCCCATCGTTGAGGGTCAGAAAGCGGGCGCGCAACTGGTTGAGGACCTTGCGGTCGATCCCCTCATCCAGGTCGGGACGAATTTCATACGTACGCGTCATCGCAAATAACCGGCGGGCGAGGCTCGAAAGGAGGGCTCAGGGCGATGAGCAGTTTACAGCCTGTGATCAGGTACTTTTAAGCTGATTATTTATTTTGACGTCAAAATTTGAACGAGTGCACTTCGGGGAAAATGAAGAGCATGAGGAAGGGCTCGCGAATTGGTTATGAGGGAGAACCAAACCTCCCGCGAGCCAGGCAGCGTTTCAGGCCGTTTCGGTTACATTCAGGATGGTCAACAGCGATTGGGTATGCTCGGCAGCTTCGAGCCCTAGACTGGTCAGATAACCGCCATCGGGTTGGGTGATCAGCCCTTTTTCGAAGAGTCGCTGTACTGCTGCAATCGCGGCGGGAGCGGCTACGTGATGGACTTTCAGGCCCTCAAGGGTATTGCCCAGATTGAACAGTGCGAGGATTTCCAGTTCGGCAACCAAATCAGGGGTATACGACATAGGCACTCCAGACATTTCCAGTAATACGCGGCAGCAGGTCTGTGGAGTGTCTCGAGTCAAGGCACAGGAACGAGCTGTTCTGCGCTTATTGAGCTCTTGAGGACCCATAAAGCCGGCTTGGCGTGACAGCCCCGGAGGTTATGCGGCAGCGGGGCCTTTGCAGTGTAGTCAGGCTGTAGCTTTTTTGCCTATGTATCTCTGGCCGGTCGTCATTTGGCTTCGGGCGGCAGCTCTGGCAGGGCGCGAAGTGCCTGTTCGTACCACTCAGTATTGAAAGGACGGTCCTCTTCAAGCAACGCATCAATTTCAACCGCCAGCACGTGGGCCATAAGCTGGAGGATTTCTGCACGCTCGTAACCCACCAGGGTGAGTTTGTTGAACGTGGCTTTGGCAGCGGGTGGATTGTCGCTTTCGATCTGGTTTTCGATGGCCTGAGTCAGGGTCGATTCAGCGAATTCTTCGTCATCGTCGTTGTTGTCAATTTGATCGGTCATAAATGTTCCTGAAAAAAGAAGGCTGTGTAGGAGCGCGCTTGCAACTCCGCGCTCCTGCAGGCTTTTATTTTAGCGGGTTGCCAGCAGCGCCTTGCCACGCACCACGGCCGCTTTGACCTGGGCGGGAGCCGTGCCGCCGATGTGGTTGCGGGCGTTGACCGAGCCTTCGAGGGTCAGCACCGCGAACACGTCCTGATCGATCTGGTCGCTGAACCGGCGCAGTTCTTCCAGGCTCATCTCGGCCAGGTCCTTGCCGCTTTCCACGCCGTATTTCACCGCATGCCCAACGATTTCGTGGCAATCACGGAACGGCAGGCCGCGACGGACCAGGTAGTCCGCAAGGTCGGTAGCGGTGGAGAAGCCACGCAAAGCCGCTTCACGCATGATCGCGTGCTTGGGTTTGATCGCCGGGATCATGTCGGCAAACGCACGCAGTGAGTCGCGCAGGGTGTCGGCGGCGTCGAACAAGGGTTCCTTGTCTTCCTGGTTGTCCTTGTTGTAGGCCAGTGGCTGGCCCTTCATCAAAGTCAGCAGGCCCATCAATGCACCAAAGACCCGGCCGCTTTTGCCGCGCACCAGTTCAGGCACATCGGGGTTTTTCTTTTGCGGCATGATCGAGCTGCCGGTGCAGAAGCGATCAGGCAGATCAATGAATTGGAACTGCGCGCTGGTCCACAGCACCAACTCTTCCGAGAAGCGCGACAGGTGCATCATCGCCACGCTGGCCGCAGCGCAGAACTCGATGGCGAAGTCACGATCGGAGACGCTGTCCAGCGAGTTGCCGCCGACAGCATCGAAGCCCAGCAGCGTGCAGGTCAGTTCGCGATCAATCGGGTAGGTGGTGCCGGCCAGCGCCGCGCTGCCCAATGGCAAGCGATTGAGGCGCTTGCGGCAGTCGACCAGACGCTCGTAGTCACGGCTGAGCATTTCGAACCAGGCCAGCATATGGTGGCCGAAGGTCACCGGCTGTGCGGTTTGCAGGTGGGTGAAGCCGGGCATGATGGTCTCGGCTTCACGCTCGGCTTGCCCCAGAAGACCTTCTTGCAGGCGGGTGATTTCGGCCAGGATCACATCGATTTCGTCGCGCAACCACAGGCGGATATCGGTCGCGACCTGGTCGTTACGGCTACGTCCGGTGTGCAGTTTTTTGCCGGTGATACCGATGCGGTCGGTCAGACGCGCTTCGATGTTCATGTGCACATCTTCCAGGTCGATACGCCAGTCAAAATTGCCGGCTTCGATCTCGGACTGAATGGTTTTCAGGCCGTCGATGATGGTGTCGCGCTCGGCGTCGGTCAACACGCCGACGTGGGCCAACATGGTCGCGTGGGCGATGGAGCCCAGGATGTCGTGGCGATAGAGGCGTTGATCGAAGGTGACGGAGGCGGTGAAGCGGGCGACGAACGCGTCGACGGGTTCACTGAAGCGGCCGCCCCAGGACTGATTGGTCTTGTCGGTGCTCATGGGTTCGCTCGTTAGTCTGCAGGCTGCTGTTTAAAAAAATATGGCGTGGCCGATTTTGAAATGGGCGCAGCGATAATAACAGGGTTGCTGTTATTTTATCCTTGACCGGCTTGCCGCTGGGTCCCGTGACGCAGAGACTGGTCCAATGCGAAATAACCGTTTGAACCCGGGTGCAGCGCCAGCGCCCGGCAAAGAGTTCTTCTTGCCCGAACTGTGCCTGCCTCAGGCATTATTGGTGCTTGTCGTGCTGGCCGAACTATTAGTGATGGTGCTGGTGTTGGTCGAGCCCATGTACCCGATGTTCGATTGGGTGCGACTGGCGTTGATTTCGCTGTTTGTACAATGGATCGTGCTGCTCTCGGCAGCCTTGATGTGCGGGCTTCGGCCTTGGCTGGCGCGCCTGCGTGCGGGTGTCGCAGGTCTTTTGTGTTGCGTGCTGGTGGTTGGCTTGACCCTGCTGTGCACGGCGGTGACCGACTATTGTGAGCTGGATGGATCGGCTTCAGTTGGCGCAATGGTCGAGCGTTATCTACGGTATTCGTTGATTGCCTTGATTATGTCTGCGTTGATGCTGCGTTACTTTTATCTGCAGAGTCAGTGGCGCAAACAGCAACAGGCCGAATTGGGGGCCAGGATCGAATCGCTTCAGGCGCGCATTCGCCCGCACTTTCTGTTCAATACGCTCAACAGTATTGCTAGTCTGGTGGCCAGCGATCCGGTCAAGGCCGAGCAAGCGGTGCTGGATCTTTCCGACCTGTTTCGTGCCAGTCTTGCCAAGCCGGGGAGTTTGGTGACATGGCATGATGAGCTGGAGTTGGCGAAACGTTATTTATCAATTGAGCAATATCGTCTTGGCGAACGTCTACAGTTGGAGTGGGCAGTGAGTGCAATTCCAGACGACTTGCCGATTCCACAGCTAACCTTACAACCACTGCTTGAAAACGCCTTGATCTACGGGATTGCTCCTCGGGTCGAAGGCGGCGTAGTAAGGGTTGAAGCAACCTATAAAAAGGGAGAGTTCATATTGTGTGTCAGCAATCCCTATGACGAAGTCGCCAAAAGGCAGACTTCTAACGGTACTCATCAGGCGCTGGTAAACATTGGTGCACGCATTGCGGCACTTTTTGGTCCCCGCGCCAGTCTGAGCGTGGAGCGCCGTGACGGTCGTCACTTCACCTGTCTACGCTATCCTTGTGCGAGACTTACGCAGGAAGCCAAAGCAATATGAATGTCCTGATCGTTGATGACGAACCCCTGGCCCGCGAGCGACTAAGCCGCCTGGTCAGCGAACTCGAGGGCTATCGGGTCCTCGAACCCAGCGCCACCAATGGTGAAGAAGCCTTGGCGTTGATCGACAGTCTCAAGCCTGATGTCGTGTTACTCGATATCCGTATGCCCGGCCTGGATGGTCTGCAAGTCGCCGCTCGATTGTGCGAGCGCGAGACGCCGCCCGCGGTGGTGTTTTGCACCGCCCATGACGAGTTTGCCCTGGATGCCTTTAAGGTTAGCGCCGTGGGTTATCTGGTCAAACCGGTGCGTGCCGAGTATTTGCTCGAAGCTTTGAAAAAAGCCGAACGACCCAATCGGGTGCAGCTGGCGGCATTGACCCGGCCAGCAGCCGAAAGCGGCACTGGCCCGCGGAGCCATATCAGTGCGCGAACCCGCAAAGGCATTGAACTGATTCCGCTCAACCAAGTGATTTATTTCATCGCGGATCATAAGTACGTGACCCTGCGCCATGAAGGCGGCGAGGTGCTGCTGGACGAGCCACTCAAGGCGTTGGAGGATGAGTTCGGTGATCGTTTCGTGCGTATCCACCGTAATGCACTGGTCGCCCGTGATCGCATCGAGCGCTTGCAACGTACGCCTTTGGGCCATTTCCAGCTGTTTCTCAAGGGCCTCAATGGTGATGCGTTGATCGTCAGCCGTCGGCATGTGGCCGGAGTGCGCAAGATGATGCAACAGTTGTAAAACGGCGCGGGCAAGCCCTTGCAGGAGTGCGCTTGCCGGCCGTAGCGGTTTGTTGAGTGCCTAAATGTTGATCCTGCAGATGCCATCTCGGGCAAGCGCGCTCCTACTGAGGTAATGGCTGAGCTGTTATTATCCGTCAAATCTATCAAGTACGGATTTACCCATGTCCTCTCGCGAAATCCGCATTGCTACCCGCAAAAGTGCGTTGGCCCTGTGGCAGGCCGAATACGTTAAATCCCGTCTGGAGCAGTTTCATCCAGGGCTGGTCGTGACGCTGGTGCCCATGGTCAGTCGTGGCGACAAACTGCTCGACTCGCCGTTGTCCAAAATTGGCGGCAAGGGTTTGTTCGTCAAAGAGCTGGAAACGGCCCTGCTTGAGCATGAAGCCGACATCGCGGTGCACTCGATGAAAGACGTGCCCATGGACTTCCCCCCAAGCCTTGGCTTGTTCTGCATCTGCGAGCGTGAAGACCCACGCGACGCTTTTGTGTCCAACACGTTCTCCAGCCTGGATCAGTTGCCTGCGGGCAGCATCGTCGGCACGTCGAGCCTGCGTCGCCAGGCCCAATTACTGTCGCGTCGACCTGATCTGGAAATCCGTTTCTTGCGGGGTAACGTCAATACCCGACTGGCGAAACTGGATGCCGGCGAGTACGACGCGATCATCCTTGCCGCCGCCGGTTTGATTCGTCTTGGTTTCGAAAACCGCATCACCTCGGCAATCAGCGTCAACGACAGCTTGCCCGCTGGTGGCCAGGGTGCGGTTGGCATCGAATGCCGTAGCGCGGACACTGAAATTCATGCCTTGCTCGCACCGCTGCATCATGCCGACACGGCTGTGCGGGTTACCGCCGAGCGCGCCTTGAACAAACACCTGAATGGCGGTTGCCAGGTTCCTATTGCCTGTTACGCCGTACTTGAAGGCGAGCAGGTCTGGTTGCGTGGTTTGGTGGGCGACCCTGCGGGAGGTCTGCTGCTCAACGCTGAAGCCCGAGGCCCGCAATCCGAGGCTCAGGCACTGGGTGTGCAGGTCGCTGAAGCGTTGCTGGCCCAGGGCGCGCAAGCCATTCTGCAAGCGGTGTATGGCGAGGCAGGCGAAGAGTGACCGGTTGGCGCCTGCTGTTGACCCGTCCTGCGCAGGAATCGGCAGCGCTGGCGACAGTGCTGGCCGAGGCCGGCATTTATAGCAGTAGCCTGCCGTTGCTGGACATCGAGCCGCTGGCGATTACGCCGGCGCAGCGCTCGATCATTTTCGATCTGGACCTTTACCGCGTGGTGATCGTGGTCAGCAAGCCGGCCGCACGTCTGGGTTTGGCGTTGATCGACGAGCTCTGGCCGCAACCGCCGATACAGCAATGGTTCAGCGTTGGCGCGGCGACCGCGCAGATTCTTGAAGACTATGGCCTGGACGTCACTTATCCCGCGCGCGCCGACGACAGCGAAGCGTTGCTTGCGCTGCCGCAGTTGCAGCAAGCGCTGGCGCTGCCGGGAGCGCGCGTATTGATTCTGCGTGGGGAAGGTGGCCGGGAGTTGCTGGCCGAGCGGTTACGCGATCTAGGTGCTAGTGTCGACTATCTGCCGTTGTACCGACGTAATCTGCCGCATTATGCAGTTTCGGAGTTGCCACGACGCATCGCAGCGGAACGCTTGAACGGCCTGGTGGTCAGCAGTGGGCAGGGGTTTGAACACCTGCGTGAATTGGCGGGCGATGCCTGGCCTGATGTGGCCCGGTTACCGCTGTTCGTACCGAGCCCCCGGGTTGCCGAGTTGGCGCATGCCGCCGGGGCCCGGACAGTTGTTGATTGTCGTGGCGCTAATGCCGCGGCTTTGCTGGCGGCGTTACGGGAACACCCCGGGCCCGCCCTCTAGACGTAGCAAAGGCGAACTCTTTCAGAATAGAGTCGTCATTGATGTGACTGCGCCCTAATGCAAAGGATGGATACGTGAGCGAAACAGTCTTGCCTAAAGAGAATCTTGAACCGCGGCTTGAAGCGCCTGCGCCAATGTCGACCGAGCCTTCAAAGCGCCGTGGCAATAGCTTGGTGATTTTAGCGTTACTGCTGGGGGCTGCGGGTGTTGCTGCTGGTGGGTGGGGTGTCTGGCAGGTGCGCATTCTGCTGGCGGGCCATCAGCAACAGTCGGGGCAATTGCAGGATATTGGCGCGCAGACTCAGACGCTCAAAGAGAACGAGCTCCAGTTGGCGATGCGTCTTGCACAGTTGCCTGCAGCGGATGAACTGGAAAATCGTCGGCGGCTGGTCGCCCAGCTTCAGGGCGATCAGCAGCGCCTGAGCCAGCGCCTGGAAACCGTGCTGGGTGCCAGCCGAAAAGACTGGCGACTGGCCGAGGCCGAGCATCTGGTACGTCTGGCGAGTTTGCGCTTGTCGGCGCTGCAAGACATCAACAGTGCTCAGGCGCTGGTGCAGGGTGCGGATGAAATCCTTCGCGAACAGGATGACCCGGGTTCCTTTGCCGCACGCGAGCAGTTGGCTAAAAGCCTGGCTGCGTTGCGCAGCGTGGAGCAACCTGATCGCACCGGCCTGTTTCTGCAATTGGCGGCCTTGCGTGATCAGGCCGCACAGCTCAATGCGTTGGCGCCCGAATATGAAGACAAGGGCGGGTCGTTGCTGGGATTGACCTCCGACAGTGACACCTCCAGTCGTTGGGTGCAGTGGTGGGATAAAATCTCGCACTACATTCGTATTGACTTCAATGCGGACAAGAACATTCGTCCACTGTTGGCCGGACAGAGCCTGACACAGGTTCGACTGGCTTTGACCCTGGCGCTGGAGCAAGCTCAGTGGGCAGCCCTCAATGGCGAGCCGCAGGTGTATACCCAGGCCCTGACTGAAGCGCGCAGTGTGCTGCTCGGTAATTTCAATCAGGACAACCCGCAAAGCAAGTTCCTGGACGAGCGCATTCAAGCCCTGATTACTCAGCCGGTATCGGTGATGACACCCGATCTAGCGCAAAGCCTGAGCGCCGTGCAGGCTTACCTTGAGCGTCGTCATGCGTCTGTCGAGCAGCCTGCCGCACCTGCCAAGCAGGAGGCCCGTCCATGAAGCGTGCCTACCTGATCCTGTTCGGGGTGATTGTTGTCGCGGCGTTGATTGGCGTCGCTATCTCCGAGCACTCAGGCTACGTGTTGATCGCGTACCAAAACTTCCGTTACGAATCGAGCCTGTGGGCAACGCTGGCGCTGCTGGTGGTGATCTGGCTGGTGGTTTTCCTGCTGCGGGCTTTGTTCAATCTGCTGACAGCATCGGGTGGGGTGGTCAATCCGTGGTCGCGGTATAACCGCAGCCGTCGTGTGCAACTGGCGATCGAGCAAGGTCAGATGGACCTCGCCGAGGGCCGTTGGGCCAGTGCCCAGCGCCACCTCCAGCGTGCCGCCGAAGCTGAGCGTCAGCCGCTGTTGTATTATCTGGGCGCTGCACGCGCGGCAAATGAACTGGGCCGTTACGAGGACTGTGACAACCTGCTTGAGAGAGCGCTGGAGCGCCAGCCGCAAGCCGAGCTGGCGATTGCGTTGAGTCATGCGCAGTTGCAGCAGGATCGTAGTGACATCGAGGGTGCACTGGTGACCTTGCAAGCGATGCATGACCGCCATCCGCATAACGCCCAGGTGTTGCGCCAGTTACAGCGTTTGTATCAGCAGCGAGGGGATTGGTCGGCACTGATTCGACTGATGCCCGAGCTGCGCAAGGACAAAGTGCTGCCGCCGTCTGAGCTGGCGGAGCTTGAGCGCCGTGCCTGGGGTGAGAATCTCTCCCTTGCAGCGCAACGCGGGGAGGAAGGCGAAGCGGGTCTGCAGTCGCTCAACAAAGCCTGGCAACAGCTCACGTCGGCACAACGTCAGGAGCCGCCGCTGGTCTTGGCCTATGCCGAGCAATTACGTCAGCTGAGCGCCGATGCCGAGGCGGAAGAGGTGCTGCGTACAGCACTCAAACGCGACTACAACAGTCATCTGGCCCGTCTTTACGGATTGTTGCGGGGCCGCGATCCCGCGCGACAACTGCAAACAGCTGAAGGTTGGCTCAAAAGTCACCCTAATGATCCAAGCCTGTTATTGACGCTGGGTCGTCTGTGCCTGCAAAGCAGTCTGTGGGGCAAGGCGCGGGACTATCTGGAAAGCAGTCTCGGCCAGCAGCGTAACCCAGAGGCTTGCGCCGAACTGGCTCGCTTGTTGGCGCAACTGGGGGAGACCGAGCGCAGTAATCAGCTGTTTCAAGAAGGTTTGGGCATGCTTGACGAGCGTTTGCTGGCACGTCCGCTTCCGGCAGT
Organism: Pseudomonas sp. 10C3; assembly: GCF_036346185.1. Classification (NCBI taxonomy): domain Bacteria; kingdom Pseudomonadati; phylum Pseudomonadota; class Gammaproteobacteria; order Pseudomonadales; family Pseudomonadaceae; genus Pseudomonas; species Pseudomonas sp. 10C3. The sequence goes on along the minus strand of NZ_JASJVE010000009.1, from coordinate 74,096 downwards.
GGGTCGGGCCTAGGTTGGGTGTGTCCGCCCCATTTTGTAGGAGGCGTCCTGCCGCCCAGTAGGGCGCAGGAATGATCTTGCAGAGAGCGGTATTTATTCCGTTCAACTGCGTCGGCACATGCCTACATCATTGCAGAAGTATCGCTATGCCCTCGCCTTGAAAGGGTTATGCGCTTTCCTCTACCGTAATGGCCCTCGCACTCTGTTACGGATTAGCCATGCACCTGGCCCGCTCGCGTTCTCTGTTCCTCTTGGCATTTATTGCCAGTGTGTTTGTCACTTGCGTAGCGTTATATCTGGAGTATGGCGTAGGGCTTCGGCCCTGCTCGCTGTGTATCCTGCAGCGCGCCTTTTTGATCACTTTCGGTGTCGTCTGCCTGGTCGCGGTTGTACATTCGCCTGATAAGGCCGGTTGGCGGATGTACTCGTTTATCGCCTTGCTCTGCGCCCTTTCGGGGGCGGTGGCGGCGGGGAGCCAGGTCTTACTGCAAAGCCCGCTTCGGGGCGACGTGGCGGCCTGCCTGCAAGCGCAGAACGCTTCGCAGGAGGCGATGCCCCTGTTCCTTGCGCAGGCATTTGAATGCGCCGCCGGCTGTACTGAAATCCATTGGTCGCTGCTGGGTATGAGCGTTGCCGAATGGAGCCTTTTGGCGTTCGCCGGCATGATTTTTTTTGCGGCTTACCCGTTGTTTCAGCGCGTCGGCGTCGGCGCGAACGATGCACAGGAAGCCTGAAATACGGGTAAATATTAAACGCTTGTATGAACTTTATCTCCTGCGTACCTTGATGGGGTTGGCGTGCGGGCATAATCTTGGCCGCACGCGTCATTGGAAATATGCTGCCTACCTGGCTTTATCAGACCCGTCTCTGTCATCGAGATTTATTAGAACGTCTGGAGGCGGGTACAGAGCAGCATGACCCTGAAGGGAAGAGAGATCATCATGTTGGAAAGTTGTCAGAATGCTCAGGAGCGTTGGGGCGGGGTCAATCTGCTGATCGATCGCTGGTTGCAGGAGCGTCACGAGCTGGTTCGAGCCTACGGTGCTCTCGGCGGGACGCCCGAGGCGTTGGCGGATGACCGCGTATCATTGCAGAAATTCTGCGAAATTCTGGTCGATTACGTTTCAGCGGGGCATTTCGAGGTCTACGAACAGCTGACCAATGAGGCCAAGGCCTTCGGCGATGAGCGTGGCCTTGAGTTGGCCGAAAAGATTTATCCGCGCCTGGATGTCATCACTGAAGTGGCGTTGGCGTTCAATGATCGCTGCGACAAAGGCGATTGTACCGATGGCGAAGTCGTTGCCGTTGAGCTCAAGAAGCTGGGCGGTCTACTGCATGAACGCTTCGAACTCGAAGACTGCCTGATCGAAGTGCTGCATACATCCCATGAAATAAAAGACGTGGCCCAAGCCTGAAGTCTCGACATTACCGGGCGCGCGCCCTGCGCCCCGGTTTCTGATACCCCGCTCTTACGGAGCGACACCCAATAGCTCAATATCGAACACCAGCGGCGTGTAAGGATCAATCAGATCCCCGGCGCCCTCTGCGCCATAGGCTTGCGCGGAAGGAATGACCAGCCGCCATTTCGCACCTACCGGCATGCCTTGCAATGCGCTGGTCCAGCCAGCAATCACGCTATCAAGGCGGAACCATTGCGGTTGGCTGTTTTGATCGAAGATGGTCCCATCCGGCAACCGACCTACATAGCGCACTTGCACTCGGTCCGAAGTCGTCGGTTTTGGACCGTTGCCAGGTGTCAGCTCTGTCAGCAGAATCCCGTCCTCCAAGACACGAACGCCCGGCTTGGCTTTTTCGCTGTCCAGGAAGCGTTGCTCGGAACTCATCGCAATTTCGCTTTGCGGCTCTGGTGGCGGACTGTCTTCTGCCTGCGCCATGGAGGCATCATGGTCTCTGAGTATCTGTTCAATGCGTTCATCTTTAAGCGCGAGCGGCTTGCCTTCATAGGCCCGCTGCAGTCCTTCGATCAGTGCCGGAAGCTGCAGGTTCGGAACCTCCTGGCGCAGGCGCTCGCCAAGGCTCGCGCCCAGACTGTAGGCCAGGTCATGGTCATTGGCAGGGGTGGCAGTTTCAGCAGCGTGAGCGAGTGGTAGCAAGAGAAACAGAGACATTAATACGTAACGCGACATGGTGCTCTCCAGCCTGGGAAGAGGGCAATTATGCCAGTGCAATCGCTAAGGTGTTGCTCGGTATGAAAGGAATTTCATGAGGTTGTCACACGCTCCTCTACCAACTTTCATCCCGTCGTGAACCGCACGGCCATTGTTACTGTCAACATGGCCTAGCGGCGGTGCAGGCAGAGGTCTAGTATGAGCCGCAATCAAGCCAGCCAGGAGGTCAGTCATGTCGGCCCAAAAGAAGCCAGTAAACACCCCATTGCATTTGCTCCAACAGCTCTCGAGCAGCCTGCTCGAACATCTTGAAACTGCTTGTTCCCAAGCGATGGCTGATGCTGAAAAATTGCTCGCCAAATTGGAAAAGCAACGCGGTAAAGCTCAAGAAAAACTGCACAAATCCCGTATCAAACTGCAGGATGCCGCTACCGCCGGTAAAGCCAAGGCGCAAGCCAAAGCCAAGCAGGGTGTGTCTGAACTTGAAGAGCTGCTCGATGCGCTGAAATCTCGTCAGTCCGAAACCCGCACTTACATTCTGCAGCTCAAGCGCGATGCTCAAGAGAGCCTGAAGCTGGCTCAGGGCATTGGTCGTGTCAAAGAGGCCGTGGGTAAAACCTTGAGCCTGCGTGATGCAAAACCGGTAGCCGTAAAAGCCTCTGCACCTGCAGCCGCCAAAGCTCCGGCTAAAACAGCCGCCGCGAAGGCTCCTGTAAAAGCGGCAGCAAAAGCTCCGGTCAAGGCGCCTGCCAAACCCGCTGTTAAAGCGCCCGTCGTAGCCGCCAAGCCAGCCGTAAAAGCTGCCGCCAAACCTGCCGCGAAAAAAACGGTTGCTGCAACCGCTGCTAAACCTGCTGCCAAGCCGGTCGTCAAACCTGCGGTCAAGGCACCTGTTAAAGCGGTCGCCGCCAAGCCGGCAGCCAAACCTGCTCTGGCTAAAGCGCCAGCTGCCAGGGCTCCCGCCAAAGTGGTTGCCAAGCCTGCTGCAGTGAAACCAGCCGCCAAGCCTGTTGCAAAACCTGCAACGCCGTCAGCGTCGACCACGCCGACTGCCGTTGCCCCTGCAGCAGCGCCAGCTACTGGCAACGTCACACCTGTCAGCGCTTCCTAAGGCTGGTTCGCCTCGACGCGCAGCACGTGCAGCGCGTCGAGGTTCTGGGGGGCAGCGTCGCCAGCAAGACCTTCCAGCCACGCCATCAGATCCTTCGTTGTCCCTGCTGACCAGTCCTGCGTCAGTGCTTCAAGCCGCGAAAGCAATTCGCGCTCGGCCTCCAGTTCCAGCCCCTTTACCTGCTCGCGCAACTTCCCCCACTCGACGTCATTGACCACCGCTGCTCGCCAACGGATGCGTAATGCCCTGAGTGGTTGCACCACTTCATCGTGCCAGGGCGTGGCCAATTGTCTGATTTCCCGCAAACGGTCGGCGGTGCAAGCCACTCCACGTTGCCCCAGCCAGGCACCACACAGCAGGGTGCAGACGTTGGCCCCGCTGGCTTGCAGGCGCAGGCATGCCTGTTCCACACCCGGGCGGGTATAAAGAATGAGGGTGAAACTCCACAGATCAGAAGGCATAGTCATCTACTTGTTTCGGACGAAGCTGGTAGACTCCGCCGCCATTATGATTCGACTTCAAAACCTGACTTTACAGCGTGGCCCGCAACGTCTGCTAGAAGACGCTGAGCTGACCCTGCACCCCGGCCATAAAGCCGGCCTGATCGGCGCCAATGGCGCCGGCAAATCGAGCCTGTTCGCTTTGCTGCGGGGTGAACTGACCCCGGACGGCGGCGATTGCCTTGTGCCTGCCGATTGGCGCATTGCTCACATGCGCCAGGAGGTCGACACGCTCGATCGCCTGGCCGTGGACTATGTTCTGGACGGCGACTTGCGCCTGCGCCAGGTACAGAGCGATCTGGCAGCCGCCGAAGCCGCGCATGATGGCGCCGCCCAAGCGCGCTTGCATGCCGAGCTGGACAGTGCCGACGGCTACACTGCCGATGCACGAGCGCGAAAGTTGCTTGCCGGGCTGGGCTTTACCAATGAACAGACAGAACGTCAGGTCGGAGATTTCTCCGGTGGCTGGCGGATGCGTCTGAACCTGGCGCAGGCGCTGATGTGCCCGTCGGACCTGTTGCTGCTCGATGAGCCGACCAACCACTTGGACCTCGACGCCATTCTTTGGCTCGAAGACTGGCTTAAGGGCTATACCGGCACCCTGTTGCTGATCTCCCACGACAGGGATTTCCTTGATGCGGTGGTGGATCACATCGCTCACGTCGAGCAGAAAAAAATCATTCTTTACCGCGGGGGCTACAGCGCCTTCGAGCGGGCCCGTGCCGAGCGTCTGGCCCAGCAGCAGCAAGCCTACGACAAGCAACAAGTGCAGCGCGCGCACATGGAGAAATTCATTGCACGCTTCAAGGCTCAGGCGACCAAGGCCCGTCAGGCTCAAAGCCGGATCAAAGCCCTTGAGCGCATGGAAGAGTTGTCGGCGGCGCACGTCGATTCGCCGTTCGACTTTACCTTCCGTGAGTCCGATAAAATTTCCAGCCCGCTGCTCGATCTTTCGGATGCGCGTTTGGGCTACGGCGAAAGGGCCGTGCTGGAAAAGGTCAAATTGCAGCTTACGCCGGGTGCGCGAATCGGTTTGCTCGGTCCTAACGGGGCGGGTAAATCGACGCTGATCAAAAACCTCGCGGGCGAGCTTGAGCCATTGAGCGGGCGATTGGTGCGTGGCGAGAACCTGATTGTTGGCTACTTCGCTCAACATCAGTTGGACTCCCTCGACTCCAAAGCCAGCCCGCTGTTACACCTGCAACGTATTGCGCCGACCGAGCGCGAGCAAACCTTGCGCGACTTTCTCGGTGGTTTCGACTTCCGCGGTCCGCGGCTGGACGAGCCGGTACTGAATTTCTCCGGCGGCGAAAAAGCGCGTCTGGCATTGGCCTTGATCGCTTGGGGCAAGCCAAACCTGTTGCTGCTCGACGAACCGACCAACCACTTGGATCTGGAAATGCGCCTGGCTTTGACCATGGCCCTCCAGGAATTCAGTGGCGCGGTATTGGTGGTTTCCCACGATCGGCATTTGCTCAAAAGCACCACCGACGATTTCTTGTTGGTGGCAGATGGGCTGGTGCAGACCTTCGATGGCGACCTGGAAGATTACGCGCGCTGGCTGGTGGACTACCGTCTGCGCAATGCACCGGTCAGCAACACGCCGGTCAATGCCGATAAAACCGACAAAAAAGCCCAACGCCAACAGGCTGCGGCTTTGCGTCAACAGTTGGCACCGCACAAGCGTGAGGCTGACAAGCTTGAGCGCGACCTCGGCACGTTGCATGAAAAGCTGACCAAGGTCGAAGCCGCATTGGCCGACAGTGCGAACTACGAGGCGGCGAACAAAGACAAGCTGCGGGACCTGTTGGCCGATCAAGCCAAGCTGAAGGTGCGTGAAGCCGAGCTTGAAGAAGCCTGGATGGAAGCCCTTGAGATGCTTGAAGGCATGCAGGCCGAGCTGGAAGCCTTGTCCTGATCAATGCGCGGGCCTGTTGTGCATTGGCACGCAGGCCTTAAATATAAATAGTCATTTTTCGGCGCAAACATTAGCTTAGAAGGCATTCCGGTCTTGCCTGAGGTGTGTGATGTTGCTTGAAACGTGGCTGGCATTTTTTGCCGCCTGCTGGGTTATCAGCCTGTCTCCAGGGGCCGGCGCTATCGCGTCCATGTCGTGCGGGTTGCAATACGGTTTCTGGCGCGGTTACTGGAACGTGCTGGGCCTGCAATTGGCGCTGGTGTTGCAGATTGCGATTGTTGCGGCGGGTGTGGGTGCAGTCCTTGCAGCGTCCGCACTGGCCTTCAGCCTGATCAAATGGTTTGGCGTACTCTATCTGGTCTATCTGGCCATCAAACAATGGCGCGCGCTGCCCAGCGACATGGCCGATGACGCCGCCGTACGCCCGATTGGTCGGCCCTTGAGCTTGGTCATGCGCGGCTTTCTGGTGAATATCAGCAACCCCAAGGCCCTGGTGTTCATGCTGGCGATCCTGCCGCAATTCATCGACCCGCATCAGCCGCTCCTCGCCCAATACCTGATCATCTGCGCCACTATGGTTGCGGTCGACCTGACGGTGATGGCCGGTTATACCGGGCTGGCTTCGCGAGTGCTGCGCCTGCTGCGCACGCCTAAGCAGCAGCGCCGGATGAACCGGACCTTTGCTGGATTGTTCGTCGGTGCAGCGGCATTTCTGGCCACGATCCATCGCGGTACCGCTTGATTCAAATCGTCGATGCCCGACTTGCCGTCATCGAGAATGAATTCGCTCCTGCAGAGATTGCGCGTTGGGCGCGCGCAGTCTCGTTCGCGAACAGACCATCGCACCCACAGACATGCTCAGGAGGCTGTGCGGCGCGGTGTCGCACCGTCCATCCCAAACGCAGCTGCATGCGAACGAGAAATATTGATACAATGTAATACAACGCATTCTTATTTGGGATTCCTTGATGTCTTTCCCCTCCCGTTTTTGGGCTTGGCTGATGCTGCCCGTGTTTGTCCTGTGCAGCTTCGAGTTGCTGGCTAACCCTGTTGATGGCGCCGCTCAGGCGTTACACATGCTGGGTTATATAGGTGCGGACTATCCCGCGACCGTTGCTGATGGAAAGGTCATCGATGAATCTGAATACCGCGAACAGTTGGAATTTCTGACCGTCTTGCAGGGTTTGATTGTCACGTTGCCTGCCCGTGCGGAGCGCACGGAGCTGGAGCAGGGCGTTGGCAGCTTGCGCGAGGCCGTGAGCGAGCATCAAGAGGGCGCGGCTGTAGCGCGCCAGGCTCGACTACTGGCGGCGAAGCTGGCGGTGACGTACGAAGTCAGCCAAGCCCCGGCAATCACCCCCGATCCTGCCCGCGGTGCGCCGTTATACGCCCAGCATTGTTCGGTGTGCCATGGTGACGCCGGGGCGGGTGATGGTCCGGCCGGGATTGGTTTGACGCCGCCGCCCGCCAATCTGCGTAACAAGGCCCGACTCGACCACTTAAGTCTGTATGACGTTTACAACACGCTGGGCCTGGGCGTGCAAGGCACGGACATGCCCGCGTTCGCCGACCAACTGGACGACCGTCAGCGTTGGGACGTGGCGACCTATATCGCCAGTTTCACGGCTGATCCCGCTGCGGCCAAAGGCCCGGTATTCAGTTTGGCCGATCTGGCCCGGCAAACGCCGGCAGAAGTGAGTGCGGCTCAAGGTGTTGAGGTTGCCGCGACCTTCCGTGCCCAGCGCGCCCAGCCACCGCAAGCACAACGTGGGCCGGGGCAACTGCTCGAATACACCCGCATGACGCTGGACAGGAGCCTGGCGGCGTACCGTGCAGGCGATCACGAGCAAGCGTATGACCTGTCGGTCGCGGCCTATCTGGAAGGGTTTGAGCTGGTTGAAAGCTCGCTGGACAACGTCGACCCCAACGTTCGCAAGGCCACTGAAAAATCCCTGATGGCTTACCGTCAGTCGTTGCAGGATGGCCTGCCGGTAGCGCAGGCAGCGCAGAAGCTGGAAGCGGCTAAAGCCCTGCTCAAACAATCGGCGGATCTGCTCGGCAGCGATGGCCTGAGTCTGTCGCTGAGCTATATCTCGGGTCTGCTGATTCTGCTGCGCGAAGGTCTGGAAGCGATTCTGGTGCTGGCGGCGATTCTGGCGTTCCTGCGCAACACTGGCCAGGAGTCGGCGGTACGCAGCGTCAACATGGGTTGGGGGCTGGCCCTGCTCGCGGGTCTCGCGACGTGGGCGGTGGCCGCGTATGTGATTGATGTCAGCGGCGCTCAGCGTGAATTGCTTGAAGGTGCCACGGCATTGTTTGCCAGCGTCATGGTGTTGTGGCTCGGGGTATGGATGCATGACCGCCGTCATGCCGCCGCCTGGCAGGATTACATCAAGAGCAGCCTGGTGGGCGGTGGTGGCCGTTTTGGCTTCGCAATCCTTGCCTTCTTCTCGGTCTATCGCGAGTTGTTCGAGGTCATCCTGTTCTACGAAACCCTGTGGCTGCAGGCCGGTCCAGCGGGTCATAACGCCGTGCTGGCTGGCGGCGCGACGGCGCTGGTGTTGTTGGTCGGTCTGGCTTGGGTGATTTTGCGCGGTTCGGCCAAGCTGCCACTGGCGCTGTTTTTCAGCATCAACGCAGGGCTGCTGTGCGGGTTGTCGGTGGTGTTTGCCGGGCATGGTGTCAAGGCGTTGCAAGAGGCTGGAGTCTTCGGCACGCGTCCGGTGCCGTTCTTCGAGTTCGATTGGCTGGGTATTCATGCCGACGCGTACTCGCTGTCAGCACAGGCAGTTGCCTTGTTAGCGATTGCCGTGTTGTATGGCCGTAGCCGTTTGGCTGAGAAACGCCGCATTCTGGCGGTCTAGGAAAACTGTATGCGCGTCTGGATCGATGCCGACGCTTGCCCCCGGGCAGCTAAAGACCAAGTCATCAAGTTCGCTTTGAAGCGTCATTTCGAGGTATTGCTGGTGGCTGGGCAAAGCCAGGTCAAACCGACGTACGCGTGCGTCAAATTGATCGTGGTGCCCAGCGGGCCAGACGCGGCGGATGATTACCTGGTCGAGCATGCCGTGCCGGGCGAACTGGTGATTTGCAGCGATGTGCCGTTGGCGGATCGGCTGATCAAAAAAAGCGTTGCGGCACTCGACCCTCGGGGCCGCGAGTTCGACCCGCAGAACATGGGGGATCGTCTGGCGGTGCGAAACCTGTTCACTGACCTGCGTGATCAGGGCCAGATGAGCGGTGGCCCAGCGCCCCATGGCGACCGTGAAAAACAAGCGTTCGCCAATGCGCTGGACAGGATTCTGACGCGGCTGGCGCGGGAATACCCTTAAGTCAGGATTGGGCGATGTTCACCGTTAATCGTCGTTTTCCTGCGTCAACTCAATCACCCGATCCACCAGTTTGTTGATCCCGGCCGCCGATTCGCTGATCGACTGGGCGGTCATGTAGGCCGGGGTGCTGACCAGTTTGCGTGCGGTGTCCTCGACAATCTCGTCGACTGCGCACTCTTTGTGGATGCCGCCCATTTTGCAGATGGCCTTGGCGGTGTCCGGGTCGTTGCCGATGGTGCAGGTTACGCCCGGCCCATAGATTTTCGCGGCCAACGCGGGGGAAATGCAGATCAACCCTATGGGTTTCCCTGATTCGGCAAAGGCTTCGGCCAGCGTCAGAAGCTCAGGCTGCAGGCTGCAATGGACGCCTTCGAAGGCGAAATTGGACAGGTTTTTCGCCACGCCAAATCCACCCGGCATGATCAGCGCATCAAAATCCTCTGCATTGGCCTCGCGAATATCCTTGATCGCGCCACGGGCAATACGTGCAGACTCGATCAGGACGTTGCGCGACTCGGACATTTTTTCGCCGGTCAGATGGTTGATCACATCGTGTTGCGCAATATCAGGGGCAAAACATTGAACCTCGACGCCGCGTTGGTCCAGGCGCAGCAGGGTGAGGACGCTCTCATGGATCTCCGCTCCGTCCTGGACGCCGCAGCCGGAAAGAATCACTGCCACTCTCTTTTGCATCGCGTTTTTGCTCCTGTTCATGGCGCTGAATCGGCTGATTCGCACGCTGGCCGTTTCTTTAAAGGCTGTGACAAGAATGTCGTTAAATGTCCACTAATTTGTCATTCGCTGCCATAGGGTTTTGGCCAATCCGGGCCTAATCTTTGGCAAGAGGCCTCCTGAGTGGCAACCCCATGAATTTGATTCTGTATGCCGTGCCGTTCTTCTTTGTGCTGATTGCCGTGGAGCTGTTGGCTGATCGTTGGCGCAAGGTTAATACGTATCGCTTGTCCGATTCGATCAACAGCCTGAGCACGGGCGTGCTGTCGACTACCAGCGGCTTGCTGACCAAGGGCGTCGGCGTGCTGACCTACGCGTTTGCCCTTGAGCATCTGTCGCTGCAGCAGCTTTCGCCCGACAGCCCATGGGTGTGGGTGTTTGCGTTCGTGCTCTATGACTTCTGTTACTACTGGCTGCACCGCATGGGGCACGAGCGCAACGTATTGTGGGCGGCGCATTCAGTCCATCACCAGAGTGAGGAGTACAACCTCTCCACGGCTCTGCGTCAGACCAGTACCGGCTTTCTGCTCAGTTGGATTTTCTACCTGCCGATGGCAGTGCTGGGCGTGCCCTTGCTGGTGTTCGTCAGCGTCGCGGCGCTCAATTTGTTGTATCAGTTCTGGGTGCACACCCGCCACATTCCCAAGCTGGGCTGGTTCGAATGGGTGTTCGTGACCCCGTCCAATCATCGTGTTCACCATGCGCAGAACCCTGTTTACATGGATCGCAACTACGGCGGAGTGTTCATTGTCTGGGACAGATTATTGGGTTCTTTCCAGGAAGAGCTGGACAGTGATCCAACGATTTTCGGTGTCACCACGCCACTGGCGAGCTGGAATCCATTATGGGCAAACGTGCAGTTTTACGCCCAACTTGCCGCCGACGCACGGCGTACCGAGAGCCTGTGGGATGCGCTGCGGATCTGGTTTATGCGCACCGGCTGGCGCCCGGCGGATGTCGCGACCAAGTACCCGCTGGGCAAGGCAGACCTGAGCCAGTTTCGCAAATTCGAGGTGCCGTTAAGCCGTTCGCAGCAGGTCTACATCGCCGCGCAGTTCGCTATCCATGCTGCGTTGGGCAGCTACCTGATGGGGGTGGGCGACAGCTTGGCCCCGCCGGCACTGGTGCTCGGCTGGGTCTGGGTCACGCTTGGTTTGTTTGTGCTCGGCGTGGCGCTGGAGAACCGGCCTGGGGCGATCAAGCTGGAGTGCGCCCGTCTGGTGCTGAACGTGCCGTTAATGGGGCTTGCGCAGGCGCTGGGGCTTTGGGCCGTGAGTCCGCTGGGCTGGGTGACCTTGCTGACTTACGTGCTGCTGAGCGCAATGGGGCTGTATTGCGCTCGCGGACATTTCATTCGTTTGGCTGACTCTTGACGTCAACGGTGACGACTTTGGCGGACGTCATTTCCAGCTCTTTGGCAATGCGTGCGGCTTTGATTCGTCTACGTAGCCACAGAACGCCGCCAAGCAATAGCAGGGCGCCCAGCACCCAAAGCTCATATTTTTTGACGTTACCCAGCAGACCTTCGAGTAGTGCGCCAAAGTGATAAGCGGCCGCACCCAGTGCCGCGGCCCAGACACCGGCACCCAGGCCATTGAGCAGCAGGTAGCGCCCAGGCGGATAACCGGACAGGCCAATCGCCACCGGCATCACGGTACGCAGCCCATAGACGAAGCGAAAACTCAGCACCCAGATATCCGGGTGTTTGCGAATTTGCTCCAGGGCCTTGTCACCCAATAACTGCCAGCGCGGTTTGCGTGCCAGCAACTTGCGGCCGTGCTTACGCCCCAGGAAATACCAAAGCTGATCACCGGCGTAGCTTCCAAGGAAGGCCACGACCACGACCATGTTGATATCCATGTAACCTCGGAACGCAAGAAAGCCGGCGAGGACAAGGATCGTCTCACCTTCAAAAAAGGTTCCAAGGAAAAGGGCAAAGTAGCCAAAGTCCTGCAAAAATTGTTGGAGCATTGTCTGGGTGCTGGCGAAATGAACGCGCAGCCTAACGCTTAGAAGACATTCAGGAAAGTGTGGATATGTGTCTCGACGTGAAGAATTCCTACGGAGACAATGGTTGCGTCCTACCGTCGCACGTTGCGCATAGATGTCATACATTGGTCATAATGGTGGCTTATAACTGTCACGCTTGCCCGCCTGCGCGGGCTATGGAGTCTTGCCGTGAGCTTTACCCCCGCCAACCGCTTGTTTCCTCTTACCCGTTTGCGCCGTAATCGTCGTGATGATTTCTCCCGTCGCCTGGTCCGTGAAAACGTATTGACCGTCGACGACCTGATCCTTCCGGTTTTTGTTCTCGATGGTGAAAACCGTCGTGAAACGATTTCGTCGATGCCGGGCGTTGAGCGTCTGAGCATCGACTTGTTGTTGCAGGAAGCTGAGCAGTGGGTGGCGCTGGGCATTCCGGCGTTGGCGTTGTTTCCGGTGACCGCACCCGAGAAAAAATCCCTTGATGGTGCTGAAGCCTGGAACCCTGAGGGGATTGCTCAGCGAGCCACTCGCGCGCTGCGTGATCGTTTCCCTGAGTTGGGTGTGATTACCGACGTTGCCCTCGATCCGTTTACCACGCACGGTCAAGATGGCATTCTCGACGCAGATGGCTATGTGCAGAACGACATCACCGTCGATGCGCTGGTTAAACAAGCGCTGTCCCATGCGGCTGCCGGCGCGCAAGTAGTTGCGCCTTCTGACATGATGGACGGTCGCATTCAGGCGATCCGCGAAGCCCTTGAGCTTGCCGATCACGTGAATGTGCGGATCATGGCGTACTCGGCGAAATATGCCAGCGCCTACTACGGGCCGTTCCGCGATGCGGTAGGGTCGGCGCTGAACCTGGGTAAAGCCAACAAGGCGTCCTATCAAATGGACCCGGCCAACAGCAACGAGGCGCTGCACGAAGTCGCGGCCGACTTGTCTGAAGGGGCTGATATGGTGATGGTCAAGCCGGGTATGCCGTACCTGGACATCCTGTACCGGGTCAAAGACGAATTCAAGGTACCGACCTTCGTCTATCAGGTCAGCGGTGAGTACGCGATGCACATGGCCGCGATCCAGAATGGCTGGTTGAGTGAGGGTGTGATTCTTGAGTCCCTTACCGCTTTTAAACGTGCAGGTGCTGACGGCATTCTTACTTATTTCGCCGTTCGTGCTGCTCAACTGTTAAAAGGGCAATAGTCCCTATCAGGAACACCCATGAATACCGAAGGACTCACCGAAGCAGCTGTTCAGATCGCCGTCCAGGAGGCTCAGCCGGTGGTTGAGCCAAGCATCGAAGTGCTGCCCGTCCCTGAAGTGCTACCCGTACCGGTGGCACAGGCCATCGTCATCCCGAACCTGGACGACAGCAGCCTGTACATCCATCGCGAGCTGTCGCAATTGCAGTTCAATATTCGGGTACTGGAACAGGCGCTGGACGAGTCTTATCCATTACTGGAGCGGCTGAAGTTTCTGTTGATCTTCTCCAGTAACCTTGATGAGTTCTTCGAAATTCGTGTTGCCGGCCTGAAGAAGCAGATCACTTTCGCTCGAGAACAGGCGGGCGCAGACGGTTTGCAGCCCCATCAGGCGCTGGCACGGATCAGCGAGCTGGTGCATGGTCATGTTGATCGCCAATACGCGATCCTCAACGACATTTTGCTGCCCGAGCTGGAAAAACATCAGGTTCGCTTCATTCGTCGTCGTTACTGGACGGCGAAGCTCAAGGCTTGGGTTCGTCGCTATTTCCGTGACGAAATTGCGCCGATCATCACCCCGATCGGGCTCGACCCAACGCACCCGTTTCCGTTGCTGGTGAACAAGAGCCTGAACTTTATCGTCGAGCTGGAAGGCGTTGACGCCTTCGGTCGCGACTCAGGGCTGGCGATCATCCCGGCACCGCGTCTGTTGCCGCGAATCATCAAGGTTCCGGAAGAGATCGGTGGGACAGGGGACAATTATGTATTCCTGTCATCGATGATCCACGCTCACGCCGATGACCTGTTCCAGGGCATGAAGGTCAAGGGCTGCTACCAGTTCCGTTTGACCCGAAACGCCGACCTGGCGGTCGATACCGAGGACGTCGAAGACTTGGCCCGTGCTCTGCGTGGCGAACTTTTTTCGCGTCGTTATGGCGATGCAGTGCGCCTGGAAGTCGCTGATACATGCCCGAAACACCTGTCCGACTACTTGCTCAAACAGTTCAACCTGAGCGACACCGAACTGTATCGCGTCAACGGTCCGGTCAACCTCACGCGTCTGTTCAGTATCACCAGCCTGGACAGCCATCCTGAGCTTCAGTACACGCCGTTCACTCCAGCGATCCCCAAGCTGTTGCAGAACAGCGAGAACATTTTCAACGTGATCAGCAAGCAGGACATTCTGCTGCTGCACCCGTTCGAGTCCTTCACCCCCGTGGTGGACCTGCTGCGTCAGGCAGCGAAAGACCCGCATGTGTTGGCGGTCCGGCAGACCCTGTACCGCAGCGGCGCCAACTCGGAAATCGTCGATGCGCTGGTCGATGCTGCGCGTAACGGCAAAGAAGTTACGGTCGTGATCGAGTTGCGTGCGCGTTTCGATGAAGAATCCAACCTGCAACTGGCCAGCCGTCTGCAAGCGGCCGGTGCGGTGGTGATTTATGGTGTGGTCGGCTTCAAAACGCACGCCAAGATGATGCTGATCCTGCGCCGTGAAGCCGGTGAAATCGTCCGTTATGCGCACTTGGGGACGGGTAACTACCACGCCGGCAATGCTCGCCTGTATACCGACTACAGCCTGCTGACCTCCGATGACGCCTTGTGCGAGGACGTCGGCAAGTTGTTCAGTCAGTTGATCGGCATGGGTAAAACGTTGCGCATGAAGAAGCTGCTGCATGCGCCGTTCACCCTGAAAAAAGGCATGCTCGACATGATTGCCCGCGAGACGCAGTTCGCGCTCGATGGCAAGCCGGCGCACATCATCGCCAAGTTCAACTCATTGACTGATCCGAAGATCATTCGCGCGTTGTACAAGGCCAGTCAGTCTGGCGTGCGTATCGATTTGGTGGTGCGGGGCATGTGCTGCCTGCGTCCTGGAATTGCCGGCGTTTCGCACAACATCTATGTGCGCTCGATCATCGGTCGCTTCCTGGAGCACACGCGGGTCTTCTACTTCCTCAATGGCGGTGAAGAGCAGATGTACCTGTCCAGCGCTGACTGGATGGAGCGCAACCTCGACAAGCGGGTCGAGACTTGCTTCCCGGTGGAAGGCAAAAAGTTGATCCTGCGGGTCAAGAGGGAGCTGGAAAGTTACCTGACCGACAACACCCATGCCTGGATCCTGCACTCGGACGGTCGTTACGTCCGCAGCACGCCAACCGGCAACCAGAACCCACGCAGCGCCCAGGCCACTCTGCTTGAGCGCCTGAGCAACCCGGTCCTCAGCGTACGCTGAAGACGATACCGACTCGGGTCAACCACTCCGCTTCTTGCGCGAAGTCGGCCTGAGTCAGTTGGTTGTTTTCCAGCCAGTTGTCCGGGAACAGCGCGTCCAGGTTCTGACCGTTCGCGTGCAAGGTCACTTGCGGCATCTCTTGGGTGCCACGAATGTGATGGAACAGGATCGCAAAGCGCAGCAACACGCACAGGCGAATCAGCTTGATGCCTTCATCGCCGAACTCGGCGAACTTGTCCTTGGGAATATTGCGGCGGTGGCCACGCACCAGCAGGGCCAGCATGAGCTGATCTTCGCGGGAGAAACCGGCCAGGTCAGAGTGTTCGATCAGGTACGCGCCGTGCTTGTGGTAGTGATAGTGGGCGATGTCCAGCCCCACTTCATGCACCTTGGCGGCCCAGCTCAACAGCTCGCTGTACAGATCGTCTTCCAGGTCCCAGGCCGCAGCGACCTGCTCAAGGGCGTGCAGGGCTTTGTGCTCGACACGGGCGGCCTGTTCAAGGTCAACGTGGTAACGCTCCATCAGCGAGCTGAGGGTGCGTTCACGGACGTCTTCATGATGGTAGCGGCCCATCAGGTCGTAGAGCACACCTTCACGTAGGGCGCCTTCGCAGTGATCCATGCGGCTGAGTTCCAGCGCATCGAAAATCGCCTCGAGAATCGCCAGACCTGCCGGGAAAATCGCCCGGCGGTCAGGCTTGATGCCTTCAAAGTCGATTTTCTCGACATCGCCGAGTTTGAACATCTTGCGTTTGAGCCAGGACAGCCCTTCGGCGTTGACTTCACCCGTGCCATGTCCGCCGGCTTTGAGTGCCAGGCCAATGGCGCGGATGGTCCCAGACGAACCGATGGCTTCATCCCAGCTCAGGCGATGCAGCGCGTGTTCGATGCTCATGATTTCCAGACGCGCCGCCGTATAGGCCTGTGCATAACGGGCCGGGGTGATCTTGCCGTCACGGAAATAGCGTTGGGTGTAGCTGACGCAGCCCATCTGCAGGCTTTCGCGCAGCAGCGGTTCGAAGCGCTGGCCGATGATGAATTCGGTACTGCCGCCACCAATGTCGGCCACCAGGCGTTTGCCAGGCGTATCGGCCAGCGTATGGGACACGCCAAGGTAAATCAGGCGGGCTTCTTCGCGGCCGGAGATCACTTCCACGGGATGACCAAGAATCTCTTCGGCGCGGCGGATGAACTCGATGCGGTTGCGTGCTTCACGCAGGGCATTGGTGCCCACGATCCGCACCGAGCCAGGCTCCATGCCGTTGATCAGTTGGGCAAAGCGCTTGAGGCAATCGAGCCCGCGCTGCATGGATTCTTCAGTGAGCAGGCGCTCTTCAGTGATCCCGGCCGCCAGCTGAACCTTCTCGCCCAGCCGCTCCAGTATCCGGATTTCGCCAAGATTGGCTTTGGCCACGACCATATGAAAGCTGTTTGAGCCCAGGTCGATGGCGGCTATCAAAGAAAGATTCTTGGGTGGGGACTGCAGCATGATCAATGGTCTCGGTCGATAACCCGGCCATCGTGCCACGATCCACCTCTGGCGCCAACGCGAAGCGTCGCGTCAAGCCACCCGAGTCAGGCCATTCGCGAATAAATTCGCTTCTCTCCGCTCAGTTGCGTGCGGAAGGCCAAGGATTGGAGCCCGATTGAGGTGAGATGCTCATCGCCATAACCAGGCTCATGCATCGTCATAGCGAGACTCAATCACCCCTGACTTCCTGAATGCGGCCAGTCCCGCTATGATGAGCGACGTTTTTAGCCTACGACCTCGGAGACTTTCCATGAGTAGCGACCTTATCAAACACGTCAGCGATGCCAGCTTCGACGCCGATGTCCTCCAGGCTGCCGGTCCTGTACTTGTTGATTACTGGGCGGAGTGGTGTGGCCCTTGCAAGATGATTGCCCCTGTTTTGGACGAGATCGCCGAGACTTACAAGGGTAAGTTGACCATCGCCAAGCTGAACATCGACGAAAATCAGGAAACGCCAGCCAAGCATGGCGTGCGCGGTATCCCGACACTGATGCTGTTCAAGAACGGCAACGTAGAGGCCACCAAGGTGGGCGCGCTGTCGAAGTCGCAGTTGATGGCGTTTCTCGACGCAAATATCTGAAACACCAAAAGCCCCGCAGATTGCGGGGCTTTTTCATTGTGCGGGACTAGACGCCCTGAAAGTCAGGTGTTACATTCGGCCCCGCAATGGTTTCTCCGTTGTCCCCTGCTAGCCGTCGCCGACGCTCTCCTTTCGAATTAGTACGCGATCCTGTCGCTTTCTCTGCGGCGCGGCCTCATTAAGCCAAAAGCTTAATTTCCCCTCCCATACATGATTACGTCATTCCTATATGAACCTGACTGAACTCAAGCAAAAGCCGATTACCGATCTGCTCGAAATGGCCGAACAGATGGGCATAGAAAATATGGCCCGTTCGCGCAAGCAGGATGTGATTTTCTCCCTGCTGAAAAAGCACGCCAAAAGCGGCGAGGAAATTTCCGGTGATGGTGTGTTGGAGATTCTCCAGGACGGCTTCGGATTTCTCCGCTCTGCAGACGCTTCCTATCTTGCCGGTCCAGACGATATCTACGTCTCTCCCAGCCAGATCCGCCGTTTCAACCTGCGCACTGGCGACACCATCGTCGGCAAAATCCGTCCACCTAAAGAGGGCGAGCGTTATTTCGCGCTGCTCAAGGTCGACACGATCAACTACGACCGTCCGGAAAACGCGAAGAACAAGATTCTTTTCGAAAACCTGACGCCGTTGTTCCCGACAGTTCGCATGAAGATGGAAATCGGTAACGGTTCCACTGAAGACCTGACTGGCCGGGTGATCGATCTTTGCGCCCCGATCGGTAAAGGTCAGCGCGGTTTGATCGTTGCGCCGCCAAAGGCTGGCAAGACCATCATGCTGCAGAACATCGCGGCGAACATCACACGTAACAATCCGGAAGTGCATCTGATCGTACTGCTGATCGATGAGCGTCCGGAAGAAGTGACCGAAATGCAGCGCACTGTGCGCGGCGAAGTGGTTGCCTCGACATTCGACGAGCCGCCAACCCGGCACGTCCAGGTCGCCGAAATGGTGATCGAGAAGGCCAAGCGTCTGGTCGAGCACAAAAAGGATGTGGTCATCCTGCTGGACTCCATCACCCGTCTGGCTCGCGCCTACAACACCGTGATTCCAAGCTCCGGCAAAGTGCTCACCGGTGGTGTCGATGCTCACGCCCTGGAGAAACCGAAACGTTTTTTCGGTGCTGCACGGAACATCGAAGAAGGCGGCTCGCTGACCATCATCGCCACCGCGCTGGTTGAAACCGGCTCGAAGATGGATGAAGTGATTTACGAAGAATTCAAAGGCACGGGCAACATGGAACTGCCTCTGGATCGCAAAATCGCTGAAAAGCGTGTGTTCCCGGCGATCAACATCAACCGTTCCGGTACCCGCCGCGAAGAGTTGCTGACCGCTGATGACGAGCTGCAACGGATGTGGATTCTGCGCAAATTGCTGCACCCGATGGACGAAGTCGCTGCTATCGAGTTCCTGATCGATAAGCTGAAGCAGACCAAGACCAACGACGAGTTCTTCCTGTCGATGAAGCGTAAATAACAGGTCGGACCGTGTGAAAAGAATGGTGTCCCTCGGGGCACCATTTTTTTTAGCTGAAAATCCCCGTTAAGCGCAGCTATTGCGCGTTGATGAGCTGCCGCCGACCTTCAGAGCAGGTAGGATGTGCGTCTATTTGATGAATGGCCTGGTTAATGAAATTCAAGGATCTGCGGGATTTCGTGCAGCAGCTTGAGCAGCGCGGAGAGTTGAAACGCATTCAGGTGCCTGTCTCGCCGGTGCTTGAGATGACTGAAATTTGCGACCGGACCCTGCGCAACAAAGGTCCGGCTCTGCTCTTCGAAAAGCCCATCGGTTACGACATTCCGGTGCTTGGCAACCTGTTCGGCACGCCTCAGCGCGTGGCGATGGGCATGGGCGCCGAAGCCGTCAGCGAGCTGCGTGAAATCGGCAAGCTGTTGGCGTTCCTCAAGGAACCCGAGCCGCCTAAAGGCCTGAAAGACGCCTGGTCGAAGCTGCCGATCTTCCGAAAAATCATTGCCATGGCGCCTAAAGTCGTCAAAGACGCACCGTGCCAGGAAGTGGTCATCGAAGGCGATGATGTCGATCTCGGGATGCTGCCGGTACAAACCTGCTGGCCGGGCGATGTCGGTCCGCTGATTACGTGGGGACTGACAGTCACCAAGGGTCCGAACAAGGACCGGCAAAATCTCGGTATCTATCGTCAGCAAGTCATTGGCCGTAACAAAGTCATCATGCGCTGGCTCAGCCACCGTGGTGGTGCACTGGACTTCAAGGAGTGGTGCGATAAACACCCTGGCCAGCCGTTCCCGGTGGCGGTGGCGCTGGGTGCAGACCCCGCGACTATTCTCGGTGCCGTCACGCCGGTGCCTGACAGCCTGTCTGAATACGCCTTTGCCGGTTTGCTGCGGGGTAATCGCACCGAGCTGATCAAGTGCCGTGGCAACGACCTGCAAGTGCCTGCCAGTGCGGAAATCGTCCTGGAAGGCGTGATCCATCCCGGCGAAATGGCTGCCGAAGGCCCTTACGGCGACCATACCGGTTACTACAACGAAGTCGACAGCTTCCCGGTGTTCACCGTCCAGCGCATTACCCACCGGATAAAACCGATCTATCACAGCACCTACACCGGGCGGCCACCTGATGAACCGGCGATTCTCGGTGTGGCGTTGAACGAAGTCTTCGTGCCGATTCTGCAAAAGCAGTTCCCGGAGATCACGGACTTTTACTTGCCGCCTGAAGGTTGCTCGTACCGCATGGCCATCGTGACCATGAAGAAACAGTATCCCGGCCACGCCAAGCGCGTAATGCTGGGGGTTTGGTCGTTCCTGCGACAGTTCATGTACACCAAATTCGTTATCGTCACGGATGACGACATCAATGCCCGTGACTGGAACGACGTGGTCTGGGCTATCACCACGCGGATGGACCCCAAGCGTGACACTGTGATGATCGATAACACACCCATCGACTATCTGGACTTCGCGTCGCCGGTGTCCGGATTGGGGTCGAAGATGGGCCTGGACGCAACTCACAAATGGCCGGGAGAGACCACGCGCGAGTGGGGTCGGGTTATCGTCAAGGATGAGGCGGTGACACGCCGGATCGACGATATCTGGAACGAGTTAGGAATAGATTGATGCGCGTAACCTTGCAGCCGTCTGGTGCGGTACTGGAGATGTTGCCCGGCGAAGGGATACTCGACGCCGCGACACGTCTTGGCTATGAATGCCCACAAAGCTGCCGGAATGGTAACTGCCATATTTGTGCCGCGTTGTTGGTGGAAGGCCGCGTATTGCAGGCAGGGGTGACGCTGAATCATGGCGAGATCTACACCTGTCTGGCCGAGCCCCTGGAAGACTGCATCGTGATGTGGGACGGGGTGCTGGCGCGCGGAGAACTGCCGGTGCGCAAACTGGCCTGCCAGGTGAGTGAGTGCGTCGAAGTCGGTGGCGATGTGTGGCGGGTCGGCTTGAGAGCTCCCGCTGGCAAGCCGCCGCGCTATCACGCCGGGCAGTACTTGATGATCGAGCGCGAAAATGGCGAGAAATCAGCCTTTTCCATGGCCTCGGCCCCCCATTGCGGGCGCGATCTGGAGTTGCATGTGCTGGTGCGCGAAGCCAGCGCACAGAGCCTGATCGAACAATTACAGCGTAATCGCATCGTGCACATCGAAATGCCCTACGGCGATACCCATCTCGCTGAATTGCCCGAGGGGCCACTGGTGCTGATTGCCGCGGGTACGGGTATGGCGCAGATGCACAGCCTGATCGAGCATTGCCGTGCCAAGGGTTTCAAACACCCGGTGCACCTGTACTGGGGCGTGCGGCGGCCTGAAGACTTCTATGAGCTGTCCCATTGGGACGAGTGGAAGCAATTGCCTAACCTGCACCTGCATAAAGTGGTCAGTGATTTGTGCGGCTGGGAAGGTCGTTGCGGCATGCTCCATGAAGCCGTGTGCGAAGACATCAGCGATTTGTCGTCGGTGTATGTTTACGGCAGTGGCTCCCCGGCGATGATCTACGCCACCCTCGACGCCTTGGTATCAGCGGGCATGGATGCGCATCAGATGCGTGCCGATGTCTTTGCTTACGCCCCAAGGGCGTAGCAAGTCTGTGCGTAGGCTTTAGAAGCGTACGCCGACGTTGATCATGGTCGCCGAGGTCCCCAGCAGAACCAGTTCGGTGGTGACGGGGCCGAAGTGAACACCCACCGACGGGATGATCGCTGGCGCGATGCCAAAGCGATTCAGAGGGATCTTGTCGCGGTATTCGCCACGATATCCATAAAGCAGCCCGCCCGAGATCTTCACATAGACCGGATAATTGGCGCTCTCATAGCGCTTGCCGATATAGGCGTAGGCCGACTGTTGGTCGAACGAGTTGCGAAAGCTTGCCGCGCCATAGACCAGACCTGAGGCCTCGTTGCGCTCCAGACCAATCAGATGTTGATGGTCATTGTGATCGGAGTCGGAGGAAAAGTGACGGGTGTAGACGCTGGCCTGAACAAGCCAGAAGCCGTCTTTTTTATCTTGCGACTCTTCAGCAGCCTGCGTGCAGGTCGCCGAAATGAACAAAAGCGCGGCCAAGACCGTGCTTTTTCCTGATGTACTCATTATTGCTAACTCTCTCAGCCGGTATTGCCATGAAGCGGCTTTATACGCGGGTCGTATAGGTTGAAAGGGTAAATTGTCCATGATTTGAATAGGAAGTTCCTGTTTTTTCCTCAATGGGAGTAGCTGACAGGTCTTTTTATCTGCTCATTTGAGTGGGTTCAGGCTGGCGGGCCTGGGCGGTGGATTATTTATTGCATAATATTTTCAGACGTGTGGGCGCTGCAACGTGACGGGCAAGCCTCCGACAAAGTCTGATATTTAAGCGTCTGATGGCGAAGTTGTTGTCGATGCGTTTCCCCGCCCGATGCCAGCGGGGATGTTCTGCGGCGCAAAGGTCGGGTACAACTGGCAGTAGCAGGGCCAGGGGGGAAGGAAATGGGGAATGAATTCAATAGTTTGATGACGGCTGCTCATGCCGGTCTGGAACTCGGTTACCCACCAGTGATTGATCTGGGGCCGCAATTGACCCTCGAACAACTGATGAACTCAATGCAGAACACCATGAAGCTGCATCAGGGTGGCCCTGTCTGGTTGTTCGCCTACGGCTCCTTGATCTGGCGCCCCGAATGCTCCGCCGTGGAGCGGCAGCGCGGTAGGGTGCACGGTTATCATCGTGGTTTGTACCTGTGGTCCCACGAACATCGTGGCACGCCCGAACTTCCCGGCCTGGTGTTTGGCCTGGATCGCGGCGGCTCATGTAGCGGGTTTGCCTACCGCCTGCCCGAAGACTGTCTGCAAGAGTCTTTATTGGCGCTCTGGCAGCGCGAGATGCCTTATCCCTCCTACCGACCCCATTGGCTCAGCTGCCGCCTCGAAGATGGCACTCGGGTCCGCGCATTGGGTTTCGTGCTTGAGCGTCACCTGCCCAGCTACGCCGGCAACCTGCCCGACGCGGTCCTGAGCCAAGTGCTGGCCACGGCCTGCGGCCGCTCCGGCACGACCCGCGACTACGTCGAACAAACCGTCAGCGCCCTGCGCAGCCACGCCATGCCGGATTTGAACCTAGAGGCGCGGCTGAAACGGTGTCAGTCCGCGTCTTGTGTTTGACGCCGCACAGACAAGTCGGCTGTTATGGATTGGGCATTAACGAACCCGCACCACCACCTTTCCAACGGCTTTCCGCTGTCCCAGCGCATTAATCGCATCCGCCGTTTTTTCTAGCGGATAGACCTGAGACACCAGTGGTTTCAACTTTCCTTCCGCATACCAGTTAAACAACTGCTGGAAGTTGGCGGCATTGTCCTGAGGCTGTCTTTGCGCAAATGACCCCCAGAACACCCCAACCACCGAAGCCCCCTTTAACAATGCCAAATTAACCGGTAATTCTGGAATCCGGCCACTGGCAAACCCGACTACCAGCAACCGACCGTTCCAGGCGATGGCGCGGATGGCCTGGTCGAACAGGTCGCCGCCGACCGGGTCATAGATGACGTCGGCACCCAGGCCGTTGGTGAGGCGTTTGATTTCGTCTTTGAGGTTGGTTTCGCTGTAGTTGATCAGTTCATCGGCGCCAGCGGCTTTGGCGACGGCGAGTTTGTCGGCGCTGCTGGCGGCGGCGATGACTCTGGCGCCCATGGCTTTGCCGATTTCGACGGCGGCCAGGCCGACGCCGCCTGAGGCGCCGAGCACCAGCAGGGTTTCGCCGGGTTGGAGGTTGGCGCGTTGTTTCAGCGCGTGCATCGAGGTGCCGTAGGTCATGCTGAACGCGGCTGCGGTGGTGAAGTCCATCGTTTCAGGCATCGGCAGCACGTTGTAGGCGGGCACTGCGACGTGTTCGGCGAAGCTGCCCCAGCCGGTCAGGGCCATGACCCGGTCGCCGACTTTAAGATGGCTGACTTTTTCACCGACCGCTGAAATCACGCCTGCCGATTCGCCGCCCGGTGAGAAGGGGAAGGGCGGCTTGAACTGGTATTTGCCCTCGATGATCAGCGTGTCCGGAAAATTTACCCCGGCAGCATGCACGTCCATGACGATTTCGTTTTTCTTCGCTTCAGGGTTGGGGACTTCTTCCAGTACCAGCGTTTCGGCGGGACCGAAGGCTTTGCACAGCACGGCTTTCATCGGGCTATTCCTTTTGGAGTTATAGCCGATAAGTGTAGATAGGTGGGTTTATGGGTCAATCAGCATGCCCCGGCCTGATAAGCAGGCATAAGCTGGCTCAAGCTGAAGTAAGCTACACAGCAAATCGGATAAGGAGTGAACTGTGAAAGCGTGGATGATCATGTTGTTGGCGTTGTCACTGCCCCTGGCGGCATCGGCTCAAGAAAGCAAGGAAGGTAAAGAGGGCGATGCGACGAAAGTGGCTTATGTCACGCTGACGCCTGCGTTTGTCGGCAACTACGCCCTGGATGGCGGGCCGAAGCTGCGGGTCTATAAGGCCGATATCGCGCTGCGGGTTACTGGCGGGGATGCCGAGAAGGCGGTGAAGCGCAACGAGCCGCTGATTCGTAATCAGCTGGTCGCGTTGTTCTCCCAGCAAACCGCTGAGACCATGAACAACGTCGAGGCCAAGGAGAAGCTGCGTCAGGAAGCGCTCAAGCAGACCCAGCAGATCATGAATGATGAAGAAGGTAAGCCGATTGTCGAAGACTTGCTCTTCAACAACCTGATCGTTCAGTAATCGGGCCTGTCTCTGGCCTCTATGAGGCCAGGCTTTTGCGGAAGCGCATCAGCGCAACCACGAAGAACAGCAAGCCGATGGCGATCAGCGCCAACAGGTCGGGCCAGACCACTGCAAGCCCGGCGTCGCGGAACAGAATCGCGGCGCTGAGGCTGACGAAATGGGTGGAAGGCGAGGCCTGCATGACCCATTGCAGCCACTGCGGCATGCTGTCCAGCGGGGTGCTGCCGCCTGAAAGCAGGAGCATGGGGATGATCACCGGAATCGCCAGCAACCCGAACTGCGGTGTCGAGCGGGCGAGGGTAGCGAGGAATATCCCCAGTGCGGTACTGGCGAACAGATAAAACGCCGTGACCATCAGGAACAGGCTCATGGACCCGGCCAGCGGCACGCCCAGCGCGGCCTTGACGATCACTTCCAGTGAAAGCCAGGTACACACCACCACAACCAGCGCGTTGCTGCCGATTTTCGCCAGCATGATTTCCAGCGCGGTCAACGGCAAGACCAGCAAGTGGTCGAGGGTGCCGTGCTCGCGTTCGCGCAGCAGCGCGGTGCCGGTCAGGACGATCGCCAGAATGGTGATGTTGTTGACGATCTGAATCACCGCTAGAAACCAGCCGCCCTCCAGGTTCGAGTTGAACAGCGCCCGCGTGGTCATAGTCGCGGGTACGTTGCGGGCGGCGGCGTCCTGACCGCTGTACTCGAGCAGCACCCGTTGGAAGATCCGTGCAATGTAACCGGCACCCATGAACGCCTGGCTCATGGCGGTGGCATCGACGTTGACCTGCACGGTGGGCTGACGACCGGCCAGGAGATCGGCCTGAAAGTTGGCCGGTACGTTGATGACGAAGGTGTACTGACCGCCGTCCATGGTCTGATCCAGCCGGTTGTAGGCCAACGGCATCGGAACCTGGAATTCTGGGGGCAGCAGCGCCTCGCTGAGTTGTCGGGACACATGGCTGTGGTCTTCATCGACTATTGCCACGCTGGCATTGTGGACGCCGATCACGGAGCCGGCGGCCGGCATGTAAATCGCCACGGTGAAGGCGTACAGCAGGAACAGCAGCAATACGCTATCGTGCCCGAGGCTGGTGAGTTCCTTGAAGCCCAGGCGCCAGATGTGTGCAAGTTTGTTCATCAGGCCTCCTGCTTTTTCAACATGGCCAGGCTCAGCCCGGTGAAGGCAATAAAGAACCCGAACAGCGCCAGGCACTGCGGCCAGAGTTCACGCAGGTCCAGCGCTTTGGTGAAGGTGCCTACGGCGATGTCGAGGAAGTACCCTGCGGGGAACAACATGCCCGAGACCGCTGCGGCGCCGTCCAGGGATGAGCGCGGCACGATCAGCCCGGAAAACTGAATGGTCGGCAGGCTAGTCAGAATCATGGTGCCGAGGATCGCGGCAATTTGCGTGCGGGTGAAGGCCGAGATGAGCAGGCCGAGGCTGGTGGTCGCCAGCACGTACAGCAATCCGCCGAATGCCAGGGTCAGGCCACTGCCCTTGAACGGTACGCCAAACAGCCACAGGTTCATCGCCACCAGCAGGGCCAGGTTGATCAGGCTGACCACCAGATAGGGCACCTGTTTGCCCAGCAGGAACTCCAGGCGGGTCAGAGGTGTGGCGTAGAAGTTGGTGATCGAGCCCAGTTCCTTTTCGCGGACGATGCCCAACGCCGTGAGCATTGCCGGGATAAACGCCAGGATCAGCGCCATGACACCGGGCCCGATAGCGTTCACGCTGACCACATCCTGGTTGTAGCGAAAGCGCGTTTCCAGCTTCGCGGCGGCACCGGGGCCTTGAGGTCGACTGCTCAGCGCCGCCATTTGCACCATGTTGTCCTGATGCACCTGCTCCACATAGTTGCGGCTGGTTTCGGCGCGAAACGGCATGCCGCCATCGAGCCATGCGGCGACGGCGGGTTGCCGCCCTGCATACAGGTCACGGCCAAAGCCGGGCGGGATTTCCAGTGCCAGTTTTATCTCCGAGCGTTGCAGGCGTTTGTGCAGCTGGACCGAATCGGTGATGGGCGTACGTTCGTCGAAATACCGGGAGCTGCGGAATGCTTCCAGGTAGGCGCGACTTTGCGGTGTCTGGTCCTGGTCGTACACCGCGAAGGCCAGGTTCTCGACATCCAGGGAAATGCCGTAGCCGAAGATCACCATCATGAACATCGCGCCCAGTAGCGCAAACCCAAGGCGAACCTTGTCGCGCAGCAACTCTTTGCCTTCACGGCTGGCCACGGCGATCAGACGTGCGAAGGTGAAACCTCGTTTCGTCGCCTTGGGTGCCGTGGGTTCAACACCCTGGATGGTTTCACTGTTGGACGGAGCTTTTTCGGTATTGCCCTGAGCTTGCTCCAGGCAGGTGACAAATGCAGCTTCCAGCGTTTCGCCACCGAACTGCTTCTGTAGCGCGGCGGGCGTATCGCAGGCCAGCACCTTACCGGCGTGCATCAACGAGATACGGTCGCAGCGCTGGGCTTCATTCATGAAGTGAGTGGAAAGAAAGATCGTCACCCCTTGCTCGCGGGACAGTTCGATCAGCAAGCGCCAGAAGTCATCCCGAGCGGCCGGGTCGACGCCCGAGGTAGGCTCATCGAGGATCAACACCTGAGGGCGGTGCAGCACTGCAACGGCCAATGACAGACGCTGACGCAAGCCCAGAGGCAAGTCGCCGGACTGCTGCGTGGCAACGTCGCCAAGGTCGAAGCGCTGGATCAGCTCGGCGATCCGTTCGCGGCTTTGGTCTTTGGGTAAATCGAACAGTCGCGCATGCAGCTCCAGATTCTGCTGCACGCTGAGTTCGCCATACAGCGAGAAGCTCTGCGACATGAAACCGACCTGCTTGCGTGTCTCCAGATCCTTGGCGTCCACGGCCTTGCCCAGCAGCGTGGCGCTGCCTTCGCTGGCCGGGATCAAGCCGGTGAGGACCTTCATGGTCGTGGTTTTACCGCAACCGTTGGAACCGAGGAAGCCGAAAATCTCGCCTCGGCCGATGGCAAAGCTGACCTTGTCCACTGCGGTAAAGTCGCCGAAACGCAATGTCAGCTCGTGGGCCTCAATGGCGATTTCGCTGTTGTCGCCCACGCGCGGTGTTATCACCAGTGGCTCGCTGTTGCGGCGCTTGTCGCTCTGGAAGTGAGTGAACGCCTCGTCGAGTTTGCCGCTTGGCGTGGCGCCCGCCAGCTCGCTGCTCAAACCCTGGGCGATCAACTTGCCACGATCCAGCATCAGACACTGCTCGAACTGCTCGGCCTCTTCCATGTAGGCGGTGGCCACCAGCAGGGTCAGTTGCGGCCGTTGGCTGCGTACCTGCTCGACCAGCTCCCAGAAATGCCGACGTGACAACGGGTCAACGCCGGTGGTGGGTTCGTCGAGGATCAGCAGGTCGGGTTCATGGATCAGCGCGCAACACAGTCCCAGCTTCTGTTTCATGCCGCCGGACAGCTTGCCTGCCGGGCGGTCAGCGAAACTCGTCAGGTCCGTCGCGGCCAGCAGGTTGAGCATGCGTTGATCGCTCTCGGCCCGGGACAGGCCAAACAGCGTGGCAAAGAAATGAATGTTTTCCCGGATGGACAGCTCGGGGTACAGGTTATTGCCCAAGCCTTGAGGCATGAACGCAATACGCGGATAGAGGCTGCTGCGATGGCTGCGTTTCTCGATTGAGCCGCCGAGCACCTGCAAATCGCCTTGCTGAAGCTTTTTCACTCCGGCAATCAGCGCCAACAGGCTGGACTTGCCCGCCCCATCGGGGCCGATCAGCCCGCATCGGGTGCCGCTGGGCAGGCTAAAGCTGATGTCGCTCAGGGCTTGCCGTTTGCCATAACGGTGGCTGACACCCTTGGCTTGCAGCGCCATATCGCTCATTGCAGGTTAGCCGGCCAGTCCACTGTGGCGGTGCGTACGTAACCTGCACCTGGCATGCCCGACTTGGCTTGAGGGATGGCGCTGACGTCGGTCAGGCGCAACTTGACCCGAAACACCAGTTTTTGTCGCTCATCCCTGGTTTCAACTTCTTTGGGGGTAAATTGCGACTTGTCCGCGACAAAACTGATACGGGCTGGCAAGGGTTGGAGGGGCAGTGCGTCGAGCAGGATGCGTGCATCGTCGCCGACGGTCAGCTTGCCGGTGACCGAGGTCGGCAGGTACAGATTCATGTATCGATCATTGGGGTCGATTAGCAGCAACACCCGTCCGCCTGCGGCCAATACTTCACCCGGCTCGGCCAGGCGCAGCTGGATAATGCCGTCCAGAGGGGCGCGCAAACTGCTGTCGTCAATCTCGCTGGTCAGCTGTGCAACCTGTGCCTGAGCGGCACCGATGGCTGCGCCCACCGCGCCGACTTGCGCACGGGCAGAGACGACTGCTGCGTTGGAGGTGTCGAGCTTTGCTTGCAACTGGTCAATCTGCTGGCGGCTGGCGTACCCGCGCTCAAACATGGTTTGGGCGCGCTTGAGTTCCTGGTTGGCCAGCAGTTGTTCGCTTTGGCGAAATTGCACATTGGCCTGGGCGGCAGCGTAGTTTTCCCGCGCACGCAGTACTTCGGCTTCGGCCTGGGCCCGTTGTGCTTCCAGGGTGCGGGTGTCCATGCGCGCCAAGAGTTGGCCCTTGATCACCTTGTCGCCTTCATCCACACGGACTTCGGCCAGACGCCCCGGAATCTTGCTGGCGATCTGTACTTCGGTGGCCTCCAACCGACCATTGCCCATGTATAGCCCTTCGGGCAGGCGATCACGGGTAGATTTCCAGTAACCAAAGCCACCGGCAGCGACCAATAACACGATCAGGGCGATAGCAAAAAGACTGGAACGACGGCGATTCGTTGGCATGGGTGCATCCTGCTCTTAGTACATCCAATTCTGACAGACCCCGGGTTTACTCCCTTGATGTCAGTCAAACAGTCGGCGAAGCGTACGCCGTTTGGGAGTGTGCTGCATGTGGCGTGGTCGTGACTGCCGGGTTCTGCTTGATCAGCGTAACGCCAGGATCGCTTCCCACTCATCAGGCGTCACCGGCATGACCGAGAGCCGGGTACCTTTTTGCACCAGCGGCATCTGTTCCAGCGCGCTCTGCTGCTTTAAATAACCTATTTTAATGACTTTCGGAAACGCTTCGACGAAGCCAACATTCACCGCGCTCCAGCGATTGTTGGCGGCGCTGGATTTGGCGTCGAAATAAGCGCCGCCCTGGTCCAGCGCAGTGGGGTCAGGGTAGGCAGCGTCGACAATGCGTCCGATGCCGACGATACCCGGCTCCGCACAGCTGGAATGATAGAAAAAGAACGTGTCACCTGGCGCCATGGCCCGCAGGAAGTTCCGTGCCTGGTAATTCCTCACCCCGTCCCAGCGGGTTTCGCCAAGACGCTGGAGGTCGTTGATCGACAGTTCTTCCGGCTCGGACTTCATCAGCCAGTGGGCCATGGGTTGCGCTCCTGAATCGGGTAATGGTCAAGTTGTTGAACGATTTCATGACTAACCGACGGTCGGTTGACGCCAGCATTTGCGTGTCAGTTCGCGTTGTCGGAGAATGCCCGGGATTTTAAGCATCGCGCTGCTGCACGGCCTATAAAAACCGTAGCGGACATCGTATTGATTTGCCTAAGGGGGGGCAGTCGATGAAACGCAAACCGGATGTATTGTGGGTATTGGCTTTCTTGTTCGGTTTGGGTGTGGTGACTACGGGTTACGCGCAAAGCCTGTGGGCAAACAACGCTGATGCTCCGGTTGAAATCGTACAACAGCAGAAAAAACCATTGCAGCGACACTGATTGCTCCCATGCCTGGCGTGGGGCGGATCAGCCATTCAATACCAGCGCTTATCCGTCACGGTGCCTTGTAGTGGCACATCCCAACTGGCTTGCGCCAATCGCTCCACCTTCTGGCATTCATGTGCGAGCCCAAGCAACACGGGTTTCTGCCAAGCCTTTCTGCGCGCCTGATAGGCCAGGCTGCGGTCGTAAAAACCGCCGCCCATGCCCAGCCGACCGCCTACGTCATCAAAGCCAACCAGTGGCAAGAAAATCAAATCCAGGGCCCAGATCGTGCGCTGCTTTGCCGCATTGATGTGGGGTTCCGGGATGCGGAAGCGATTGGGCCTGAATTTTTCGCCGTGGCGCACTTGCTGGAAAACCATCTTGGTTCGCGGCCAGGCGCTGAGCACGGGCAGATAGGTTTTCTTGCCGCGTCGTTGAGCCGCACGCAATATCAGGCGCGGATCGATTTCACCGTCATTGGGGAGATACAGGGCGATGTGTCTGGCGCGGCGAAACAGAGGATGTTGCGCCAACTGCCGGTATAAGCCGAGAGCGGCCTGGCGTTGCTGGCTTGGGTTCAAGGCGCGACGGGCCTTGCGCAACTGAGTGCGAAGTTGCTGGCGTGAAAGAGGCGCGGGATTGGTCATCTGCGCTGATCCAGAAGCGAGTACGGCACGGCGGCGTACGCGTGATGACCATTGCCAGTCAGCGAGACGGGCAATGGACAGAAATAAAAGACTCCCCGACGAACCGCTGTCGGTGTAGCCCTTGAACCCGAAAGTTCAAGGTGGAGATTGCAGGAGGACTTAAGGCTTTCCGTCAAGCGGACATGCACACCGTCCCCAACGTGCAACCCCCGTGGTTGTGCGTATCGGCTCAGGGACATGACCGACTGGCAAGCACTCCAGGGAGCGGTCGCAAGTATACCCGAAACGTTACGCAAGAATCACTTTTGGCTGGGTTCCGGATCGGTGGCCAGCACTAGATCAACCCTTTCCAGCAGATCGCGTACTTGCTCGCGGGTCGAGCCACTGGCTTGAACGTCAGGCACTGCCTGCTTGTGCAGCAAGTCATGAGTGATGTTCAGTGCCGCCATCACGGCGATGCGGTCGGCCCCGATGACTTTGCCGCTGCTGCGGATTTCGCGCATTTTGCCGTCCAGATAACGCGCCGCGCTGACCAGATTGGTGCGCTCTTCCTGAGGGCAGATGATCGAGTATTCTTTGTCGAGGATCTGAACGGTAACGCTGTTATTTGAACTCATGAGTCTTGCTCCAGGGCTTTGAGGCGCGAAATCATCGATTCAACCTTGTGACGGGCGATTTCGTTTTTCTCAATGAGGTGAGCGCGTTCCTCGCGCCAGGTTTTTTCCTGAGCTACTAAGAGTCCATTTTGGCTTTTAAGTTGCTCGACACGCTTAATCAGCAACTCCAGTCGAGCCATCAGCGCTTGCAAATCGGTGTCTTCCATTGTGTCCCACTGAATACTTTCTGATGAATGGCGCAGCAGCTGGCGTTTTGACACGCTAAAAACAGCGGCCTCGACAGTCTTGGCGAGTCTGCGGGTGCAATCGCTGGAAATAAATGACCGCACGCCCTAGGATACAAGACCTCCATTCTAGACATTGCGCCGCTTGGCGCCTAGTTACCCATGCCTATTCAGAATTCCCCGTACAAAGCTTTTGCCACCCTGCTCAACAGCAGCGGTCATTCCGTCTCTCCGGCCGAGTTGCACGGCTTTCTTCTGGGCCGCAGTTGTGCCGGTGCCGGCTTCGATGTCGACGGCTGGATGGTCGATGCGACCGAAGTACTGGGCGCCGCGCCTGAAGATAACGTACGTCAGGCGTTGATCGGATTACAGGAAATGGTCAAGGGTGAACTCACCAGCGACGACATGACGGTTGTGCTCTTGCTCCCCAGCGATGACGCGCCGCTTGGCGAACGCGCCATCGCGCTGGGCGAATGGTGCCAGGGCTTCCTCGCGGGTTTCGGGCTGACTGCTCGCGACAATGAGATCAGCACCGAAGCCATGGAAGTGTTGCAGGATTTGGCCGCTGTCGCTCAAGTGCAGGACGCGCTGGAAGACTCCGAAGACGGCGAGACCGACTACATGGAAGTGATGGAGTACTTGCGCGTCGCCCCCCTGTTACTGTTCACCGAATGCAACAAGCCCGCCGTGCCTGAGCCGAAACCTTCTTTGCATTGATTACTCATCATTGGCGCTCCCGGCGTTGAGCCTGTGATCCAGGCGCATCGCCGGCGGCGCCCAAAAGGGGACCTCACCTGCCTTATGATCCATATCCCGAAGTCGGAATACGCCCGTCGACGTAAAGCCCTGATGGCGCAGATGGTGCCCAACAGTATCGCCATTTTGCCAGCCTCTGCGGTGGCTATCCGCAATCGCGACGTCGAGCATGTCTACCGTCAGGACAGCGACTTCCAGTACCTCAGCGGCTTCCCCGAACCGGAAGCCGTGATTGTGCTGATCCCTGGCCGTGAGTACGGCGAGTACGTGCTGTTCTGCCGTGAACGCAACCCTACGCGCGAGCTGTGGGACGGTCTGCGTGCCGGGCAGGAAGGCGCAATGCGTGACTTTGGGGCCGACGACGCGTTCCCGATCAATGATATCGACGACATCCTGCCGGGCCTGATCGAAGGGCGTGACCGGGTGTATTCGGCTATGGGCAGCAACCCTGAATTCGATCGTCATTTGATGGACTGGATCAATGTGATTCGCTCCAAAGCGCATCTGGGTGCGCAGCCGCCGAACGAATTTGTTGCGCTGGATCATTTGCTGCACGACATGCGTCTGTATAAATCAGCGGCAGAAGTCAAAGTCATGCGCTGCGCCGCCGAGATCTCAGCGCGAGCCCATGTGCGCGCGATGCAGGCCAGCCGTGCCGGCTTGCATGAATTCAGTCTGGAAGCCGAGCTGGATTACGAGTTCCGCAAGGGCGGGGCGAAGATGCCGGCCTATGGTTCCATCGTGGCCTCGGGCCGCAATGCCTGCATCCTGCACTATCAGGGAAACGACGCATTGCTCAAGGATGGGGATCTGGTGCTGATCGACGCGGCCTGTGAGATCGACTGCTACGCCAGCGACATCACGCGGACGTTCCCGGTCAGCGGTAAATTTTCGCCTGAGCAGAAAGCGATCTACGAGTTGGTGCTCAAAGCGCAGGACGCCGCATTTGCCGCCATCGGCCCAGACAAGCACTGGAACCAAGCGCATGAAGCCACGGTGCAGGTCATTACGGCCGGGTTGGTCGAGCTCGGGCTGCTGGTGGGCGACGTTGGCGATTTGATCGTCAACGAGGCCTATAAAGCGTTTTACATGCACCGCGCCGGTCATTGGCTGGGCATGGACGTGCACGATGTCGGCGAATATAAAGTCGGCGGCGAATGGCGTGTGCTGGAAGTTGGCATGACGCTGACCGTGGAGCCGGGGATTTATATCGCCCCGGATAATCAGACCGTCGCGAAGAAATGGCGTGGGATTGGTGTACGGATCGAGGATGACGTTGTGGTGACTAAACACGGTTGTGAAATTCTTTCTGGTGGCGTGCCAAAAACCGTCGCCGAGATTGAGGCCTTGATGGCCGCTGCACGTGTCGAGGCAGCATGAGCCGGGTCAATCTTGCCATTGTGGGCGGCGGCCTGGTGGGTGCCAGTCTGGCGCTGGCCCTTCAGGCGGGCGCCAAGGCACGCGGCTGGAAGATCGTTCTGATCGAACCCTTTGCACCGGGTGATGCGTATCAGCCGAGCTACGACGCACGTTCGTCAGCGCTGTCGTTTGGCGCCCGGCGAATCTACGAGCGCCTGGGCGTGTGGCAGCAGATCAGCCGCCGTGCCGAACCGATCCTGCAGATCCAGGTGTCCGACCGTGGGCGTTTCGGCGCAGCACGTTTGTCGGCGATCGAAGAGGGCGTTCCGGCGCTGGGCTACGTCGTGGAGAACGCCTGGCTGGGCCAATGCCTGTGGCAAGGCCTGGACAAAGACGTGATCAGTTGGCGTTGCCCGGCCGAGGTCAAGCGCATGCAGCCGTTGACGGATGGTTATCGGCTGACCCTGGATGATGAAACCGAGCTGGAGTGCGACCTGGCGATTCTTGCCGACGGCGGCCGCTCGAGCCTGCGCGAGCAATTAGGCATTGGCGTCCGGCAGCGGCCTTATAACCAGAGCGCGCTGATCGCCAACATCACCCCGAGCGAAGCCCATTGCGGCCAGGCTTTCGAACGTTTCACCGAAGAAGGCCCGATGGCGCTGCTGCCGTTGCAGGAAAACCGCTGTGCGCTGGTCTGGACCCGTGCGGGGATGGATGCGCAGCGCTTGGCCAATCTGGATGATCGTAGTTTTCTCAGCGAGCTGCAGGGCGTGTTCGGTTATCGCCTGGGCGCTTTGCGTCAGGTCGGGGCGCGGCATATTTATCCGCTGACGCTGGTCGAGGCCGAAGAGCAAGTGCGGCCGCATCTGGCGGTACTGGGCAACGCCGCCCACAGCCTGCACCCGATTGCCGGTCAGGGTTTCAACCTGTCGTTGCGCGATGCCGATGCGCTGGCGGAGGCGCTGCTGGCGAGCCAAAGCATGCCTGGCGATTTCGCCACGTTGCAGGCCTATCGCGAGCGTCAGCGACTGGATCAGCAATTGACCGTGGGCTTCTCCGATCAGGTCACGCGACTGTTCGGCAGCTCCCAGCCCTTGGTCGGTGCCGGACGCAATCTGGGCCTGCTGGGACTGGATCTGTTACCGCCGGCCAAACGCTGGTTTGCCCGTCAGGCCATGGGGTTGGGAACTCGATCCGATGTGTGACGCGCGGATTCTTAAAACACGGCTTAGGCCACAAGCGAGAACGATTTAAAGCATGGAAACGCGCGCAGATCTGCTGATTGTCGGGGCTGGAATGGTCGGTAGCGCACTTGCGCTGGCGTTACAGGACAGTGGCCTGGAAATTCTGGTGCTCGATGGCGGTCCGCTGAGCGTCAAGCCCTTCGATCCGCAGTCAGCGTTCGAGCCGCGGGTCAGTGCCTTGTCCGCAGCGAGCCAGCGCATTCTTGATCGTTTGAACGTGTGGGACGGCATCGCCGCACGCCGCGCCAGCCCGTATCGCGAGATGCAGGTGTGGGACGGCAGCGGCACCGGGCAGGTTCATTTCTCGGCGGCCAGCGTGCACGCCGACGTGCTGGGGCATATCGTCGAGAACCGCGTGGTTCAAGATGCTCTGCTTGAGCGCTTGCATGACAGTGACATCGGGCTGCTGGCCAACGCGCGTCTCGAACAGATGCGCCGTTCCGGGGACGATTGGCTGCTGACGCTGGCCGACGGTCGTGTGTTGCGTGCGCCGCTGGTGATCGCCGCTGATGGCGCTAACTCGGCGGTACGCCGCCTCACGGGGTGCGCGACCCGGGAGTGGGACTACCTGCACCACGCCATTGTCACCAGCGTGCGCACCGCTGATTCGCATCAGCACACCGCTTGGCAGCGCTTTACCGATGAGGGGCCGCTGGCGTTCCTGCCGTTGGAACGTGAAGGCGAGCATTGGTGCTCGATTGTCTGGTCGGTGACCCCGACCGAAGCGCAGCGCTTGATGGCGCTGGGCGATGATGAGTTCTGCCGCGACCTGGAAAAAGCCTTCGAAGGCCGTCTCGGCACCGTGCTCAGTGCTGACCCGCGGGTGTGCGTGCCATTGCGTCAACGGCACGCCAAGCGCTACGTGGCCGAAGGCCTGGCATTGATTGGCGATGCGGCGCACACCATTCACCCGCTGGCCGGGCAGGGCGTCAATCTGGGCTTTCTGGATGCCGCAGTGTTGGCCGAAGTGTTGCTGCATGCCGCCAGCCGAGGCGAACGCTTAGCCGATGTTCGCGTACTCAGCCGTTTTGAGCGCCGCCGCATGCCACACAACCTGGCATTGATGGCGGCAATGGAAGGCTTGGAACGCCTGTTCCAGGCCGATCCACTGCCCTTGCGCTGGTTGCGCAACACCGGCCTGAAGTGGGTCGATAGCCTGCCGGAAGCCAAAGCGATGTTCGTGCGTCAGGCGTTGGGATTGTCCGGTGACCTGCCTGAACTGGCCCGGTTGTAGGGGGCGGCGTAACATCCGGTAACGGCTCCGCTGTCAGTTTGGTTGAGAAGGCAAATGGGATTCACTACCATTTCGACTCAATTTTCTGACACGAGACCACTCCCATGCAGGTAAGCAAGCGTATTCTGACTGCCTTGGCACTGACAGTGCTCGGCAGCGCCGCCCAGGCCGCCGATGAGGTAGTGGTGTACTCATCGCGTATCGATGAGCTGATCAAACCGGTATTCGACGCTTACACCGCTGAAACCGGGGTCAAGATAAAGTTCATCACGGACAAGGAAGCGCCGCTGATGCAACGGATCAAGGCCGAGGGCAAGAACGCCACGGCGGACCTGCTGCTCACGGTCGACGCCGGTAACCTGTGGCAAGCCGAGCAAATGGGCATTCTCCAGCCGTTTACCTCACCCGTGATCGACGCCAACATTCCTAAACAATACCGCTCGTCCACCCACAGCTGGACCGGTCTGAGCCTGCGCGCGCGGACCATCGCCTACTCCACCGACCGGGTAAAACCGACTGACTTGTCCACCTACGAAGCGCTGGCGGACAAAAATTGGGAAGGGCGCCTGTGCCTGCGTACGGCGAAGAAGGTCTACAACCAATCGCTGACGGCGACCCTGATCGAAACCCACGGTGCCGAGCAGTCCGAAAATATCCTCAAGGGTTGGGTCAATAACCTGTCGACCGACGTGTTCTCCGATGACATCGCTGTGCTGGAAGCGATCAACGCCGGGCAGTGTGATGTCGGCATCGTCAACACTTACTACTACGGTCGTCTGCACAAGCAGAACCCGAAACTGGCGGTGAAGTTGTTCTGGCCCAATCAGTCGGATCGTGGCGTTCACGTCAATCTTTCGGGCGTCGGCTTGACCCAGCACGCACCGCATCCTGAAGCGGCCAAGGCATTGGTCGAGTGGATGACCAAGCCGCAAGCGCAGAAAATCTTTGCGGACATCAATCAGGAGTTCCCTGCTAACCCAGCCGTTGCGCCATCGGCAGAAGTCGCCAGCTGGGGCGCCTTCAAGGCGGATACTATCCCCGTCGAAGTGGCAGGCAAGCGTCAGGCTGAAGCTATCCGCATGATGGATCGCGCTGGCTGGAATTGAGTTAGCCAGGCATACCCTGTCGCCTGGATCGCGGGCGAACGCGCGCCTACAGGTCGCAATCTGCTGTAGGCGCGCTTGCCCGCGATGGCACTTTTCGTATTTCCCCTCTTTTGAGAACCCTCCGTGGCCCATTCCGCACAACGCCGTTGGTACCCGCTGGTCTTTGCCATCGCGGCGTTGGTGCTGTTGCCGGTGAGTGTGTTGCTGCTGTCCTGGCAAACCATCGATCAGCAAATCTGGGGGCATTTGTGGGAAACCCAGATGCCGCGCCTGTTGGGCAACACTTTGCAGCTCATCGTGGGCGTCGGTATCGGGGTGACCGTGCTCGGTGTCAGCCTCGCGTGGCTGACCAGCTTGTGCGAGTTTCCCGGCCGTCGCTGGCTGGATTGGGCATTGATGTTGCCGTTTGCGATTCCGGCCTATGTGCTGGCGTTCGTCTTCGTCGGCCTGCTGGATTTCGCCGGGCCGGTGCAAACCCTGCTGCGCGACGTGTTTGGCAGCGGCCTGCGCCTGCCGCGCGTGCGATCCACCGGCGGGGTGATCATCGTCCTGGTGTTGGTGTTCTACCCGTATGTGTATCTGCTGGCGCGCACGGCGTTCCTTGCGCAGGGCAAGGGCTTGATGGAAGCGGCGCGAGTGCTCGGCCAATCGCCCTGGCAGGCGTTCTGGCGAGTGGCGTTGCCCATGGCGAGGCCCGCGATAGGCGCAGGTGTGGCGTTGGCGCTGATGGAGACGCTGGCGGACTTCGGTGCCGTGGCCGTGTTCAACTTTGACACCTTCACCACCGCCATCTACAAAACCTGGTACGGCTTCTTCAGTCTCTCCAGCGCGGCGCAGTTGGCGAGCCTGTTGCTGCTGGCAGTGATGGTCGTGCTGTATGGCGAGCGCCGTGCCCGTGGTGCAAGCCGCCCGAGTAACGAGCGCCCCAGGGTCAAGGCGCTGTACCACCTGCGCGGTTTGAAAGCGCTGGCCGCCAGTGCCTGGTGCGGCTTGGTGTTTGTCTGCGCGTTTGTGATTCCGCTGCTGCAATTGATCGTGTGGGTCTGGCAGCGCGGCCGCTTCGATCTGGATGAGCGCTACACTGGGCTAATCCTGCACACCCTGTATTTGGGCAGCATGGCAGCACTGATCACTGTCAGTGTGGCGCTGATCCTGGCCTTCGCCCGCCGTTTGGCGCCGACCCGGGCGATCCGCTCTGGCGTGAGCCTGGCGAATCTGGGTTATGCGCTGCCGGGTTCGGTGTTGGCCGTGTCGATCATGCTGGCGTTCAGCTATCTGGATCGCGAGCTGGTCATCCCGCTGTCGACTTTGCTCGGCGGGGCTGGCAAGCCGTTGCTGCTGGGGAGTCTGGCGGCATTACTGCTGGCCTATCTGGTGCGGTTCATTGCGGTGGCCTATGGGCCGCTGGAAAATAGCCTGGCGCGCATCCGGCCTTCGCTTCCAGAAGCCGCGCGCAGTCTGGGGGTCAGCGGCCCACGGTTGTTCTTCAAGGTTTACCTGCCATTACTGGTGCCCGGCGCCTTGAGCGCTGCGCTGCTGGTCTTCGTCGATGTGCTGAAAGAGATGCCGGCAACCTTGCTGATGCGTCCATTTGGGTGGGATACCCTGGCGGTACGAATCTTCGAGATGACCAGTGAAGGCGAGTGGGCGAGAGCCGCGTTACCCGCGCTGACCCTGATTCTGGTGGGGTTGCTACCGGTCATCGGTTTGATCCGGCGTTCGGCCCGTCAGATCGGCTAGGTGCGGGCCCATCACCATGCGGATACAATGCGCCGCAATCGGTGCGGTCTGTCAGACTCGTCGGGTCGTTGAAACCTGCTGGAAGCCTCTGTTTTAGAGGCTTTGCCCGGTGTCGCGCCTCTCCGCACCTTCGCCACGCCCGGAAGGAGAAACCCATGGGACAGCGTACGCCCCTCTTTGACCTGCACGTCGCACTTGGCGCCAAGATGGTCGATTTTGGTGGTTGGGATATGCCGTTGCATTACGGCTCACAAGTCGAGGAGCACCATCAAGTGCGCCGCGACTGTGGGGTTTTCGATGTTTCTCATATGACCGTCATCGACATCGCTGGCAGTCAGGCCAAGGCCTGGCTCCAGTATTTACTGGCGAATGACGTCGGTCGCCTGCTTGAGCCTGGCCGAGCGCTGTACAGTGCAATGCTCAACACCGAGGGTGGTGTGATCGACGACATGCTCGTCTATCTCACCGACAGCGGTTATCGTCTGGTGGTAAATGCGGCGACTGGCGCCAAGGACCTTGCCTGGATGCACGCGCATCTGGCGGCCTTCGAGGTCCAACTGGTCGAGCGTAGCGACCTCGCGATGTTAGCGATTCAAGGCCCCCACGCGCGACACAAAATCGCCGAACTGGTGACCAGCGCACGCGGTGCATTGATCCAGCATCTGCAGCCCTTCGAAGGGCGCAGCGAAGGCGACTGGTTCATCGCCCGTACCGGTTACACCGGTGAAGACGGCCTGGAAATCATTCTGCCCGCGGCTCAAGCCCCAGGGTTTTTCAACGATCTGGTCGGCGCGGGTATTTCGCCTATCGGCCTGGGCGCACGCGATACGTTGCGCCTTGAGGCCGGGATGAACCTTTATGGCCAGGATATAGACGAGCAGGTATCGCCGTTGGCGGCCAACATGGCCTGGACCATCGCCTGGGAGCCTGCCGAGCGTGATTTCATCGGGCGCACCGCGGTTGAAAAAGAGCGGGCTGCGGGCGTGAAGCTCAAGCTGGTCGGGCTGGTGCTGGAGGAACGCGGGGTATTGCGCGCCCATCAGGTCGTCCGAATCGCAGAAGTTGGCGAAGGAGAGATCACCAGTGGTAGTTTCTCGCCTACGCTAAGCAAATCGATTGCCTTGGCGCGTGTGCCAATGGCGACCGCTGACCGGGCCGAGGTGGAAATCCGCGGCAAGTGGTATCCGGTTCGCGTGGTACAACCTAATTTCGTACGTCATGGCAAAGCCTTGATCTAACTTTCTCTGGCGGTTTTTCCGCTGACCTGATGTAGAGGATGACTATATGAGCAATATCCCCGCTGATCTGCGTTTTGCCGAAAGCCACGAATGGGCTCGCCTTGAAACTGACGGCACGGTAACCGTTGGTATCTCCGACCACGCTCAGGAAGCCTTGGGTGATGTCGTGTACGTCGAACTGCCGGAAATCGGCACAGTGTTTGCCGCTGGCGATACAGCGGGCGTGGTCGAGTCGGTTAAAGCAGCGTCGGATATTTACTCGCCAGTGTCGGGTGAAGTGATTGCGACCAACGAAGGCCTGGGTGGCTCCCCGGAGCTGTTGAACAGCGACCCATACGGGGCGTGGATCTTCAAGGTCAAGCCAGGCAACACCGCCGAGATGGAAAAACTGCTGGACGCAGCGGCTTATAAAAGCGCGATTGGCGAGTAACGATTTAGCGCAAAGAAGGGCCGCGTGAACAGTG
Source organism: Pseudomonas sp. 10C3 (assembly GCF_036346185.1). Taxonomy (NCBI): domain Bacteria; kingdom Pseudomonadati; phylum Pseudomonadota; class Gammaproteobacteria; order Pseudomonadales; family Pseudomonadaceae; genus Pseudomonas; species Pseudomonas sp. 10C3. Next base: position 33,261 of record NZ_JASJVE010000009.1, on the reverse strand, counting down.
TATAGATAGTTTCTCTACACAAATGGCAATCTCTTCCTAGACTCAATAGGCCTCGACCTGTCGAGGCTTTGTCTTATAAGAGAGCGCCGTCATGTCCCAGTTGCCGTCCTTGAGCCAGTTGCAAGACCCGAATGTCTTCCTGCGGCGCCACCTTGGCCCGGATGCCAGGGAGCAGCAGGCTATGCTCGAAACACTTGGCGTGACCAGCCGAACGGAACTGATCGAGCAGACGGTGCCGCCGGCCATCCGCTTCAATCGGGCGCTGGAGTTGCCTGCCGCGCTCGACGAGGACGCCGCGCTGGCCAAGCTCAAAGGCTACGCCGAGCAGAATCAGGTGTGGACCAGCCTGATCGGCATGGGCTACCACGGCACCCTCACGCCGACCGTGATTGTGCGCAACGTCCTGGAAAATCCTGGCTGGTACACCGCCTATACGCCTTATCAGCCCGAGATCGCTCAAGGCCGCCTTGAAGCGCTGTTGAATTTTCAGCAACTGACCATCGACCTGACGGGTCTGGAACTGGCCAACGCCTCCTTGCTCGACGAAGCCACCGCTGCCGCCGAGGCCATGGCCCTGGCCAAGCGCGTCGCCAAGTCCAGAAGCAACTTGTTTTTCGTCGACGAAAACTGCCACCCGCAAACTATTTCCGTGGTTCAGACGCGGGCGCAAGGTTTCGGCTTCGAACTGATCATCGATTCGGTGGACAATCTCTCCAGGCACAAGGTCTTTGGTGCGCTGCTGCAATACCCGGATACCCACGGAGAAATTCGCGACCTGCGCCCGTTGATCGAGCAACTGCATGTCCAGCAAGCGCTGGCCTGCGTGTCGGCTGACCTGCTTAGCCTGTTGCTGCTGACCCCGCCGGGAGAAATGGGCGCCGACGTGGTATTTGGTTCGTCGCAACGTTTTGGCGTACCGATGGGCTATGGCGGCCCGCACGCGGCCTATTTTGCCTGTCGCGATGAGTTCAAACGTGCAATGCCGGGGCGGATCATCGGTGTGTCCAAAGACGCGCGTGGCAACGTGGCTTTGCGCATGGCCCTGCAAACCCGTGAACAGCATATCCGCCGCGAGAAGGCCAACTCCAACATCTGCACCGCGCAAGTCTTGCTGGCCAATATCGCCAGCTTCTATGCGGTGTATCACGGGCCTGAAGGGCTCAAGCGCATCGCCCAGCGGGTTCACCGGCTGACCACCATTCTGGCAGCGGGTTTAGCGCGCAAAGGGCTGCAGCGGGTCAACAGACGGTTCTTCGACACCTTGACCCTGGATGTCGGCGGTAGCCAGAGCGCAATCCTCGACAGCGCCAGGGATGTACAGATTAACCTGCGCATTCTTGGGGACGGCAAGCTGGGGCTGAGCCTGGATGAACGTTGCAGCGAGGCGACCGTAGAGCGCCTGTTCGATATATTTCTGGGGGCCGATCATGGGCTTAACATCGCCGAACTGGACGCGGAAACTCTGGAATCAGGTATTCCCGGCGCGTTGCTGCGCACCTCGGCGTACCTGACCCATCCGGTGTTCAGCATGCATCACAGCGAAACCGAGATGCTGCGTTACCTCAAGCAGCTGGAGAACAAGGACCTGGCGCTGGACCAGTCAATGATTCCCCTCGGTTCGTGCACCATGAAACTCAACGCCACCAGCGAAATGATCCCTATTACCTGGCCCGAGTTCGCCAATCTGCATCCTTTCGTTCCACGTGAACAGGCGCTCGGTTACACCGCCATGATTGACGAACTCGAAGCCTGGCTGTGCGCGATCACCGGTTTCGACGCTGTTTGCATGCAACCCAACTCCGGCGCGCAAGGCGAATATGCCGGGCTGCTGGCGATCCACAAATACCACCTGAGCCGTCATGAGGATAAGCGTGAGATTTGCCTTATCCCTTCGTCGGCGCATGGCACCAACCCGGCATCGGCTCAGATGGCCGGCATGCACGTGGTGATCGTTGAGTGCGACAAGGCGGGTAACGTTGACCTTGCTGACTTGAAAGCCAAGGCGCAAGAAGCGGGGGACACGTTGTCGTGCCTGATGGTCACCTATCCCTCTACCCATGACGTGTATGAAGAAGGCATTCGCGATATCTGCGAGATTATTCACAGCCATGGCGGCCAGGTGTACATGGATGGCGCCAACCTCAACGCCCAGGTCGGGCTGGCCCGGCCAGCAGACATCGGTGCCGATGTGTCGCACATGAACCTGCACAAAACGTTCTGTATCCCGCATGGCGGTGGCGGTCCAGGCATGGGGCCGATTGGCGTGCGCGCCCATTTGGCGCCGTTTGTGGCCAACCACCCGGTGGTCCCACTGGAAGGGCCGAACCCGCAGAATACGGCTGTCAGCGCTGCGCCTTGGGGCAGTGCAAGCATTTTGCCGATCAGTTGGATGTACATCGCGATGATGGGCCCGCAATTGGCGGATGCCAGTGAAGTGGCGATCCTCAGCGCGAATTATCTGGCGCAGCAATTGGGTGGCGCGTTCCCGCTGCTCTACAGCGGCCGCAATGACCGCGTCGCGCACGAGTGCATCATTGATTTGCGTCCGATCAAGGCGCAAACGGGGATCAGCGAAGAGGACGTCGCCAAGCGCCTGATGGATTATGGTTTTCACGCGCCGACCATGTCATTCCCTGTCCCCGGCACCTTGATGATCGAGCCCACTGAAAGTGAGTCCAAGGCAGAGCTGGATCGCTTTATCGAGGCGATGCTCAGTATTCGCGCGGAAATCACCGAGGTGCAAAACGGCAGTTGGCCTGGCGAAAACAATCCGTTGAAGGGCGCACCGCATACCCTGGCTGACATCACCGGCATCTGGGAACGCCCGTACAGCATCGCCCAGGCAGTCACGCCCACTCGGCATACACGGCTGCACAAGTATTGGCCCGCGGTGAACCGGGTAGACAATGTTTACGGTGACCGGAATCTGTTCTGCGCCTGCGTGCCGGTGGATGAATATCGCTAAGTAGTGGCCATAAAAAATGCCGCTCGATGAGCGGCATTTCAATGTGCGCTAGCGGTCAGTCATGAATCATTCGGCGGCAACCAGATTCTTTGTCAGAATCGCGTTCGCCAATTCCATGTCCGTGGCTTTGAGCCCTGGGTTATCGGTACGTACCTGTTCCATGGCAGCTTCCAGGAACGGACCGCGGATACCACCTTCGCTGGCGACGAAGCTACCCGCATCATCCTGAGCGGCAACGATCAGCTTACGGTCATGTCTGAAGGTCAGGTACGTGGAAGCTGTTGTGGCGCCTGATGAAAGCACGTCTCGCAAGAATCCGTCTGCCATTGCTGACCCGACGGGGAGTGAAAGCAAAGCCAATGTAAATACTGCAAGCTTAAGGCGCATGATAGGTGACTCCGACGTGGTTGTTCTAAAAGATTGGATTGTCGAAGCCTCGTCGGAGTTCCGTACCTGACTCAGGATATAGCTTCAACTCTCAAAATAGCGCCTTCCTGGCTGACTACCCGCACCTGACTGCCCACCGGCAGGTCGGGGCCGATTACCATCCACACGCCATCATTCACTTTGATCTTTCCGCGTCCGCCGACAATCGCACTCTGGACCACAAACGTGTGCCCGATCAGTTCTTGCCCGCGCATGTTCAGACCCGGTTGATCCGAAGGACGAACCACGTTGCGTTGACGCCGCCACCAATACAACGCCGTCAGGACCGAAAGCAGACCGAACAACAGAAATTGCAGGGTCCATGGCAGCGCGGGGATCAAAAAGCTGAGAACCCCAACGCCTGCCGCCGCGACACCGATCCACAGCAAATAGCCGCCAGCGCCGAACACTTCAAGAATCAGCAACACCGTGCCCAGCCCCAGCCAGTCCCAGAACGACAGGTGTTGCAGGTAGTCCCAGATCATGGGTCGCGCCTCAGCCCTTTTTAGTGTCGAAGGTAGCTTTGACGATCTCGCCGATACCGCCCACGGCACCAATCACTTGACTGGCTTCGAGTGGCATCAAGATCACTTTGCTGTTGTTGGCTGACGCGAGTTTACCCAGCGCATCGATGTATTTCTGTGCGACAAAATAGTTGATCGCCTGCACGTTGCCGTTGGCAATCGCTTCGGACACCACTTGGGTGGCCCGTGCCTCTGCTTCGGCTTGACGCTCCCGCGCCTCGGATTCAAGGAACGCCGCCTGACGACCGCCTTCGGCTTCGAGGATCTGTGCCTGCTTCTTGCCTTCAGCGGTGAGAATCGCCGATGCCCGAAGGCCTTCTGCTTCCAGAATCTGCGCGCGCTTGATCCGCTCCGCTTTCATCTGCCCGGACATTGCAGCCATCAGATCGGCGGGCGGGCTGATGTCCTTGATCTCGATCCGGGTGATCTTTATTCCCCATGGCGCGGTCGCTTCATCGACAGTGCGCAGCAGCTTTTCATTGATGCCGTCGCGCTGACTAAGCATGGCATCCAGTTCCATGGAGCCGAGCACCGTACGGATATTGGTTTGCAGCAGGTTACGGATCGCGTGCTCGAGGTTATTCACCTCGTACGCGGCCTGCGCGGTGTTGACCACCTGAAAGAAGCACACCGCATCAATCTGCACCGTGGCGTTGTCAGCGGTGATGACTTCCTGCGGCGGGATATCCAGCACGCTTTCCATCACATTGATCTTGCGCCCGATACGGTCCATCACCGGCACGATGATGTTGAGGCCCGGTTTCAGGGTATTGGTATAACGGCCAAAGCGTTCCACCGTCCATTGATAACCTTGCGGCACCACCTTGAAACCCATGAACACAATGGCAATCGCCAGCCCGACGAAAAGTAAAAGCACACTACCGATTTGCATAACGGTTCCCTGTTTTGGTTATGGATTGTCTGGTGATGAACGGCTCATTTAGGCAGAAATACGAGGGTGATGGCGATATAATTCAGAATAGATTTGTACAAAATGTGCCGAATACATTGGCTTCCACAGGACATGTGCTGTCCAGTGTGGAGCCAATTCATTCGCGATGACAGTGTGTCAGACAAGGATAACCATCACCGCTGCTCACTCTGCGGCGTTACCCGCAACACCTCTTCGAGCGTGGTCAGCCCGGCGGATATTTTCTGCGCGCCGGACAAGCGCAAGCTGCGCATGCCTTCCTTGAAGGCTTGGCGGCGTATGGCGGTGAGGTCGAGGTCGGCGCTGATCAGGGCTTTGACGCTGTCGGACATCAACATGATTTCGTACACTCCGGCGCGGCCGCGATACCCGGTGTCACGGCATTCTACGCAGCCGACAGCGCGTTGAGCACCGCTCGGGACAGGTGCTTGCCACGGGCGGGTCAGGGTTTGCCAGTCGCTTTCTTCCAGCTCGATGGGGGCTTTGCAGTGCGGGCAGAGAGTGCGCACCAGTCGTTGGGCCATGACGCCGAGGAGGGTGGCCTTGAGCAGGTAATGGGGCACGCCCAGTTCCAGTAGGCGGCTAATGGCGCTCGGCGCGTCGTTGGTGTGCAGGGTGGACAGCACGAGGTGGCCGGTCAGCGCGGCCTGGATCGCCATTTCTGCGGTCTCCAGATCACGAATTTCGCCGATCATGATGATGTCCGGGTCCTGACGCATCAGTGCGCGCACGCCGCTGGCAAACGTCAGGTCGATGTTGTGCTGGACCTGCATCTGGTTGAACGCCGGCTCGACCATCTCGATGGGGTCTTCAATGGTGCAGAGATTGACCTCCGAGGTCGCCAGCTTTTTCAGGGTTGTATAAAGCGTCGTGGTCTTGCCCGAACCGGTTGGGCCCGTGACCAGAATGATGCCGTTGGGTTGCTGAGTCATGTCCTGCCAGCGGCGCAGGTCATCGCCGGAAAAGCCCAGTTGGTCGAAGTTTTTCAGCAGCACTTCCGGGTCGAAAATCCGCATCACCATCTTTTCGCCGAATGCGGTGGGCAAGGTCGACAGGCGCAGCTCGACTTCGCCGCCCTCAGGCGTGGTGGTCTTGACCCGGCCATCCTGCGGTTTGCGTTTCTCGGCAACGTTCATTCGCCCCAGGCTTTTCAGGCGGCTGACGATGGCCATGGTGACTTGGGCTGGAAATTGATAGACGTTGTGCAGCACGCCGTCGATGCGAAAACGCACGGTGCCCTGTTCACGGCGGGGCTCGATATGGATATCGCTGGCACGCTGCTGGAACGCATATTGGAACAGCCAATCGACGATGTTGACGATGTGCGCGTCGTTGGCGTCGGGTTCCTGGTCACTGGCGCCGAGCTTGAGCAACTGTTCAAAATTGCCCAGATTGCTCATTTTCAGATCAGAGGCATTGGCACCGCTGACCGACTTCGCCAGCCGGAAAAACTCCACGGCCAAACGCTGGATGTCTGCCGGATTGGCGACTACGCGTTTGATCGGCAATTTCAGTACATGCGTCAGGTCTGCTTCCCAGGCGCTGACGAAGGGCTGGGCACTGGCGATGGTCACCGATTCGCGGTCCACGGCCACCGCGAGGATCTTGTGTCGTTGGGCAAAAGCGTACGACATCAGCGGCGTGATGGCCGCAACGTCGATCTTCAGCGGATCGATGCGCAGGTAAGGCTGACCGACCTGCTGCGCGAGCCAGAGGGTGAGGCTTTCCAGGTCGAGCTTCTTGCCAGGCCGCTTTAAATCATCGAGATGTTGGGCGGCGATGAACTCCAGCGGGTGCAATTGAATGTTCAGAGCTGAACGGCGCAGAGTGAGCGCGTATTCAGCACTTTCTTGATCGGTAAACCCTTGAGCAACCAAGTCGTGTAGCAGATCGTTGAGATCCAGCCAACGGTCTTGGGTAACTGAGGCGAGGACGGACATGCGGGCTCCTTGGGACAGTTCTGCTCTGACCGGCTAATGGCAAGACAAGAATAGTCCCCGGCGCGTCGCATGTGTTACCCGGAGCGAGGTGAAGGGTTGCGAAAATTTACCGAATCATTATCCGACGGCCAGAACTACCTGTTGCGGTAAGACGTTCTGAATTGGATTGGGTTCCAGGGTGACTGAACAAATATTGATCAAGTTACGCATTTTTTCGCCAATGACTTGCGCCCGGTGCCAGCTTAATCCGTCCAGCTGGACGTCAATCATCAGCATCTGATCTTGCTGCAAAACGCTGACCTGTTGCGGAATCAAATACTGCATCGCAAACAGATTCAGCACCCGGCATAAAAGGTCGGGCTCTGCCTCGGCAAGGATTTGATAGTACGCACGGGTATGGGCATTGCTGGAGGACCAGACGTCAGGGCGCAGTGGCGCGGAACTTGAAAATTCAAACGTTGGCATGCGGGCCTCTCCTGTTTCTACTGAGGGAGATTTTTGCATACGGAAAAAGAAATTTCTTATCGATGATCGATTGTATTAGCCTTATTGCGACTTGTTAATGCAGGTTTATCTGTGAATAGGAGATTTTTATGCAAGGCGAGCTGGACCTCTATGATCGGAAAATTCTGGCGTTGCTGCAGGAAGACGCTTCGCTCTCCAGCGCGCAAATTGCCGAACAGGTCGGCTTGTCGCAATCGCCGTGTTGGCGGCGCATTCAGCGTCTCAAGGATGAGGGGGTAATCCGACGTCAGGTCACATTGCTGGACCGCAAGAAAATCGGCCTCAATACGCAAATTTTCGCCGAGGTAAAACTCAATGCCCATGGCCGCTCCAACTTCACGGAGTTTACCGAAGCCATTCGCGGTTTTCCGGAGGTGCTGGAGTGTTATGTGCTGATGGGGTCGGTGGACTTTTTGCTGCGCATTGTGACTGCGGATATCGAGGCTTATGAGCGGTTCTTCTTTGAGAAGTTATCGCTGGTGCCGGGGATTCAGGAGGTCAACTCGACGGTGGCGTTGTCAGAGATCAAATCCACCACGAGTTTGCCGATATTGGGCTGACGGGGTGCCAGGTGGACCGCGTCAGGCCATTCGCATTTGAATTCGCTCCCCCGGAAAACATGCAATCCTTGTGGGGCAAATTCATTTGTGAAGTCGGTATTACAACCGCAGCAAGGTCTTCCATGCGCGGCTTTGGAACACCACAACGGTCTGTTGCACGCGCGCGTCGAGGATTTCGTCGCTGATCGGCTCAAGCGCCAATTGCTCAAGTTTGTTCAGCTCGCCGTACAAGCGGTCCAGCTCTGGCAAATCCAGTACGCCACGGGCCAAATGCAGCCAGGCCTGAATGCGTTCTATGCGCGGCAGTTGTTCCGCCAGGTCTTCCGGTTGTTGCTGATAGCGACCCAATTGCAGCGAAGTCGCTTCTTCAGCCAGCAGGCGCGGTACCCAGTTAGCCAGTTGCGCCGCGCCCTGGCGGTTGCCGCGGGTGTTGCGGTCAGCGGTCCAACTGCGAGCCAGCAGCCAGCGCGAGGTGTTCAAGGAGAACAGGCCCCAACGGGTGTCGGTAAGCTCTTCGATGAACTGGGCGGGCGCTTCGGTGCGGACGTCGGGGTCGTCTTGACCAGCCTGGACCAGCGGGCGCCAGTCTTCGAGCAAGGCGTCCAGCGATGCGCGCAACTCGTGGGTCGAGGTGCGTGGCGCGGCCTGACCCAGGCTGCCAACCAACGCGCGCAGTTCGGACAGCAACGCCACCCAATCCTGCAACAAACGCCAGTGGCCGTTGAAACGGTACTGCTCAGCCAGACGCTGGCTGCTGGCCAACAAATGCCAGGCCAGCGCGGCGAAGGCGTCGTCCAGCGGCATTTCTGCGGTCAGTTCAGGTGCCGGTAGGCTCAGTGAGTAGCTATTGGCGTCGAACAGGCGATAGCCACGCTCGGCTTTGCTGATGTCGCAGGGCATCAACGGCAGCGTGGCAGCCAGTTCAGCGGCCAGCTCCAGCAGCGCGGAAGGATCACCTTCGCGCAGTTCCAGCTCCAGTTCGCAGATTTCTTCTTCCTGCTTGCCAGCAACTACCCGGCCTAGGTCCAGAGCAGCTTCAATCACGACTTTAGCCTTGCCACGACCCCAGGCGATTTCCGCACGTTCGCGGACGAAGTCGGTGGTGAACGCCGGTTTGATGGTCTTTTTATCCAGCTCGGCCAGCTCTTCCGGCCAGCATTCGCCATCGAGCTTTTTAAGGTCGAGCTTGGCTTTGGGCAGATCCCAATTGTATTCATTGCGCTCGGACAGGCCAGCAACGCTTTGCCCGCGAGTCTTCAACGTCTGAATGATCGCGTCGCCATCACGGCGCAGGCGCAGGGCCACTTTGGCATTTGCCAGGTCGCGTTCAGGCGTGTCGAAATACTGATTGAACAGCTCAAGGCGTTCCCAGCCACTTTTGTTGCGCTTTTTCAGCAGTGGGTGGTCGCGCAGGGCGGCGAGGGTTTCGCGGCTGACGCGGAGTTTGATTTCGGTTTCTTTCTGCATGGCCGGGGAATCCAAGCGCTAATCGCTAATAACGGGAGCGCAGCCTGCAAATACGTGGCTGCTGAGGCCGAACAGTGTACAGGACATGTTTATTCATGGGGGCCGATAGCCCTATGATGGTGCTCAAACGAGGAGATTACTCATGCCCTTGCCGTCCATGAAAGACCAGTTTTCCGCGTTGATTGCAGCGCCGTCGGTGAGTTGCACCCAGCCCGCGCTGGATCAATCCAACCGTGCCGTGATCGATCTGCTGGCGACCTGGCTGGGTGATCTGGGGTTTGCCTGTGACATTCAGCAGGTGTCGCCCGGCAAGTTCAACCTGTTGGCGAGTTTCGGCAGCGGCCCGGGCGGTCTGGTATTGGCTGGGCACAGCGACACCGTGCCGTTCGATGGCGCGCTGTGGCAAACCGATCCGCTCAAACTGACCGAGGTCGATGGGCGTTGGGTAGGGCTGGGCAGTTGCGACATGAAAGGCTTCTTTGCCTTGGTCATCGAAGCAGTGCAGCCGTTGCTCGATCAACCGTTCAAGCAACCGTTGTTGATTCTCGCCACCTGCGATGAAGAAAGCTCCATGGCCGGCGCTCGAGCGTTGGCCGCAGCGGGTCGTCCTTTGGGTCGTGCAGCGGTGATCGGTGAGCCGACCGGGCTCAAGCCGATTCGCCTGCACAAGGGCGTAATGATGGAGCGCATCAATATTCTCGGCCGCAGCGGCCATTCGTCCGACCCGAGTCTGGGTCACAGCGCGCTGGAGGCGATGCACGCGGCGATCAGCGAATTGAAGGGCCTGCGTCAGCAATGGCAAGGCGAATACAACAACCCGCAGTTCAGCGTGCCACAGCCGACCCTGAACTTCGGGTGCATTCATGGCGGTGACAACCCGAACCGGATTTGCGGTCAATGCTCGCTGGAGTTCGACATGCGGCCCCTGCCGGGCATGGACCCGCAGGTGTTGCGTGCCGCGATTCGGCAGAAGCTGCAACCGCTGGCAGAACTGCATAAGGTGCAAATAGACTATGCGCCGCTGTTTCCCGAAGTGCCGCCGTTCGAACAGGCCGCCGATGCCGAATTGGTGCGCGTCGCCGAACGTCTGACCGGGCATCGCGCCGAGGCAGTAGCGTTTGGCACCGAAGCGCCTTATCTTCAGCGCCTGGGCTGCGAAACCCTGGTTTTGGGCCCTGGTGACATTGCCTGTGCTCATCAGCCAGGCGAATACCTTGAAATGTCACGCTTGCAGCCTACGGTGCGTCTATTACGTCAGTTGGTTGAACATTATTGCCTGACCCCCGCATGAGTCGGGTCAGCTCAAGTGATTTCGAAGCCGTTGGGCTCTAAATAGAAGGAGAATGCGCGTGTTGCCAAGCCTGTTCCGACGATAACCACCACAGTGCTGTGTGTGTTCTTACGCGTTCGTCCAATCTTTTACAGGCTCTTCAAGTCATGCCCGACTACGTTAACTGGCTTCGCCATGCTTCGCCTTACATCAATGCCCACCGCGATTGCACCTTTGTTGTCATGCTGCCCGGCGACGGTATAGATCATCCGAATTTCGGCAATATCGTCCATGACCTGGTGCTGTTGCACAGCCTCGGCGTGCGACTGGTGCTGGTGTACGGCTCTCGCCCGCAGATTGAAAGCCGTCTGGCGGCGCGCGGCCTGACACCGCAATTCCATCGTAATTTGCGGGTCACCGATGCGGCGACCCTCGAATGCGTCATCGACGCGGTAGGCTCCCTGCGTGTCGCTATCGAAGCACGCCTGTCCATGGACATGGCCGCTTCACCGATGCAGGGTTCGCGCTTGCGCGTGGCGGGTGGCAATCTGGTGACTGCGCGGCCGATTGGTGTGGTCGAAGGCGTGGATTATCACCACACAGGCGAAGTGCGCCGGGTCGACCGCAAAGGCATCAACCGCCTGCTCGACGAGCGCTCCATCGTGTTGCTGTCGCCGCTGGGGTATTCGCCGACGGGGGAGACGTTCAACATCGCCTGCGAAGACGTCGCCACCCGCGCCGCCATTGACCTGGGCGCGGATAAATTGCTGCTGTTCGGTGCCGAGAGCGGCCTGCTGGATGACCAGGGCAAGTTGGTGCGCGAGCTGCGTCCACAACAAGTTCCGGCGCACATGCTAAGGCTGGGGAGCAACTATCAGGCCGAACTGCTCGATGCAGCGGCGCAAGCGTGCCGTGGCGGTGTCGGTCGCAGCCATATCATCAGTTACGCCGAAGACGGTGCTTTGTTGACCGAGCTGTTCACCCGCGACGGTTGCGGCACGCTGGTCGCGCAAGAGCAGTTTGAACTGGTGCGTGAGGCGGCGATTGAAGACGTCGGCGGTTTGCTGGATTTGATCACTCCGCTGGAAGAGCAGGGGATTCTGGTGCGCCGTTCGCGCGAAGTATTGGAGCGCGAGATCGAGCAATTCAGCGTGGTCGAGCGCGAAGGGCTGATCATTGCCTGTGCCGCGCTGTACCAGATCGCCGATTCAGATGCTGGCGAGTTGGCCTGCCTGGCCGTCAGTCCGGAATACCGCCATGGCCGGCGTGGCGATGAACTGTTGGAGAGGATTGAAGCCCGGGCCCGGGCGAAGGGCTTGAAGACCCTGTTCGTCCTCACCACCCGCACCGCGCATTGGTTCCGTGAGCGCGGGTTTGAGCCGAGCAGCGTCGACCGCCTGCCCAGCGCACGAGCATCGCTTTACAACTATCAGCGCAATTCGAAAATCTTCGAGAAGGCGTTGTAGGGGCTGTGTCCATCGCGGCGGAACGTGCTTGTAACTGCACGTCCTGCCGCGATGGCGTCAGTTACTGATCGCCAAAATGCTTGCTTGATACGAACCGACAAACGTATCGAAATCGACAATCTCTTCGGTTTGCTCCAGCTCGACCTGTTGGGTAATTGAGTTGCGGGCCAGGGTTTCGAAGTGCAACTGTTCTTCAGCGCTCAACGGTTCGCTGCGGAAGTACTCAGCGTGTACCTGGCTCTGACGGAAGGAGAACGCGGTGAAGCCTTCCTTGTGTTCAGTCATGCTTGCCAGCACTTGTGCCGAAGGTGTCCGTGAAGAATCGTTGACCTTGGCCAATTGCGCGGCCAGGGCTTTAACGTGTTCTTCGCCGCCGTGGCTCTGATCAAGTAGCTGCGACAACGGTGCGATTTTTTCCAGCAACTCGGTGGCCCAGGCTTTCAAGTCGATCGTGGTGTCGTTACGCCGCAATTCCAGACCCGGACGACGACCTTCCTTGACCACCGTCAGGAAGTTCGAGGCTGCGTTGGTACATTCGTTGTTCGCCAGTTGCGGGCTGTCCTGCAGGGCGCAATACAGCACGAACGCGTCGATGAAGCGCGCTTGCTGCAAATCGATACCCATAGGCAGGAAAGGGTTGATGTCCAGGCAGCGGACCTCAACGTATTGCACGCCACGGGCCACCAGCGCCTGAATCGGACGTTCGCCGGAGTAGGTCACGCGTTTAGGGCGAATGTTGGAGTAGTACTCGTTTTCGATCTGCAGGATGTTGGTGTTGAGCTGAATCCACTCGCCATCCTTGTGGGTGCCGATCTCGACATACGGCGGATACGGCGTCGCCACCGCTTTACGCAGGCTGTCGGTGTAGCTGGTCAAGTCGTTGTAGCACGGGGTCAAGCCGGCCTGGGCGTTGCTCTGGTAGCCCAGATCGCTCATGCGCAGGCTGGTGGCGTAGGGCAGGTACAGCGTGTCGGCGTCCCATTGCTCCAACTGATGCGAGCGACCGCGCAAGAAGCTTGCATCCAGTGCCGGCGAGGCGCCGAACAGGTACATCAGTAGCCAGCTGTAACGGCGGAAGTTGCGAATCAGGGCGATATAGGACGCCGACTGATAGTCGCGGTCCGTGCCGACAAAGCCTTCGGCCTGCTTGAGCAGCGGCCAGACTTTTTCCGGCAAGGAGAAGTTGTAGTGAATGCCTGCGATGCACTGCATGGTCTTGCCGTACCGCAAGGCCAGGCCTTTGCGATAGACGTACTTGAGCTGACCGATATTCGAGGTGCCGTAGTAGGCAATCGGGATATCTTCTTCGGCTGGCAGCGGACACGGCATCGAAGGGCTCCACAGGTACTCGTTGCCGAGCTTGCTATAGGCGAATCGATGGATCTTGTCCAGGCTGGACAGGGTTTCGGCCGGGTCCGGCAGCGCGGGCGTGATGAACTCAAGCAGCGACTCGGAGTAATCGGTCGTGATTTGCTCGTGGGTCAGCGCTGCGCCCAGTTGCTCCGGGTGCGGCGTCTGCGCCAGGCGTGCTTCGCCCGTCACGCGCAGGCATTCACGCTCAATCCCGTGCAGGCACTGCTCCATCAGGGAGAGGTTAGTGCGCTCGCTAAGCAGAGCCAGGCGGCGGTTGAGAAGTTCGCTCAAGTTGGATTCCTTCACGCGTCGGTCGCCCCAATATGGGGGTGGAAATGACGGTCTACAAGGGTGAAGAGAGGAACTGGCGTTGTCGCCTGGTTTTGGTTTGAAACGCCGATGCCCGTTGCTTGGTCTGGCCGCAACCCGAACAGAAAATTCCGACACTGTTTTCGCAGTGTCGAAATTAACCCAAATCGACGTGCGACAGCTAGATGACTGCGAACGTCCCTTGTGCTTTTGCGACCAGTTTGTCGCCCTGCAGCACTTCTGCCTCGACAACCAGCGTGCGCCGCCCGGCATGCAACACCTTAGCGATGCACAGCACCTCGCCTTCGGACACAGCCCGGACGTAGTTGATCTTGCACTCGACCGTCACGCTCTGCTGATCGAAACCGTGGGAGCTGGAACAGGCCAGCCCCATGGCGATATCGACCAGGCTGAAGATCGCACCGCCATGCATCACGTTGCCGCGATTGCGCAGGTGAGGTTCCAGCGCCAGGCTGACTTCGGCAACGCCGTCGTCCAGGCGCTGCAGCTGGCAGCCGAGCATCTTGAAATAAGCGCTCTGGGTCAGCCCTTCGGGGATGACCATCAACGTTTCTTCAACTGTTTGGCGTTGGCGAACAACGAAGCCATTGCGTTATTGGTCGGTGCTGCGGCTACCGGGGCTTCCTTGCGGGGCGTGGTTTGTTGTTGCGAGCGAGGAGCAGACCCAGGACGCGCGCCACGGGCACCGTCGATTTTCTCGCCTGGGGTGTCGCTCATGCGCATCGACAGGCCGACTCGTTTGCGCGGGATATCGACTTCCATGACCTTGACCTTGACCACGTCACCGGCCTTGACCGCTTCACGCGGGTCCTTGATGAACTTCTCGGACAGCGCGGAGATATGGACCAGACCGTCCTGATGCACGCCGATATCGACGAAAGCGCCGAAGTTGGTCACGTTGGTGACCACGCCTTCGAGGATCATCCCCAACTCCAGGTCCTTGAGCTCTTCGACGCCGTCTTGGAACTCGGCTGTCTTGAACTCGGGGCGAGGGTCGCGGCCCGGTTTTTCCAGCTCTTGCAGAATGTCGGTGACGGTCGGCAGGCCGAAAGTTTCATCGGTGTATTTTTTCGGATCAAGGCGCTTGAGGAAGCTAGCGTCGCCAATCAACGAACGGATATCACGGTCTGTTTCAGCGGCGATGCGTTTTACGAGCGGATAGGCTTCCGGGTGAACTGCCGAGGAATCCAGTGGGTTGTCGCCGTTCATTACACGCAGGAAGCCGGCAGCCTGTTCGTAAGTCTTTTCGCCGAGGCGACTGACTTTCTTCAACGAAGCACGGGTCTTGAAGGCGCCGTTTTCATCGCGGTGAGCGACGATATTTTGCGCCAGCGTGGTGTTCAGGCCAGAGATGCGGGCGAGCAAGGCAACCGATGCGGTATTCACATCGACGCCAACAGCGTTCACGCAGTCCTCGACCACCGCATCCAGGCCTCGCGCCAGTTTCAGCTGCGAAACGTCGTGCTGGTACTGACCGACACCGATAGATTTCGGATCGATTTTCACCAGTTCGGCCAACGGGTCTTGCAGGCGGCGGGCAATCGACACCGCGCCACGGATCGTCACGTCCAGCTCCGGGAATTCCTTGGCAGCCAGCTCGGAAGCCGAGTACACAGAGGCACCGGCTTCGGACACCATCACTTTGGTCATTTTCAGACCTGGGTATTTTTTGATCAGTTCGGCGGCCAGTTTATCGGTCTCGCGGCTGGCAGTGCCGTTGCCGATAGCGATCAGGTCCACCGAATGCTTGGCGCACAGTGCGGCCAACACGGCGATGGTCTGGTCCCACTGATTCTTGGGTACGTGCGGATAAACCGTCGCGTAATCGAGCAGCTTGCCGGTCGCGTCGACCACCGCCACTTTGCACCCGGTGCGCAGACCAGGGTCCAGGCCCAAGGTGGCGCGAGGGCCAGCCGGTGCCGCCAGCAGCAGATCATGCAGATTGTGCGCGAACACATTGATCGCTTCGGTTTCCGCGCCGTCGCGCAGTTCGCCAAACAAGTCGGTTTCCAAATGGGTGTAGAGCTTGACCTTCCAGGTCCAGCGGACCACTTCGGCCAGCCATTTATCGGCGGGGCGATTCTGGTTTTGCAGGCCGAAACGCTCGCTGATCATCATTTCACACGGGTGCATGGCGCCAGGCAGCTCTTCGCCAACTTTCAGGGATGAGCTGAGAAAACCTTCGTTACGACCGCGAAAAATGGCCAGGGCGCGGTGCGATGGCATGCTTTTCAGGGGTTCGTCGTGTTCGAAGTAATCGCGGAACTTGGCGCCGGCTTCTTCCTTGCCAGCTACCACGCGGGCGCTGAGAACAGCCTCGTGTTTGAGGAAGCTGCGCAGTTTCTCCAGGAGGTTGGCGTCTTCGGCGAAGCGCTCCATCAGGATGTATTTGGCGCCTTCGAGGGCGGCTTTCACATCGGCCACGCCTTTTTCCGCGTCGACAAACCGTGCTGCCTCGCTTTCCGGGTTCAGGGTCGGGTCGTTGAACAGACCGTCGGCCAACTCGCCCAGGCCAGCTTCCAGGGCAATCTGGCCCTTGGTGCGGCGCTTTTGTTTGTAGGGTAGGTACAAATCTTCGAGGCGTGTTTTGGTGTCGGCGAGTTTGATGTCGCGCGCCAGCTCCGGGGTCAGCTTGCCTTGCTCTTCGATGCTCGCAAGGATGCTGATACGCCGCTCGTCGAGTTCGCGCAGGTAGCGCAGGCGCTCTTCCAGGTGGCGTAACTGGGTGTCATCAAGGCTGCCGGTCACTTCTTTACGGTAACGGGAGATGAACGGCACGGTTGAGCCTTCATCCAGCAGAGCGACGGCCGCTGCGACCTGCTGTGGGCGGACACCGAGTTCCTCGGCGATGCGGCTGTTGATGCTGTCCATAAAACCACCTGGCAAATTGTGAGCAAATAAAACGCGATTGGCCATTGTCAGGCGCTACCTGACTTCAAGGCGGCGCATTATACCCAGCGATCTCTGAATAGGGGGATTGCGCCCTTTCACGAGGGCTACCAACAACCGTTGCTGGCGACTCAGGAAAAATCTGCTAACAATGCACACAGTACGTAAACCGGCAGCTACGCCATAATGCGCACCGAGATCAAAGGAGCATCTAATGAGCAGTACTGCACAACCTGCTGAAGGCGAAAAAATCCTCATCGTTGACGACGACCCAGGATTAAGCAGCCTGTTAGAGCGTTTTTTCACCAGCAAAGGCTATCGCGCGCGCGCCGTGGCCAACGTCGAGCAAATGGATCGCCTGCTCGCACGCGAGGTTTTCCACCTCGTTGTCCTCGATTTGATGCTGCCGGGTGAAGACGGGCTGTCCGCTTGCCGCCGCTTGCGTGCTGCGAACAATCAGGTGCCTATCATCATGCTGACCGCCAAAGGCGATGAGCTGAGCCGAATTCGTGGTCTGGAGTTGGGTGCTGACGATTACCTGTCCAAGCCGTTCAACCCCGATGAACTGGTGGCACGGGTCAAAGCCGTATTGCGTCGTCAGGCGGTGCCTGTTCCCGGTGCGCCAGGCAGTGAAGATGAGTCCGTGACATTCGGTGACTATGAACTGTCGCTGGCAACCCGTGAGCTCAAGCGTGGCGATGAAGTGCACATGCTGACCACTGGCGAATTCGCGGTGCTCAAAGCGTTGGTGATGCATGCCCGCGAGCCGTTGACCCGCGACAAGTTGATGAACCTGGCCCGTGGACGCGAGTGGGATGCGTTGGAGCGTTCCATCGATGTACAGATTTCGCGACTGCGTCGCTTGATCGAGCCGGACCCTTCCAAACCGCGCTACATCCAGACTGTCTGGGGCGTGGGTTATGTGTTTGTTCCCGATGGTGCCGGAACCAAGTGATTGGCGCTGTGTAGGCGCCAACCAGGACCGCTGAGTCCTGACTGACACACTCGATAGCCCTGTTCAGGGCTATCGACGTTTTGGGTCGAGGCGTTTACGCGACGGATACCAATCGCGCTTCGCCATTTTTGCGAGCCTGGCTCGCGCCTGCAAAGTGTGTAGCGACTGCAATGAAAACCCCGCTCTGGTTCCCGCAAAGCTTCTTCTCTCGCACTCTGTGGCTGGTGTTGATTGTCGTGCTGTTCTCCAAGGCACTGACCCTGGTTTATCTATTGATGAACGAGGACGTGCTGGTCGACAGGCAATACAGTCACGGTGTTGCGTTGACCTTACGCGCCTATTGGGCGGCGGATGAGCATGATCGCTCGGCGATTGCCGAGGCCGCCGGGTTGATTCGGGTGGTCGGCGGCGGCGTGCCCGAAGGCGAGCAACATTGGCCGTACAGCGAGATTTATCAGCGTCAGATGCAAGCCGAGTTGGGTGCGGACACCGAAGTGCGTCTGCGGGTGCATGCGCCGCCAGCCTTGTGGGTGCGGGCCCCAAGCCTAGGTGACGGTTGGCTGAAAGTACCGTTGTACCCGCACCCACTGCGCGGCCAGAAAATCTGGAGTGTGCTGGGCTGGTTCCTCGCCATTGGCTTGTTGTCCACAGCCTCTGCGTGGATCTTCGTTCGACAGCTGAATCAACCGCTCAAACGTCTGGTCTTTGCTGCCCGTCAGTTGGGGCAAGGGCGCAGTGTGCGATTGCCGATCAGCGATACACCCAGCGAAATGGCCGAGGTATATCGCGCCTTCAACCAGATGGCCGAGGACGTCGAGCAGGCCGGGCAGGAGCGGGAATTGATGTTGGCGGGGGTCTCTCACGACTTGCGAACCCCCTTGACCCGCTTGCGCTTGTCCCTTGAGTTGATGACGCAAGAGAATGAACTGACCGACGGCATGGTCCGCGATATCGAAGACATGGATGCAATCCTTGATCAATTTCTGGCGTTTATTCGCGACGGGCGTGATGAGGAAGTCGAAGACGTCGACCTGAGCGATCTGGTGCGTGAAGTGGTGGCGCCGTTCAACCATCCGACCGAGCAGATTCGGTTGTGTCTGGAGCCGATTCCACCTTTCCCGTTGCGTCGGGTTTCGATGAAGCGCTTGCTGAACAACCTGATCGGCAACGCCATGCACCATGCCGGTAACGGCATTGAAGTCGCTGCTTATGTGTCAGGTGACGCCAATGCACCCTATGTGGTGCTGAGTGTGCTCGACCGGGGAGCCGGGATCGATCCGTCGGAGCTGGAGGGTATCTTCAACCCCTTCATCCGTGGCGACCGTGCGCGTAGCGGCAAAGGCACCGGCCTGGGTCTGGCCATCGTCAAGCGTATTGCGGCCATGCATGGTGGCAATGTCGAGCTGCGAAATCGTTCTGGAGGCGGCCTGGAAGCGCGAGTGCGCTTGCCGTTGGGGCTGATGTTGCCGAGGGATGCGGTTTAAACGTTATGCGCTGACTTCGCTCCCGATCCATCCATTGCGGGAGCGAATTCATTCGCGAAGACTCTTTGTTACTCTTCCTGCTCAACAAGACCTGACACTCCGGACAGGTCTTGTGTTTTATCCGTTCTGTCAGCCCTTGCCTTTGGTCCGTGTCATGTTCGGGCCGCTGTTTTTCTCCAGGTATTCAATGATCATCCCGGCAACGTCCTTGTTGGTGGTGGTTTCGATACCCTCAAGGCCCGGTGACGAGTTCACTTCCATCACCAACGGTCCGTGATTGGAGCGCAGGATATCCACGCCCGCCACGCTCAGCCCCATGACCTTGGCGGCGCGGATGGCCGTCATGCGCTCTTCGGGTGTGATTTTGATCAGGCTGGCGCTGCCGCCACGGTGCAGGTTCGAGCGAAACTCCCCCGGTTTTGCCTGACGCTTCATTGAGGCGATGACCTTGTCGCCGACCACGAAGCAGCGAATATCCGCACCGCCGGCTTCCTTGATGTACTCCTGAACCATGATGTCCTGCTTCAGGCCCATGAAAGCCTCGATCACCGATTCGGCGGCAGTGGCCGTTTCGCACAGCACCACACCAATGCCTTGAGTCCCTTCCAGCACCTTGATCACCAAGGGGGCGCCGTTGACCATCTGGATCAGGTCGGGGATGTCGTCCGGGGAGTGCGCGAAACCGGTGACCGGCAGGCCGACGCCACGGCGGGAAAGCAATTGCAGCGAGCGAAGCTTGTCCCTGGAGCGCGCGATAGCGACCGACTCGTTGAGCGGGAAGACGTCCATCATTTCAAACTGACGCAGCACGGCGCAGCCATAGAACGTCACCGAAGCACCAATCCGCGGGATCACCGCATCAAAACCTTCCAGCGGCTTGCCGCGGTAGTGGATCTGCGGCTTATGACTGGCGATGTTCATATAAGCGCGCAAGGTGTCGATCACCACCATCTCATGGCCACGCTCGATGCCCGCTTCGACCAGGCGACGGGTGGAATACAGACGCGGGTTACGCGACAGCACAGCGATCTTCATGCAGCACCTTTGGTAGAGGTAGTAGAGGCCGGGAATGCCGGCTTGTCCTGAACGTATGTAATGCCTGGATTGACTACCAACTGGCCGTCGATCAAAGCGTTTGAGCCGAGCAGCAGCCGATAGCGCATGGCTTTACGGCAGGCCAGTGTGAACTCCACCGGCCAGACCCGATCACCCAACGCCAGGGTGGTGCGGATGACGTAGCGGACCTGTGCCTGGCCATTGGAGCTTTTTATGGTTTTCATCGCGACCAGTTGCGCTTCGCAACGGCGATGGCGCAGTTGCACCACCGTGCCGAGGTGCGCGTTGAAGCGCACCCACTTTTCCCCATCGCGTTCGAACGGCTCGATCTCGGTCGCGTGCAGGCTTGACGTGCTCGCCCCGGTATCGATTTTCGCGCGCAGGCCAGCCACCCCTAAATCAGGCAGCGCCACCCACTCGCGAAGGCCAACGACCGTTAAATGATCAAATGTTTTCAAAACGATTCCGTACGCCTCAAACAGTCCGCCAAGCACCAGGATCTATCTGGGCCAAGGCTTTAAATGCAGGTTTGGCGAACCAGAAGCCTTGCATCAGGAAAATCCCGCAGTCAGCCAGAAAGTCTCGCTCCCCAGGCGTTTCGATGCCTTCGGCGATGACTGTAACGCCTAACTCTTCACAGATTGTGACAACCCCACGAACGATAATCTGCCGAACGCGATCGTGATCGATATCGCGGATCAGCGCCATGTCGAGTTTGATCAGATCTGGCTGAAAGTCGGCCAGCAAATTAAGCCCGGAATACCCCGCGCCAAAATCGTCGATGGCTGTCTTGAAGCCGAATTCGCGGTATTCACGCAGAATATTGGTCAAATGGCGATTGTTATCTAAATGATCGCTTTCCAGGGTCTCGAAAATCAGCCGGTTTAGCGGGAAATCATGTTCCTTGGCTGCTTCCAGTGTGCTGCGGATACACAGCTCGGGACGATAGACAGCACTGGGCATAAAGTTGATCGACAGATTTTCTTTCATGCCGAGCTGTGCGGCCCCCTGAATCGCCTGTGTGCGGCAACGTTGGTCGAAACGGTAGCGATTCTGCTCGTTGACCTGGCTGAGGATCGACAACGCCCCTTCGCCGTTGGTGCCACGCACCAGTGCTTCATGGGCGAACACCGAGCGGTCGCGTAGATCGACAATCGGTTGATAGGCAAACGCAAAGGTAAAATCCAGGGCGGGGCTGCTTTGGCATCCTTGGCAACCCACTTTAGGAGAGGTCAACGAGCTTGGGAAATCAGTCACGTAGCACTCCGGTGCGAAAGGGACCTTCAACATAGGCGGCATATTAATCCAGGGATTGGTTTGCCGCCTGCTCGACGTGACGTAGTACAGTTCCGACTATTGCACGATTGAGGAATTCTGATGGCACAAAAACCAGAAGAGGACGACAAAGTTCGCCTGGACAAATGGCTTTGGGCGGCGAGATTCTTCAAAACTCGCGCCTTGGCCAAGGCGGCTATAGAAAGCGGCAAGGTCCATTGGCGGGGAGAGCGCTGCAAGCCCGGCAAGGAGCCGCGCATCGGCGACGAGTTTCAGATTCGTGCAGGTTTTGATGAGCGCACGGTGGTGGTTCAGGCATTATCGACCACACGCCGTGGTGCGCCAGAAGCGCAGGCGCTTTATGCCGAGACAGCCGAAAGCATCGCCAAGCGTGAAAACGCTGCGGCCATGCGCAAAGCGGGCGGTTTAGGCATCAGCACTGAAGGGCGACCGACCAAGAAGCAGCGTCGGCAGCTTCATCAGTTTCGCGACACGGGCAGTGACGATTGAACCCGGCGTCACCTTTAAAACGCCGTCATCCCGACGGCATTCGATCTGTCTTGGAAGAATTCGGGATTGTTCATAAAATGCCTTCCGTCGGCATGGCTTACAGCACCCGGTTATCAGGTGCTAAATAGCGTTTAGTCAGCGCTTTTCCTTATTTTGTCATCACTTTAGATACCTTTTCTTATGCCTGATTTTCCGGACAACGATTACACCCAGCGTTTCATTTTTGAAGAAAGCGATGTGCGCGGCGAGCTGGTCGCGCTGGAGCGTAGTTACGCTGGGGTGCTGGCCAAACATGACTACCCCGAGCCGGTCGCCCAGTTGCTCGGTGAGCTGCTCGCGGCTGCGGCTTTGCTGGTAGGCACCCTTAAATTCGACGGGTTGCTGGTACTTCAGGCGAACTCTAGCGGGCCGGTGTCGTTGCTAATGGTGGAATGCTCCAGCGACCGTGAAATACGCGGCATTGCGCGTTACGACGCTGAGCAGATAGCCCCTGACGCGGGACTGCGAGACTTGATGCCCGACGGCACCCTGACCCTGACCGTCGATCCTCGTCAGGGTAAGCGCTATCAAGGTGTCGTTGCTTTGGACGGCGCTGACCTGTCGGAAAGCCTGACGTCGTACTTTGCCCTGTCGGAACAATTGCAAACGCGTTTCTGGCTCAACGCCGACGGCACGCGCGCCCGTGGCTTGCTGTTGCAGCAACTGCCCGCCGACCGCCTGACCGACCCGGAAGACCGCGCCGCCAGTTGGCAGCATGTCACGACGCTGGCCAGCACCCTGACCGGCGAAGAGTTACTCAGCCTGGACAATGAAACCGTGCTGCATCGCCTCTTCAACGAAGACGCGGTACGCATGTTCGATATTCAGCCGATACAGTTCCGCTGCAGCTGCTCGCGAGAGCGCTCGGGCAATGCCCTGGTCAGTCTGGGCCTGGAAGACGCGCAACAACTGGTGATCGAGCATAACGGCAGCATCGAAATCGACTGTCAGTTCTGCAATCAACGCTATTTGTTCGATGCCACTGATGTTGCGCAGTTGTTCTCTGGCGGGGGCGTGGATTCGCCATCTGATACGCGCCATTAAACATAGGCTAATACGCCTTGAAACGCCGTACGGGACGCTTCGCAGCTGTTCTGACAGGAGGGTCCTACCTTATTTTCGGTGTTTCTGGCATAATCCGGCCCACTTTTTCCGCTGTAGTAGTGTGGGAATTTCTACTACAAAACGTTTGGAGCACTCGGCCAGTGGCCGACGGGGAACCTCATGACGCAAGCTAATAACGCCGTTTACACCGATCTGTGCATCGATGATCTGGTTAAAGAAGCCCTGAATCGCGGTGAAGGCGTACTTGCCGATACTGGCGCGCTGGTCGTGCAAACCGGTCACCGTACCGGCCGTTCGCCGATTGATCGTTACATCGTTGAAGAGCCAACCACTCAGGCTGCCATCGCCTGGGGCCCGATCAATCGCAAGTTCCCGGCCGACAAGTTCGATGCCCTGTGGAACCGCGTTGAAGCCTATCTGGGCGAGCGCGAGCGTTTTGTGTCCCACGTTCATGTAGGTTCTGACCCCGCGCACTACCTCGCGGTCAAAATGACCACCGAGACAGCATGGCACAACCTGTTCGGCCGGAGCCTGTTCATCAACCCTGAACAGTACAACCCGTCCGGCCACACCGAATGGCAGGTCATCAATGCCCCGGCCTTCGTCTGTGAGCCTGAGCGTGATGGCACCAACTCCGACGGCACCGTGATGATCAACTTCGCGGCCAAGAAAGTCCTGCTCGCGGGCATGCGTTATGCCGGCGAAATGAAAAAAGCCCTGTTCTCGGTACAAAACTTCCTGCTGCCAGCAGTCGACGTTCTGCCGATGCATTGTGCTGCCAACATGGGCGAAGAGGGTGACGTAACGTTGTTCTTCGGCCTGTCCGGCACCGGTAAAACCACCCTGTCCGCTGACGAAAGCCGTTACCTGATCGGCGACGACGAGCACGGCTGGGGCGTTGGCGTTGTGTTCAACATTGAAGGCGGTTGCTATGCCAAGTGCATCGACCTCTCCGAGAAGAACGAGCCGGTTATCTGGAAAGCCATCCAGCACGGCGCCGTGCTGGAAAACGTCGTACTCGACCCAGTCACCAAGAAAGCCGACTACGCCGACGACAGCCTGACCCAGAACAGCCGCGCCGCTTACCCGCGTGAACTGATCGAAAAACGCGCACCGCTGAACCTCGGTGGCGAGCCAAACGCAGTGATCTTCCTGACCTGCGACCTGACCGGCGTTCTGCCGCCAGTGTCGATCCTCAGCGAAGAACAAGCGGCCTACCACTTCCTGTCGGGTTACACCGCACTGGTTGGTTCCACTGAAATGGGTTCGGGCAGCGGCATCAAGTCGACCTTCTCTACCTGCTTCGGCGCACCGTTCTTCCCGCGCCCAGCTGGCGAATACGCTGAACTGTTGATCAAGCGCATCCGCGGCTTCGGCTCGAAGGTCTATCTGGTCAACACCGGCTGGACCGGCGGCGGCTACGGCGTTGGCAAACGCT
Organism: Pseudomonas sp. 10C3; assembly: GCF_036346185.1. Lineage (NCBI taxonomy): Bacteria > Pseudomonadati > Pseudomonadota > Gammaproteobacteria > Pseudomonadales > Pseudomonadaceae > Pseudomonas > Pseudomonas sp. 10C3. The sequence continues at coordinate 8,814 of NZ_JASJVE010000009.1, read as the reverse complement.
TCAACATCCCGACCACCCGTGGCGTCATCGCAGCCATCCAGAGTGGCGCACTGATCGGCGTAGAAACCGAACACCTGGGCATCATCAACCTCGACGTACCGAAGTTGGTCCCAGGCGTAGACACCGCATTGCTCAACCCACGCAACACCTGGGCAGACAAAGCGGCCTACGACGAATCGGCTAAAGCACTTGCAGGTTTGTTCGTTGAGAACTTCAAGAAGTTTGATGTTTCAGACGCGATCAAAAATGCCGGTCCTCAGCTTTGATGTGATGGTTGCTGGATGAATAAAAAACCGCCTTTAGGGGCGGTTTTTTTTGACTGAGTTTTCAGGATTTCGCCTATAGCAGGGTTCACCCCATAGGGCTAAACCCGTTAGCCGCACTGCAATACCGTTCCTCCATCGCCTTGCTCAAGTCCGCTCGACCACTCTCCCAGCGCTTGCTCCACGCTCTGCATTCCTCTTTGAAGTACACCTTTGCGCCCTTGCGACATTCCCGATATTCGATTGAGCCGCGTCGATGGTTGCCGCAGACGCTGCTGCCGTCGATGCGGTTGCCGTAGGTTGTCCATTGAGCGAGATAGCTGCCGCGTCCGTCCCATTGGTGGACCCATGCCTGGTTGATGCCTTGATCGATGTTGCGGCCGGGACGGTTTCGACGGTTGATTTTGTCGGTCTCGTATTGCGCCAGGTACTCGGCAGAGACCATGCCTTGCGCATGCTGTTTCTGGCTAGGTTGTGGGAATTCGCCGTAGCGACAGGTGACAACGCTTGCGTCGATGACGTTCCCGGGCTTGATGCAGTCGGTGAGGGCTTGCGGGGCGCGGGCTGGGACGTTGATGGTTTGAAAGGTGGGGGTGACTGACGCGATGTCGTCAGGTGCCGTTGGCGGCTGCGCAATGGGGACCTGAACGTCGACTGACCTGGCGGTGAGTGGTAGGCCGAAGTCAGAGCGGTGGGTCAGAAGGTAGATAACGACTGTGAATAAGGCGAGCAGGGCGAAGACGTTTCGGTACAGGGTCGAGGCGGTGATGTTCTTTTTACGACGAAGCCCGGGCGGGGCGTCGTTATAGTTGGCACTGAAGTCGTCGTGAGGGGTGAAATCGTCCTGATTATGGAGTTTCATGGCATCCGTTCGTCGTTCCGTGGGTGTGGCGCAGATGTTCGCGGCGACGGCTACTCGTGAACGACCTTGGCCGGTGCTGCGTTAACGCTCGTTTTGCTGGTGTGAAGTTGGGTGGCGAGCAGGTAGGTGCCGATCACCAGAATGATGAGATACATCGCCAGTCGGGTAAAGGATTTGGGTGCTGGTGGGTCTGCGGCTTTACGCTTGCCGGGGTGGGCACCGAGTACGACATCGAAGTGCTCAGGGCTTAAGCGTTGAATACGCGTGAGGCCGTCATCATCCGGTTGTTTCATAATATCCATTTTCGCTTGTTGGGCGAGCCGTCTAGCACGGTGTGCTCTGCTTTTCGACGACAGCCTGACCCCTGCAATGTTCTTGCGGGAAGGTTAAACCGACTGATATCAGTTTGCCAGCACTGCTTGCCAAGAGAATAGGATGAAATTTCCCGAGACGATCCAGGTGCGCCCTCATGCGTGTGCAATCAACCGCTTCGCGTTAAGGTCTAACACCTTCCCGGCGGTCAATGGAGTGGCAGCTTATGTATAAAAGTCTTGAACAGGTTTTCGGCTATCCACAGTTTCGTCCTGGGCAGGAAGCGGCGATTGTGGCGGTGCTGGCGGGGCGTTCGGCGGCGGCTATTTTTCCGACGGGCTCGGGCAAGTCGTTGTGCTATCAGTTGCCGGCGTTGTTGTTACCGCACCTGACACTGGTGGTGTCGCCCTTGCTGGCGTTGATCCAGGATCAGCTGGCGTTTTTACAGCGCCATGGCATTGCGGCGGCGAGTATCGATTCGGCGCAAAGTCGCGATGAGGTGGCGCAGGTGATGGCGCGTGCCCGCTCAGGTGAATTGAAAATTCTGATGATTTCCGTGGAGCGCCTGAAAAACGAGCGTTTTCGTCATTTCATCGCGCAGGTGCCGATTTCGTTGTTGGTGGTGGACGAAGCGCACTGCATTTCCGAGTGGGGCCATAACTTTCGCCCGGACTACCTCAAGCTGCCGGACTACCAGCGTCAGTTCAAGATTCCGCAGGCATTGTTGCTGACCGCGACAGCCACGCCCCAGGTGATCGCCGACATGCAGGCCAAGTTCGCCATCGCGCCGGACGATGTGGTGACCACCGGTTTCTACCGTCCCAATCTCAATCTGCTGGTGGAGCCGGTGAGTGGCCGCGACAAACGTCGGCGGCTGGTGGAGTGGTTAGGCGAGCGGGGCGGTCAGCCGACCATCGTTTACGTGACCCTGCAGAAGACTGCCGAACAGATCGCCGCGCACCTGAGCCAGAACGGCATTGCGGCCAGCGCGTATCACGCCGGTTTGCCCCATGATCAACGTGAGTCGATCCAGCAGCAATTCATGGCGGGGCGGTTGAACTGCATCGTGGCAACCATCGCTTTCGGGATGGGCATCGACAAGAGCGATATCCGCAATGTCGTGCATTTCGATCTGCCGAAATCGATCGAGAATTACAGCCAGGAGATTGGCCGGGCGGGGCGTGACGGTCAGCCGTCTGACTGTCTGGTGTTGGCCAACCGCGACAGCCTTAACGTGCTGGAGAACTTTGTTTACGGCGATACGCCGGAGTACGCGGGCATTCGTAACGTCCTCGATGAGCTGCTGACGGCAAGCGTGGACGGGCAATGGGAATTGCTCCTGGGGCCCTTGGCCGATCAAAGCAATATCCGTCAACTGCCGCTGAAAACCTTGTTGGTGCAACTGGAATTGCGCGAGATTATCGCGCCGCGTTTTTCTTATTTTGCTGAATACCGTTTCAAGTTTCTGATCGAACCCGAGGTGTTATTGCAGCGCTTCGAAGGCGAGCGGAAGCAGTTCGTCGAGGCGATTATCGAGACCTCGAGTCGGGCGCGGACGTGGGCGACGGTAAGTTTCGAGGCATTGTATCAGCAGCACCAGGCCGAACGGAGCAGGGTGGTTACCGCACTGGATTATTTCCAGGAGAAAGGCTGGATCGAGCTGGAAAGCAAGCAGATGACCGAGGTGTATAGCCTGCTCATCTGCGACTTCGACCCTCAAGCGCTAGCCCTTGAGCTGCACGACTATTTCAAGCAGCACGAAGTCACGGAAATCGCCCGTATCCACGCCATGCTCGACCTGTTTGCGACCGAGCAGTGCCTGAGTTATCGCCTGGCTCTTTATTTTGGTGATTATCAGGCGCCTGAACAGTGCGGACACTGTTCAGTGTGCCACGGCCATATCGCTCGCTTGCCTGAGCCGCCGGTATTGCCGGCCTTGGTTGGAGACAGTTTTCATGGGCTATGCGACGAGTTCGTGCACAGGCACCAGGACTACAGTGGCAGCGCCCCCAGTGCCGAATGCCTGACCCGGTTTCTCTGTGGGATCAGCGTGCCGCTGTTCACCAAACTCAAAGCACGCGGCATCAAGGGTTTTGCCGCGCTCGAGAATTACCCTTACGCGCAGGTGCGAGCGTGGGCACAAGGGGCGATGGCCGGGTAGACGTATCAGACGCAGGCCATCTGACCGGGAAAGACGATCAGGTCAAAAAATGTACAGTGTGTTGTCGGCGACCTTACGCTCAGGAGTTTTTGGCACGTAGGCACAATACCCTGGTCGCGGACCGATCTTTGGATGGTTGCGGCAGGTGTCGGGACGTTTTTCGTAGATCGTGCACAGTCGGCTTTTGCGATCCAGGTACAGGCAATCGTTGTTGCTCATGCGCTGCAGGGTGAATATTTCCGACTTCTGGTTATAGCGCTCGACGATCCCTTCCTTTTGCAGGCGCTTGGCAATGTTCTTCGCCGGTTCGCCGCGCTCGAATTCGTCGACGATGCCGATGCGGATCAAATCCTTGATCTTCACTTCCACCGGCAAGGTGCAACAGCTGGATACGCAGCCACCGCACATGGTGCTGGAGTATTTGGCCCAGGTATCGATTCGGTCGATTTCTGCGGCGGCGATCAGGTTGGGCTTCATGTGCTCAGGTTCCGGGTGTATCGGGCGCGGGATGATACCGGGGCTGGCGGAATTCGCGTAAGTAAAAATTACCTATACGACTGTCGGCACCGTTCAAGTGGATGGTATCAGGCGTCTGTCAGCAACTTGGCCAGCGCTTCAATCTGCTCCTGCCGCTCGGCCTGGGTCAGGCGCGGATGCGGGTTGAGGGATGACCATTGCGGGTGGGCGCGGGCTTTTTGCAGGCTGTCGGGGAGTTTCCCTTCACGCCAGGCTTTGTCCTGCGGGGCGCTCAGGGTGATCCTATCCATGGCGGCATGACCGCGTACGTCAAGGGCCTGGAGTAATTGCCGTTGGCGCAGGGCGAGGAGGCGCAACACTGCGTCGTCGACCGTCAGCTCGCGCTGGCCCTTGAGCTTGCCAAGCAGGCGTGAGCCGTAGCTGCGGGCTGTTTGCAGCGCGCCACCGGCAATCGCCCCGACCAATGCTGCGGCGCCCAAAGTAATCCCGCCCACCAGCAAATCCACACCAGCTCCGGCTGCGGCGCCCGCGGCGATCCCTCCGCCCAGGCGTACGCCCAGCAGCTTGAGGGTTTCCGGGTTGAATAAATCGTCGCCCCAACGCCCGTCCAGCAGCGGCAGGTCAGTGGCGGCAGCATCTTGCGGGCGGAAGGCGTACAGCTTGAGCAGGGCTTCGACGCAGCGTTGTTCGCGCAGGCGAGTGGCCTTGCGCAGCGCGTCGATGGCGATTTGTTCCTGACCTGATCCGGTGGCCACGCTGCGACGGCAAGCGGCACAATCCAGCAGCAGTTCAGCGATCAGGCGAGCCGCGCTTTGCTGGCGCGCCAGACGTTGCGCTTGCTGGTCGATAATCAGCCGTTGCAGTTGCTCACGGGAATTTTCCAGCAGCAGGGCGAGGCTTTCGTACAGTCGACGCTCGCCATCTTCCGGTGGCGCAACGCTGTCGAATCGCACCAGCGCATGCAGGCCCAGACGCGCCAGGGCTTCGCGCCAGTCCGCTTCGCGGTGTTCGGCACTGCTGACAAAATTCAGCACCGGCAGCAGCGGTTTGCCGCAACTGGCCAGCACCGCCAATTCATCACGGTATTTGGCCAGCACCGGTTCGCGTGCGTCGATCACATACAAGCCGGCATCCGAGGCCAGCAACTGGCGCAGCACCTTGGCTTCCTGCTCGAAGCGCTGGCGAGCTTCGCTGCCGTCGAGAAAACGCGCCAAGCGTGCCGGTCCATCCAGACGCTCGCCGGGACGGTCCAGGCGCTCTAGATAGTCGAGCAGGGCGATGGCATCTTCCAGGCCGGGCGTGTCGTAAAGCTCCAGCAGGGCCTCGCCGTCTACCGACAACCGAGCGCCTTCCACGTGCCGCGTGGTGCTGGGGCGGTGTGAGACGTCACCGAAACCGACATCGCGGGTCAGGGTGCGCAGCAACGAGGTTTTGCCGACATTGGTGTGGCCAACCACCGCCAGCTTGAGCGCTTTAGTCATGGCCGGTCTCCAGCCACTTCAGCGGCGCGCTGTCGGCGTAAGTGATGTCGAGCTTTTGCAGGGCTGAATGCCAGTCGCCCAAACGCTCTGCGTCCAGTGCCTGGCCGGGCGGTGCTTGCAGCAGCCAGATCCGCGTTGCCCCGGCACAACGGGCCAGTTCTGCAATCAGCGCCAGGCTGCCACGGTCCGGCGAGCGGCGCGGGTCGCACGCGATGGTCAGGCGCGCAGGTGGAAAGCGGGTCAGTTGATCGAGCAGCTTTTGTCGGGATTCGCGGCTGTCGAGAATCCCCGCGTCTATGACGCTCTTCGGCAGACTCGGCGGCCATGGGCGCTGATCGTCGAGCTCGATGGCGACCAGCAACGCGCCGTCGCTGTCGAGCGCTACCGTGCCTGATTGCGTGCTGTGCAGTTGCTCGGGCGCGGCATCGCTGATACCCAGGCGCTCACTGCTGGGCATCAGGCGTTCGCGAAGCTGGCTGTAACCGGGCATGTTCAGATCGAGGCTGAGGGCGGCACGGCCACGTCGCCAATGCCACAGGCAGACCAGGGCCAACAGCAGGCGTGGGACGATCCCATAGACCAGCAATACGCCGACCAACCAGCCCGCCCACGCCTGGCGCGCGCTTTCGATGCTCAATGCCGTGTCGCCGCTGGCGCGGATCATGGTTTCAGTCGGTACGCTAAACCCCAGCAACGCGGGCAGCGCGCCGAGGGCCTGGGTGACGGTGACGAACGTATCCCCCCGCAAAATAGTGGTTTCCCAGACAAACCCATAGCGCCGGGTCGCCATCAGCATCAGCAGAATCACCAGCGCGCTGAGCAGCGCCAGCAGCCACGCGCCGTTGACCACCATGCCCAACGCCCAACGGTTCAGCCGTTGACGTTGCAACAATAAGACCAGCGCGGGCGCCAGTTGCGCCGCCTGGGCATCGCGGGCGAGCTTTTCACTCAGCCATAACCACAGCCGACCAAGGCTGGCCGTGCTTTCCCCGGCGAACAGCATGCTTAGCGCCCAACTGAGCAGCAGGATCAGGTTGAGCCCCAGCAGACTGCCCAAGGCCCAGAACACATTGACCGGCGCTTGCCCGTTGCCCAGTGCCGCAAATGCCAGGCCGGCCCCGGTGATCACCACCATAATGGCCAGGACAATCAATGCCAGTCGCGCGCCTTGTTTCCAGTGATGCAGAGCGTTTAGCAAACCATCGCGCTCGGCCAGCCATAGGGCGCGGTTCTGAATGCGTGTCGGCAAGTCGCCTGCGGTGGTGCGCGCGCGGCGATTGGCCTCCAGGTCTTCCAGAGGGCCCGCGTGTTCTTCGCGCAGGCGCACGGCTTCAGTCAGCCAGAGGCTATCCAGAGGGGTCAGAGCAGTCACGCGGCGTCTCGTCGATAAAGTCAGCCGTGAGCATAACCTCTGTGGCCGGGCTCGGGGCAAACACTCGCTTCTGCTATCCTCGCGCCCATGAAAACTCATCTCCCCCTCAGCCTGATTGCCGCCCTCGGTGAAAACCGTGTGATCGGTGTCGACAATTCCATGCCCTGGCATTTGCCGGGGGACTTCAAATACTTCAAGGCGACGACCCTCGGCAAGCCGATCATCATGGGCCGCAAGACCTGGGATTCGCTGGGCAGGCCCTTGCCGGGGCGGTTGAACCTGGTGGTCAGTCGCCAGGCCGATCTGCAGCTCGAAGGCGCGGAAGTGTTTACCTCACTCGACGCCGCTGTGGTTCGTGCCGAGCAATGGGCGCGGGAGCAGGGCGTCGATGAAGTGATGCTGATTGGCGGGGCGCAGTTGTATGCGCAAGGCCTGGCGCAGGCAGACCGCCTGTATCTGACCCGCGTGGCGCTCAGCCCTGAAGGCGATGCCTGGTTCCCCGAGTTCGATACCGCGCAGTGGAGGCTGGTGTCCAACACCCCTAACCCGGCGCAGGACGACAAGCCGGCTTACAGCTTTGAAGTGTGGGAAAAAATGTAAACCCAGGCACAGATCCCTTGTGGGCCTTGTCGTTTTTGACGCGCGTGTCGCGAATCGTTATCAGCATGACGTCTTCACGACACGGGCAGTCGTTGATGCGCTAGAGATGTCACGAGATTTTGCTACGGTCTCTCCTCAACCTTGAGGAGGGACCCCGTTATGAATCTCGCGCCAAAACTGTTTGCCGCCGTGCTGACGTTGGGACTGAGCGTAGCGCTCGCCAGCCAGACGTTTGCCACCGAATTGACCCATTGGCCCGCACCTGCGGCCAAGCAGCTCAATGCCATGATCGAAGCCAACGCCAACAAGGGTAACTTCGCCGTGTTCGACATGGACAACACCAGCTACCGCTACGATCTGGAAGAGTCGCTGCTGCCGTTCATGGAAAACAAGGGCCTGATCACCCGCGAAAGCCTCGATCCCTCTCTTAAATTGATCCCGTTCAAGGACACGGCCGACCACAAGGAAAGCCTGTTCAGCTACTACTACCGTCTGTGTGAAATCGACGACATGGTGTGCTACCCATGGGTGGCTCAGGTGTTCTCCGGGTTCACGCTCGCGGAACTCAAAGGTTACGTCGATGAGCTGATGGCGTCGGGCAAACCGGTGCCGAGCACGTATTACGATGGCGATACGGTCAAAAATATCGACGTCCAGCCACCCAAGGTTTTCACCGGGCAGGCCGAGCTGTACAACAAGCTGATGGAGAACGGCATCGAGGTCTACGTGATGACCGCTGCTTCAGAGGAGTTGGTGCGCATGGTCGCGGCTGATCCCAAGTACGGCTACAACGTCAAACCGCAGAACGTGATTGGCGTGACCACGCTACTGAAAAATCGCACGACAGGCGAACTGACGACTGCGCGCAAGCAGATCACAGCGGGCAAATACGATGAGAAGAGCAACCTGGGTCTGGAGCTGACGCCGTACCTGTGGACGCCTGCAACCTGGATGGCAGGTAAACAAGCGGCAATCCTGACGTACATCGACCAGTGGAAAAAACCGGTGCTGGTGGGTGGCGACACCCCAACCAGTGACGGCTACATGCTGTTTCACAGCGTCGACGTCAGTAAGGGCGGTGTCCATTTGTGGGTCAACCGCAAAGACAAGTACATGACTCAGCTCAACGGCATGATGACCACAAACGCGGCTGCCCAAGCCAAAGAAGGCCTGGCCGTCACGGCGGACAAGAATTGGGTGATCGTGAAACCGGAGGAGATTCAGTAAAACCGAGGTGACTGCATCGCGGACAAGCCCGCTCCTACTGCTGTCTCTTATACACATCT
>NZ_JASJVE010000008.1:0-229882 GCF_036346185.1 Pseudomonas sp. 10C3 | reverse complement strand
GAAACTCGCACGTACGGTTCTAAGGGGGCCCCGGATCAGTAATGATCTGGGGCTACCCGACAATTTGATGCCTGATAGCCTTCCTGATGATCCGGTTCTGCTCAAGCAAATGCTTGTGCAAATGCTCGGTGAGCGTCAAGTAGACAAGGGCCAGATCGTCGATCTGAAAGAACAGATCAAGTTGTTGCGCGACCGATTGTTCGGTCGAAAGTCCGAGCAAACAGTCGATCCGCAGGCGCCTGACACCGGGGGAGGTACTCCCGTCGATCTCAAACTGCTAACCGTCAGGCATTCGGACCTAAAGCGGTGGATGTGTCACTACTATTCTATCGTCGACTCTATAACGGCGCATTACGGTGAAGTTCCGGGACTGAAGATAACAAAATGAAACGAATCTATCAGCGGCACAGCTATGCCACCGAGATGGCCACCGCTTGGAATCTACTTGGCGAGCACCTGGAAACACTCACAAACTTTGAAGTTAGTAACCCTCACGCGCCAATTTCGATCTCCGCTGAGACGAACAATTAATGCAACCGTCCTAATCGAAGCGCCTGTTCCCACCCCTTATCACGCTATGAAATTCGGCGTCAACTAATCGCACTCAAAAAAAACTCCGTCATACATTACGAACCTGTACCTATCCGCATTAATCATCACAATCCCAGACTCAGTAGCTCACCACTCAGGTAGGTCGCATACGCGACCTGCTTGATGGGCTCTATGCCCGTGCAATGACTTCACATCCCAACTCTCTCGGCAGGAAACCTGTACATGACCACTCAATGCCCACGCTGTCACTCCACCGCTGTCATCACCAAGGATTTAGCCAGGAAAGTCGGCGCCCTCATCGGCGGATTAGCCGGTGCGGCGACCGGCTGCATCGCGGGCGCCAAACTCGGCGAAGTCATCGATGAGCGGGTTTTGGACAATTACACTTGTCTCGACTGCGGACTGTCGTTTAGCGACCGTCATTCCGCTTGAACTGCTCATCTCCCGCTTGACGCTGCCACTGCCACTGCCACTGCCCATCTGATCCATCGCTAACCCCCTCACTGTCAACACCCCGCACGCCGACTGATCCCTGCTGAGCACTCAGCGGCTTCGCCGTGCGCAAATGAAAAGGAAGCTCTCCATGGCACACCTCGTTGAACAAATGGCTTACGTCGGTACAACGCCCTGGCATGGCCTGGGCAATCAGCTCTCGCCCAAACAACCACTGGAAGTCTGGCAACAAGAAGCCGGCATGAACTGGCAGATCCAGGAGTCACCTGTGCGCTTCATGGCTGATTCCGTCGACCATCTCTGCACCATCCATTCGTTTCCCGAACAGAAGGTGCTCTACCGTTCGGATAATAAGGAAGCCCTGTCAGTCGTCTCGCAACGCTACCAGGTGGTCCAGCCGCGTGAGGTCCTAGAGTTTTACCGGGACCTGACCGAGCGTTCGGGTTATGAGCTGGAAACCGCCGGCGTGCTGAAGGGCGGGCGCAAACTCTGGGCGCTGGCGCGGACCGGACAGTCGACCGCCCTCAAAGGCAATGACGTGGTGAATGGCTATTTGCTGCTGGCAACTTCCTGTGACGGTACGTTGGCTACCACGGCAACACCGACCACCATTCGCGTGGTCTGCAACAACACCCTGACGATTGCGGTCAATGGCGCCAGCCAGGCGATCAAGGTCCCGCACAGCACCCGTTTCAACCCACAAGCCGTTAAACAGCAGTTGGGCATCACCGTTTCCCAGTGGGACGACTTCATGTACCGCATGCGCACACTCGCCGCACGTCCAGTGAAAGCCCATGAAGCAAAGGACTATCTACTGAGCGTGCTGTGTGAGACCCAAACGGGTAACCCAGAGCGGACCGGCACCTCGAATGAACGAGCCTTAACCAAGGTGCTGAGTATGTATGACGGTCATGGTCGAGGGGCGGAACTGGAAGCGGCCAATGGTACGGCTTGGGGCTTGCTCAACGCGGTCACCGAGTATGTCGACCACGAGCGCCGCGCCCGCAGCAACGAATACCGCATGGACACCGCCTGGTTCGGCCAAGGTGCCGCTATCAAACAACGAGCGCTCAACTCCGCCCTGCAACTGGTGGCCTGAAGAGTTCACAGCATAAAGGGAGGCTCACGCCTCCCTCGTGCAATGCGTTATCTCAGTGGTTAACCCTTTCACGGAGCTCCACCATGCCCCTATGCTGCCTGATCTGCGAGTCCAAGGCTGTACTGTCCAAGGAGGCCGCCAACGCGGCCGTCCTGCTCATCGGAACCATAGATAGCTTTCTGCTCGGCGTTCGCCAGGCACACATCCAGGACTCTGGAGTCGACTCGGAAATCAAACATGAAAGCCTGCTCATGCAGTTGCTTGACCTGATCGGCGAGAGCGTTTCCAGCGCGACATCTGGCTACACCGCCATGACGGCCTTTGCCAGGGACGTGCAGAAATATCAGTTCAGCCACTATGACTATCTCTGCTTACGCTGTGGGGCCAAGTTCGATCAGAACGCCAATACCTGAAAGCACCACAGCCCAATCATGCCTTTCCTAGGCGTTCGGCCAGGCGCTCAACCAGATCGAGGATCAGCTGTCGATCATCATGATTCAGAGGGATTAATAACCGACTGATCCGGTTGGCCTGGTCGTCCGGACGCGAACTCGCCTCGGTCAACAGTTCTGCCGCTTCGCAGTCAAAAATTCCTGCGAACTCCAGCAAGCGCCCAATGTTGGGAATCACGATACCGCGCTCAATGCGGGAAACGGCTTCGTTGCCGATTCCCAGACGCTCGGCCACTTCCTCCTGCGTCAAGCCACTGCGAATGCGTTGCTTGGCAATCGCACGGCCCACCACACCCGCCAAATACTTCTGATCAGTCTCTTTCACAACGCCCCCCATCTCGACCTAGATGGTTGGGCATCGCCTCATTGACATGAAGAACTCAAAAGGTTGAAAATCACCCTTAAAGGTTGCTTGTCATTCATTTATACCCGCAGTAAAAAAAAGGAATTTTTCATGCTGGAAATGAAAGGCAGTTACCAATGGTTTTACGAAGAAAAAGGCGAACGTAAAAGAGGGATGGATACGCAGCAGATCATCTGCGCTCATTCAGAACGGCAAGCTGATCTATGGCGGCTTGGTCTGGAGGAACGGAATGCCAGGCTGGGTACGGATCGAAAAGATGGAACTAGGACACCACCTGGCAGTGCTCTCACCACCGCCACTAACAGGAGCTGGTGTCAGCAACACCCTCGCCTGGCTGCTGGCTTTCGCACCTATCATCGGTTATCTGCTGGAGGCGTTTGTCGCCAGCTTGATGGGTAACAGTGGGGCGCAATTGAATCACGCCTTGGCAGACAACCGTTACTGGTACGTCAGCCTGATCCTGAACATCTCATTGTCTCTATTCGATGAAATGCGCCTGAAGCAAACTGGGCACGACACCAGCCGCTTCAAGAGCTGGGCATTTATCGTACCGGTCTATCTGTACCAACGCGCCAAGATGCTGAATCAAAAACTTGGCGTACTTTATCGTGTGGATAGCCGGTTGGGCACTTACGTTGTTTGTCTGACGCCAGCAAACTAAATGTAGTTTTCGATACAGCCATCTAAACTATTATTATCTCCCTTAAGGATCTCGAATGAAACTTCTAACCAACGCCTCATTGCTCGCCGCGTTCGCGCTGATTTCTGCGTGTGGCCGGAGCGAAACCTCACCCATTGAAGTATCTCTTGGCCAGAGCATGGGCCTCCCTGACGTTTACTTACAAGCCATTACTGACAAAGTAACAATTAAAGGCCTTAAGATAAATCGAGGAAGTTGCATGGGTATGGGCCCAAGCCTGCCAGCAGACTTAGTGTTTGGTGAGCGGCGAACAATATCGGTATATGGATGTACTGTGAAAGAAGTTTCAGTTGAAACTGACCATGGAAACTTCACGTATTCTTTCTAGTTTTTTAATATACAGTAAAGAATTCAACCAATGTGCCGACATCCAAGGCAATAGATCAAAAGTTATAACCTAGCGACTTTACTCGCTTAAAAATCAGGTGCTGCCGGAAAGTTCAGGGACTTTACTGGGCATAAGAGAGCACCTTCGCCACAGTTCATCGATATCTAATCGAAAAGGCTTGCAAACCATGCGCAGCGATACTGCAACAATAACGGACGCTCTCGAGGAAGCGATTCTTAACGTCATAGAGGGCGTAGGAAACATCAACATCATCGTTGCAGGAAAAACCGGCGTTGGAAAAAGCACGCTGATCAACTGCGTATTCCGTGGCGAGCTTGCAAAAACTGGCTCTGGTAAACCGGTGACGCAACAAATTGAAGAAATCACGAAGGAAGGCCATCCGCTAACCATCATCGATAGCAAAGGCATGGAGCTTAAGGACTACCAAAAAATCTCCGCCGACCTTGAGTTTTTCATCAAAAAACGCTCCATCAGCGGTGACGAAAACAAGCATATTCATGCGGCATGGCTGTGTATTCAGGAAAGTAGCAATCGAGTCGAAGATGCTGAAATAGAGTTGTGCAATATGCTCAAAAAACTGTCGATACCGGTCATTGTGGTGATTACCCAGAGCATGTTTGGCAAGGAAAATGATTTTATCACCAAGGTCAAGAAAGACCTGAACGCTGCGACTGCTTTCGTACAGGTAAGAGCACTCGCTGGGGAGTTTGAGGATGACGACGGTGAACTTTATAAATTTAAAGAAAAAAACATCAACGCTTTGATTACCGAGACAGCGGGGCTAATACCTGAAGCAAAAAAGCGCGCATTTGCTAACGCCCTTAACTCGCGGCATCAATCGTCGATGAAAATCAAGATTGAACAGGCCGGAAAAGAAGTTTTGGCCGCTAGCACGCTTGCAGCAGTAGCCGCTGCCTCGCCGATTCCGTTCTCCGATGCCATTTTGCTGGTTCCGATTCAGGTAGGAATGCTGGCAAAAGTTGGCGTCACGTTCGGTATGGATGTCAGCACCAGCGCTTTGACAACGTTGGTAATGTCCGCTGTTGGTTCAGGTGCAGTAACCGTGGTGGGGAGAGTGCTAGTAACCGGACTCCTGAAAATGATTCCGGGAGTAGGAACTGTCGTTGGCGGTGTTATTGCAGCAACGACTGCGGCCGCATTGACAAAAGCATTGGGTGCTAGATATATCGCTGTACTGACTGACTTCTGCGAAAAAAACCCAGGCAAAGATCTCGATATAGCTTTGATCGGTGCAGAACTGAAGAGGAAGATGAGTTTCTCTTGACCGTAAGGGATCCCCGTCCATGACCGCTGGAAAATCAGCTCAATAGGTTGATTTTCCAGCCCTCCTTTCCAACCACCACAACTCCACCTACTAGCCAGAAGGAAACGTCTGCATGAACAAGAAATTTTTATTGGCCTTAGTCCTTGGCGGGATGACAATCAATACCGCATGGGCTGGAACTTACGAATGGACATCGGGCTGGGCTCAAGGTAATACAGAGAGCTCGGTCGATGACGGCAATGGCAATACGCTGAACATCACCTGTCCTGGTGAAGATGAGGACGAAGGCGACGTCAGAGCTTACGCGAGCATTGCAGGCCAAGAGTACTCATCCAAAGATACTTCAGGCGCAGACTTCGACGTGATCGTTGACGGCATCCACTACAGCAACCCCTTTGAAACCAACTGCGACGCCTGCTCCTCCATCTTTCCAGCGTTCTGGAAAGCGCTGCGTAATGCCAACAATCTGCAAATCAGCGCCGCAGGCAGAACCGTTAAATTGCCCACCAAAAATATGAAAAAGGTACTGCTTCCCCTCGATAATAAGGAAAATACTTGCCGTTCCACATGGTAACAGTCGCCCATGAACTTCATCGCACGCCGTAAGGTAGATAACTTCGCCGTACGCTTGCCTATGCCGGTGTCGAGCGCCGCAGTTTGCTCAGAGTTCAGTTGCAGTCCCATACAGCTCGATCCATTCCTTTGCACATAAAGAGGGAGGCAGTCGTAGGAGCTGCGGAGCACCACGAAAGCATCTAAACCTTGCACCTAACCGAGCTTCTAGCAGACCAAACTCCACTCACGTCCTAGTAGAACCCCGCAACTGCGCCCCGGCATCCTTCTTCAGCAACTCATACACCACCGTCAGGAAAAATCCCGCGTCGCCTCGTCGCCATCAAAACGATCGAGCAACAGGATATCATCCGGGCCGGCTTAATCGAACAGCGGACGGCCAAAGCCAATCAGATCCGTGGGCTTGTCGCCGAGTGCGGTCTCGTTGCACCGAAGGAATTGCTGATGCTGCGTCGCGCAATACCATACTGGCTAGAAGATGCGGATAACGGTTTGACGGCACGCTTTCGTCGTCTACTGGATGGTTTGTGGGACTACCTTCGTACGCTGGATGGGCGCATATGCAAGCTTGACGGCGAGATCACTGCGTGACGGTGCAACGCCCTTTGAAAATCACCGTACAGAGAATCAGATGCGGCCATTGATGTGAATTAACAAGAATTGGCTCTTTGCAGATCCACTGCACAGCGTAAAACTGACGGAAAAATAAGAGTTAGGTCCAGCACGGCTCAAAAAGCACGGTCCGTATGCCGATCTGAAGGACGTCCTCTCGCACAGCATGTCGTTTTTCAATTCAGTTCAACGCGTTTTTATAATCTCAGGCGCAGACTCGATCACTGCGAGGTTGCATTCTAATTCGACCCCGGTCTTAGGCAACCAAACGCCCACCGTGAATCCACCCCATGCTTGTAGACGCAGCTGAGCACGATTTCCTCGAAACGTGACTTAGATTGCCGACGGCGAGAATGTTGGATGAAGTAGGAACCACGCAAAATCGCCGATCCCGATCATCGCCGACCGTTCGGCTTCCAACGTAAGTATGATCGTGACCCAATCACGGGGTTCCGTCGGTTCAAATGTCGCAGTCAGATGAAATCCGTCGAGACTTGACTGCCCGCCAAACCTACCCAGGTTCGGATCATCGTCAGGACCCAAAATTCGGCCGAGCGATGGCATCTGCGATAGTTGATACTCAGGTTCTACGACAGAGGAAAGAAAAGTGTCGTCATCCGATAATGGTTGAAAGGAGTTAGGACCTCCTCCGATTATCTCGATATTGCCGGCACTCACCTGCCCTTCAAATATTATCGCGGTGTGACTCTGCCGCAGTCTTCCGGACACATCCCGTTTCGGAACAAGGAGCTTGTCACTTTTTAAGACATCAAGATCGCGTGCTAACCAAGTGAATGTCAACCCCGCCCCACGCTGAAGTGGAAGCTCTCGATGCCAGCGGCTATAAAGGCGGTCGAATTTGTTCACAGTAGCCGGCTGGAACCGCGCCTTACTCTCTCTGAAATATTCAGCGATGCCTACTACCACCTCTGCGAATAACTGGTTGGTGTAACTGTAGTAGGGCGAGCCAGCAACTTGCGCTTTGGAAAGATAAGCTACCGCGGCTGCGACGGCTTCGTCCTGTAATTTCTGCGCATCCCGGGTCTCAACAGCAGATATTTTGGCTGCAGTAATTACATAGTAAGCCCGAACTACAAATGCGTCGAAAGTCCAGCCAGCCCGCTCTACAAGTTTTTCTACCCCCCCCGGTGTCAGAATAGTTGGCACATCTGCGAATTTTCCTGAAAAGTCATATCGGGGGCGGAAAGAGATTGGCCGTGGCCATGTCGGGCGCGTAATGGGAAGATCAGAACATGCTTCTTCTCAGAAGCATCGTAACGTCATTGCCATTCAAGCTTCGGCATCGACGACGACCAACGTCGCCGCTGGGGATCTTCCTCTTTTGGCCGCTCTCAGCCCGTCATCATCGACGAGGCTGGGTCGAGGCTTTGTGAAAACGTTTAAAACAGGTTTGACGGTCAGACCTGGAACGAAAATCGCGTTCCTATGCAAATTGCAGATCTAGCTGATTAACCAAACGCTTGCAGATTTTACGTAGCAACGCAGACTTCAAAACGATGGCTGCGTTTCCACAGAGCCTGGCCCCAAAAGAGACCGTTGTGCCAGTGTGTACGACGTGCGCTGGCCTCGGTAGCTATATGGAATGGGTCCGCTATAGGTGCGTGAGAAAGTCACACAAAGGTCACGCACGCTTAATCCCCCTCCTCAGCGCTCTGCCGACCGAAACAATCCACGTTTCTGTATCAAGCTAATTGGCGGATCGAGGAAACGTGGCAGTGAGCGTCGTTCCGCTTCCGATCGAAGACGTCACTGTCACATCACCGTGATGCGCTCTTGCGATCTCTCGAACAATGAATAGACCAAGCCCGAGACTGTGCAGCTCAGCATTGTCATGACTGCCGCGAATCATCGGCTCGAACAGGTTGTCGAGCAGCGCCGGGCGTATTGGCGTGCCAACGTTGTGCACGACAATACTTACTGCGTGGTCCTCACAGAGCGACGAGACGGTTACCCCACCATCCGCAGAGCCGTAGGAGATTGCATTGGCAACGAGGTTGCCTATAAGCTGATAAAGCCGGTCACTGTCCGCGGTGAACTCGCAGTGTCCAACACGCAAGTGGGACAGCTCATGTCCGGGGAAGGTCCGTCTTAACTCGTCCAAGCATCCCGCCACAAGTTCGTGCAGGTCGACCGGCTTGGGGGAAACCGCGATACCTCGTCCAACTTGAGTCAAAGTGAAGTCAAGAAGGTCTGCGACCAAACGCTGTGCCCTCTGCGCCGAGTGAGTGATATGACCGAGTACTTGCCTCTGTTTGGCATCAAGCTCCCCGCGGCCCAGCATATCCGTTGCCATTATTATCGCCGACAGCGGGTTTCGCAGATCGTGGCTGACGATACCAATCATCTGTTCGGCGAAAAGGGCCCTGTCTTCTGCCGCAGCGTAGGTAACACGCAATTTGTCCTGGGCAGCATTCTGAGCGCGTTGAGCCTTGAGGTGTTTTGCCAGATGCCTTTCGGCGACCATCCGCGCATTGAGTAGGTCACGTTCGTATCGATGTCGCTCTTCGGCCCTGAACAATGACAACTCGTGAAAAATACCGGTGGAGTGCTCACACCTGATTGCGCTGAAAATCATCGGGGTTGCACAGCCATTATGATGAACGAGGTCGAATTTCACATCAGCGACCTCCTCCTGAATTTGCATTAGGGATACCCAGTTCTGATAGAAGCTTCTCCCCGTGAGCCTCATAAGGCTCTGAATCTGACGACCGAGTAGTTCCTCTCGGCTGTAACCGATCCAGTGACAGAAGGTGAGGTTAACCCGTTTAATCTGACCGTCTTCTGCGGTGAGCAGCAATCCACGATCCGCATCATCGAAGAGCATTTCGGAATCTGGCAGCGATTCGTTATCTGCTTGCATTTTTTCCTGCTCACAAAGAAGGGGCTGAATTACTGGAAGTAACTATAGTCACCACACTAGGAATTGACCATTCCCTGAGCACTTTTCCGTGTACGGGCGGTGTCCGTGCGCCTGGACTGAGTGGCGGCTAACTTAACTGAGCAATCAAAACCACATTGGTGTAGATCAAGCTGCCATCACTGGTCCGATGCCCGACCAAATGGAACTGGCCGCGTTGGTCGTCGCTCAAATAGACGCGTAATTGGCAATCGGATAGGGGGCCGTATCCCTCAGGCATGATCAAGTCCATTGACTTCATATCGACATCGACCATGACTTCTGACTCATGGCCATTCTGCAGGCGTTCTTCGGCCTGCTCCAGACGCAAATGGACAGGGCCTTCGATGTTAAAATGGACGTCCCCCACCGGGGTGGACTTTTGGTCGTCGCTAATTTTGCACCAGCCTTCGATCGTCAGGGTACTCATGGCAAAACCTCTGATGTAGATTGTTAGACTCTGTAACCCTAGCTTGTTTTTAATTTCATATCTAAACGTTCAATTCAAGGCACGCAACCCAAACGGCCGGTTTTCCGTGTTTTATCAGGGAAATCTTCGTTCCTTCGATGCTGACCCCGGCCATTAATCCTTGTTGGACGAATGTGAACGCGCAGGTATCGTCCTTCAGCGTCGAGCGGGACAGATTCTTAGCGCCCCTTCGTCAACCACAACAACGGTTGGTCCTATACCGATTTCCCAGCCCTTGGTTTCGCGTAAACAATTCACGGCTTTTTCGATCATCAGGAAAGTTGCATAGTCATACGACCGGACACCTGCCTGCAGCTCCCATGACCCGGTTCTGGCGTTGTAATAACCCTTTACTTTCGAGCCCTTAAATAATTCGCCTTGGCGATAGCTGCCACCAAACGCAAAGCCCGCCTTGATGATTTTCGCGATGACGATCGATAGGAAGAACTCCACTGACTGAGTCATTTTGTACTCCGATGCGGCAGACCGGATGTTACCAACGGTCAGTGTCTGCACCAGACAGGATCCGTATCTACTGGAAGTTCTCCGGCTCACCCTAAAATGTGGGAGTTACAGGCTCCGATGGACCAGAAACACCATGAACACTACGACCCGCAGAATGTGAGTGAGTCCACCCATTAAGTATAGCCGTGGCCAGTGCCAGCGGATATTCGGATGCGCCAATGAAACCAACGGTGATCCCATGATTGTCATTCCACATATCTAGACATAAAGCTCATCACGGAATCGTCGTCAGAGGCTGCTTTTGGCCGTTGGTTGCCTGTCGTGAGCGGCCGGTTCGGGTCACCACCTGCCTTCCGTGACAGGCAGGAGTCGGTCAATAGCGAGCGATTCTTGTAGACTGAGTTCCAGTCTCCAAAGGTTCTTAGCAAGGCTCGCGAGGGACAGCCCACGCGCATTCGGTAGAGCATCCCCTCAACCGTCACTCGCAGATCAGGCTTATGGTAAATGGCTTGTTGAAGCAGAATTTTTTCCAGCGTCGACCAAAGCTCGTTACTGAGCATCACATCAATCGGGACATTGCAAACTCGCAGGGTTGTCGGCGTAGGAACCTTAATTCTGCGGTTTTGCTCTTCTTTCTCAGCCTCCCTAGCGCGAAACGTCAACAGCCCCTAGGCTGAATGATCTCTTTGACGGCTCAGCCTGAGGTCAGGGGATCAATGAATACTCAGCGGATTCTCTCCTTTTTTCGGTTGCGTCGACTTGAAACAGGGTTTCGTCTGTGGCGAGACTCGACTCGCAAGTTCGAGTACGAGCCTGCCTTGCGCGCCGAGTTGTTCAGCACCGAGCAGATGGCAAACCATGGCACTCAACTGGCTCGCGAACACATCTTGAGTCCGCGCTCGGCGGCGGACCCGCTACTGGCGCGACTGAGCGATAACGAAGCCCTGCTGGTCAGCAGCTGTGAAACCCTGACCACAGCGACGTTGTCCAGTCGACGCGTCATGCCCGCCGCAGAATGGTTGCTCGACAACTTCTATCTGATCGAGGAACAAATTCGAATCGCGCAAAGGCACCTACCCAAGGGCTACAGCCGTGAATTGCCGCGGCTGGCGAATGGCCCATCGACCGGGCTGCCGAGGATCTACGACACCGCGCTGGAGATTATTTCACACGGCGATGGCCGGGTTGACAGCGAGATCCTGGACCGTTTTGTTGCGGCCTATCAGGCAGTAACGCCGCTCACACTCGGCGAATTGTGGGCGATCCCCATCATGCTGCGGCTGGCGTTGATCGAGAATCTGCGCCGCGTTGCTTCGCGGGTCATGGCGAAATGGAATGATCGTTGTCTGGCCGACGACTGGGCCGACCGGATGACCGAAACTGTCGAGTGCGACCCGAAGAATGTCGTGCTCAGTGTGGCCGATATGGCACGCTCGAAGCCGCCGATGACCAGTTCATTCGTCGCCGAGCTGGTGCGGCGACTACAGGGACAGAGTTCGGCACTGGCACTGCCGTTGACCTGGGTCGAGCAAAACCTGGCTGAGGCAGGACAAACCATCGAGCACATGGTGCAAATGGATGCGCAGCAACAGGCGGCCGACCAGGTTTCCATCGGCAATAGCATCGGTAGCCTGCGCCTGCTGTCGACGACAGACTGGCGCGAATTCGTCGAGAGCTTGAGTATCGTCGAGCAAGTGCTGCGCGAAGATCCATCGGGGGTCTATGTCAGCATGGACTTCGCGACGCGTGACAATTACCGCCATGTCGTTGAGCGCCTTGCGAGAAATAGTACGCACTCCGAGAAAAACGTGGCGCGGGCAGCGATCAAGTTGGCACAGGCCAACGCCGGGGCTGATCACGTCGGAGCTGTTACCAGTCACGTGGGTTTCTACTTGATCGGCAAGGGACTGCCTGCGTTGGAGCAACACCTCGGCGCACACTGCACCTTGGGTGAACGATACCAACGGCTGCTGGGCCGCTCGCCGCTATCCTTTTACCTCGGTTTGAACACGGTGCTGATGTTCCTGTTCGCTGTACCGTTCTTCGCCGCGGCGCAGGCCAACGGCTGGCATGGGCTACTGTTGGTATTGCTCACAATTCCCGCGCTGCTGACTACCAGCCGCTTGGCGCTGGCTCTGGTGAACTGGCTGGTGACCCTCTCTGTGCCGCCGAGCATGCTGCCGCGCCTGGACTTTAGCGCGGGCATCCCCGCCAAGGCGCGCACGCTGGTGGTAGTTCCGACGCTCATAGCCCGTGCGAAGGACATCGAGGAGCTGACCGAGGGGCTGGAGGTGCGCTTCCTGGCCAACCGCGACGAGCACTTGCATTTCGCGCTGCTTACCGACTTCATGGATGCCTCGACCGAAGTTCTGGAGCAGGACGCAGCCTTGTTGGCGCTGGCTCGTGAGCGCATCGATGCGTTGAACCGAAAATATCCCGACAGCAATCACTTTTTCCTGTTCCATCGCGCGCGATACTGGAATTCGGCTGAGCAGGTGTGGATGGGCCACGAGCGCAAGCGGGGCAAGCTTGCCGAACTCAATGCACTGCTGCGCGGCACCGGGCAGGAGCGCTTTGCGCTGATTGTCGGCAACCTCGCAGGGCTGCAGCAGGTGCGTTACGTCATCACCCTCGACACCGATACCCAGCTGCCGCGGGATACGGCACGACAGTTCATTGGCGCCATGGAGCATCCACTCAACTGTGCCGTCTACGATCCGCAGCAGCGTCGCATCAGCGCCGGCTACGCGATCCTGCAACCACGGGTCGGCATCAGCCTGCCCAGCACGGCACGATCCGCCTATACCTGCCTGTTCGGTAGCGAGGCAGGGATCGATCCCTATACGCGCGCCGTCTCGGACGTCTATCAGGATCTGTTCCAGCAAGGCTCGTTTATCGGCAAGGGCATCTATGCGGTGGATGCGTTCGAGCAGGCCGTCGCCGGTTGCTTCCCCGACAACCGCATTCTCAGCCATGACCTGATCGAAGGCTGCTACGCCCGCACGAGCCTGCTCAGCGATGTGCAGTTGTTCGAGGAGTACCCCTCGAGCTACAGCGCTGACAGCCAGCGCCGACATCGCTGGATTCGCGGCGACTGGCAGCTATTGCCCTGGATTCTGCCGCAGGTGCCAACCCAGTGCGCCGGCTTCGAAGCCAATCGCCTGTGCGCGCTAGCGCGCTGGAAGATATTCGACAACCTGCGCCGCAGCCTGGAGCCCGCGGCACTGCTGGCGATGCTGCTGGCAGGCTGGTTCGGCCTGGCGCAGCCGGCAGGCTGGACCCTGACGATCCTCGCCCTGCTACTGATCCCATCGCTGCTTCCGCCGATACAGGCGATGTTCCAGAAGCCCCACGACGTGCCACTCGACCAGCACCTGGCGGTGGTGCTGCGCGCAGCCGGCCAGGATGTCCTGCGCACGGCACTGACTCTTGCCTGGCTGCCGTGCGAGGCGCTGAGCAGCCTGGATGCAATCGCCAGCACGCTGTGGCGGATACTGGTCAGCCATCGCCGATTGCTGCAGTGGAACCCCTCTTGCGAAGTAGAGCGCACCAGTGCCCACGACCTGCCGGAACTCTACCGGCTGATG
Source organism: Pseudomonas sp. 10C3 (assembly GCF_036346185.1). Taxonomy (NCBI): domain Bacteria; kingdom Pseudomonadati; phylum Pseudomonadota; class Gammaproteobacteria; order Pseudomonadales; family Pseudomonadaceae; genus Pseudomonas; species Pseudomonas sp. 10C3. The sequence continues at coordinate 216,005 of NZ_JASJVE010000008.1, read as the reverse complement.
TGGGCAAGTCCGCTGCTGAGTGGGCTAGTGATCCTGGCGTTGCTCCCTAGCCCCGGCGCATTAGCGCTCGCCGCTCCGCTGGTGTTGCTTTGGATGGCATCGCCGGCCATCGCTTGGTGGCTGAGTAAGCCGGCCACCCGCGCGGCATTCACCCCGACGAACGTCGAACTGCGCTTTCTGCGGAACTTGTCGCGTCGGACCTGGGCTTTCTTCGACAGCCACGTCAGCCAGCAAGGCAACTGGCTTCCTCCGGATAATATCCAAGAAGAGTCCACCGCCGTCATCGCCCACCGAACCTCGCCAACCAACATGGGCATGTCCCTGCTGGCGCATCTGGCCGCTTATGACTTCGGCTATCTGAGTGCCGGGCGACTACTGGAGCGCCTAGACCAGTCGTTCGCGGTCATGAGCCGACTGGAACGGCATCGCAACCATTTCTACAACTGGTACGACACCCTGTCGTTGCAACCCCTGCACCCGCGCTATGTCTCGACGGTGGACAGCGGCAATCTAGCCGGGTTGCTTCTGACCCTGCGCCCTGGCCTGCTTGCATTGGCCGACGATCCGCTATTCGACGCGCGCCAGTTGACAGGCCTGAGCGATACCCTTCATGTACTGCGCGACACACTCCCGGCCGCTGCGCTCGACAGCCGCGAGATGCACGCGTTGCAGGCCGATCTGCGCGCGGCGCTGGCCACTGTGCCGCAATCGCTGCCAGACGCAGCGGACTGCATGCACGGGTTACTCGATCGTGCCGTGGCGCTGGCCGCCGTGCTCAATGCCACACCGGAGAGCGACGTCGCCTTCTGGCTGGCGGCGCTGATCACCCAATGCGGCGACCAGCAGGCCGAGCTGTATCGTTTCATGCTCCCATCGACCATGAATGGCGCGGGAGGTGATGCTGTTACGCCGCTGCCGACCTGGCGCCACTTGGCGCAGCTCAATGCCGATCTGTGGCCCCAGGCCCTGCGTGGGCAGGTCGCCGAAGTGCAGCGTGATGCCAGCCAGCGCATCGCCACCGCCACACGGCTGGCGAAGCTGGCCGAGGACCTGGCGACGATGGATTTCAGCTTTCTGTACGACACACGCTGTAACCTGTTCGCGATCGGCTTCAACGTCGACGAGCATCTGCGGGATGCGGGTTACTACGACCTGCTGGCCTCGGAGGCGCGCCTCACCAACTTCGTGACCATCGCCCTGGGCCAGTCGCCACAGCAAAGCTGGTTCACACTCGGCCGACTACTCACCAGCAACGGCGGCGTGCCGGTATTGCTGTCCTGGTCTGGGTCGATGTTCGAGTACCTGATGCCGCTGCTGGTGATGCCGAGCCCCGAGGGTACCCTACTAGACCAGACCTGCCGCGCGGCGGTGGCCCGGCAGATCGAATACGGCCGCCAGCTGGGGCTGCCGTGGGGCGTATCCGAATCGGCCTACAACACGCGGGACATCAACTTCAATTACCAGTACCGCGCCTTCGGGGTACCGGGACTCGGGCTCCAGCGAGGGCTAGGCGAGGACATGGTGGTGGCGCCATATGCCTCGGCGCTAGCGTTGATGGTGGCTCCGCAGGCTGCCTGCCGGAATCTACAGCGGCTCGCCACCCAAGGCTTGGCTGGACGCTACGGCCTGCACGAGGCCATCGACTACACCGCGGCACGCTTGCCGCGCGGACATGACTCGGTGGTGGTCCGCTCTTTCATGGCGCATCACCAGGGCATGAGCCTGCTGGCACTTGCCAGCGTACTGCTGGACCGGCCGATGCAGCGACGTTTCGAGTCCGAACCGCAGTTCCGGGCCAACGCCTTGCTGTTGCAGGAGCGGATACCGAAAACGGCAGCCGAGTACCTGCATGCTTCCGGCCTTACCACCCCCGATGTGGGGGCACAGCTGGCGACAGCCCAGCTGCGCATCTTCACTGACCCCGACCGTCGCCGGCCCGCTGTGAAACTGCTGTCCAACGGCCGCTATCATGTGATGGTGAGCAGTGCCGGTGGTGGCTACAGTCGTTGCCGTGAACTGGCGGTGACCCGTTGGCACGAGGACATCACCTGCGACAACTGGGGCATGTTCTGCTATCTGCGTGATGTCGCCAGTGGCACCTTCTGGTCCAGTGCCCATCAGCCAACACTGAGGCGCCTGGAAAGTTACGAGGCGATCTTCTCAGAGGCGCGCGCTGAGTTCCGCATACGCGAACGTGACTTCGATACTCATACCGAGATCGTGGTATCGCCGGAGGACGACATCGAGCTGCGGCGCATCCATGTTACTAACCGTGCACGGGTGCGACGCACAATCGAGCTCACCAGCTACGCCGAGGTGGTGCTGGCTCCCGCGATCAGCGATGCGATACATCCGGCCTTCAGCAATTTGTTCGTGCAGACCGAGCTGCTGCAGCCGCTGCAGGCGATCCTTTGCACGCGCCGGTCGCGCTCCAGCGAGGAAGTAGCGCCCTGGATGTGTCATCTGCTGGCGGTGCACCAGGTCGATATCGACTCGATCTCTTACGAAACGGACCGCCGGCGCTTCATCGGTCGCGGCCGCAGTATCGTCCAGCCAGCGGCGATGGACGCCACGCCCGACGATCAGGGTCTGCTCTCCAACAGCGCCGGAGCGGTGCTCGATCCGATCGTGGCGATCCGCTGCCGTATCACCCTCGATCCCGACCAGTCGGCGACGATCGATCTGGTGACCGGCGTCAGCGACAGTCGCGAAGGCTGCCTGCAACTGATCGACAAATATCGCGACCGCCATCTGGCCGACCGCGTGTTCGACCTGGCGTGGACCCATAGTCAGGTGTTACGCCGCCAGTTCAATATCTCGCAGGTCGATGCGCAGCTGTATGAACACCTGGCCACCTCGGTCATCTACGCGAATGCCGCCTATCGGGCAGAGGCCGGCGTGCTGGCCGCCAATCAGCGGAACCAGTCCGGCTTGTGGGGGCATGGTGTCTCCGGTGACCTACCGATCGTGCTGCTGCAGATCCATGCGGCAGAGAATATCGAGCTGGTCCGCCAATCGGTGCAAGCGCATACCTACTGGCGGATGAAGGGCTTGGCGGTGGATCTGGTGATATGGAACGAGGATCGTGCCGGCTACCGGCAACACCTGCATGATCTGATCATGGGCCTGATTGCCTCGGGTATTGATGCCAGCCTGATCGACCGGCCGGGCAGAGTCTTCGTGCGCTTGGCTCAGCAGCTCTCGAACGAGGATCGGACTCTGATGCAGTCGGTCGCCCGCATCATCCTCAGCGACGACCATGGCAGCCTGGCCGAGCAGGTGCACCGGCGTCGCGTGGATCCGCCGCTGCCGCAGTTCGAACAGAACCTCCCGCGCCTGTTCGAAACGACCCCACCGCAGCCCGCCCCCAAGCAGGGAGAGCTGATCTTGTGTAATCCGTACGGCGGCTTTACGGCAGACGGCCGCGAATATTCGATAACTCTCATGCCGGGAGAGGCGACACCGGCGCCCTGGGTCAACGTGCTGGCCAACCCAGGGTTCGGCACGGTCATTTCCGAGAGCGGCAGCGCCTATACGTGGAGCGAGAACGCCCATGAGTTCCGGCTGACGCCCTGGCAGAACGATCCTGTCGGCGATGCCTGCGGCGAGGCGTTGTACCTGCGCGACGAGGTGACCGGGCACTACTGGTCGCCTACGCTGCTACCGCGGCGCGGCCATGGCGCGTACATGACCCGCCACGGCTTTGGTTACAGTGTTTTCGAGCACAACGAAGACAGCATCCACACCGAGCTGTGGGTCTACGTGGCGCTGGATGCGCCGATCAAGTTTTACCGGCTTAGGATACGCAATGACTCAGGGCGCCTGCGCCGCCTGTCCGCAACGGGTTATGTCGAATGGGTGCTGGGCGATTTGCGCGAGAAGTCGGCGATGCACGTGGTCACCGAGTTCGACCCGCTCAGCGGCGCCCTACTGGCGCACAACACCTATTCGATCGAGTTTCCAGGCCGGGTGGCATTCTTCGATGTCGACTCGCCAAGTCTAAGTGTCACCGCCGATCGCAGCGAGTTTCTCGGCCGCAACGGCAACCTCGGGGCACCAGCAGCGATGACACAGGCGCGACTGTCTGGCCGCACCGGAGGTGGTCTTGACCCGTGCGGAGCGATCCAGGTCGGCCTCGAACTGGGCGCTGGTGGCAGCCACGAACTGGTGTTCCGTCTGGGCGCAGAGCGCGATGCCTCGACGGCGAGCGCCTTGCGCCTGCGCTACCGTGGCAGCATGGGGGCGGTCGAGGCACTCGACGCCGTGCAGGCCCACTGGCGTGAGACGCTGGGCCGGGTGCAGGTGGAAACGCCCGATCCGTCGATCGATGTACTGGTCAACGGCTGGTTGATGTATCAGGTCATTGTCTGCCGCTTCTGGGCTCGCAGCGGTTATTACCAGTCAGGCGGGGCGTTCGGCTTCCGTGATCAGTTGCAGGACGTCATGGCCATGCTCCACGCCGCCCCGCACGCCGCACGCCAGCATCTGCTGCTCTGCGCCTCACGCCAGTTCCCCGAAGGCGATGTGCAGCACTGGTGGCATCCGCCGCTGGGGCGAGGCGTGCGTACACTGTGCTCTGACGATTACCTGTGGCTGGCCCTGGCAACCAGCCACTATGTGCGGGTCACTGCGGATCACAGCGTGCTCGACGAACCGGTGGGCTATATCGAAGGCCGCCCGCTGGACGCAGGCGAAGAGTCCTACTATGACCTGCCTACGTGCGCGCCGCTGGACGAAACGCTGTATCGGCACTGCGTGCGGGCCATCGAGCACAGCATGGGGCGCGGCGTCCATGGCCTGCCACTGATCGGTGCCGGCGACTGGAACGATGGCATGAACAGGGTCGGCGAGCAGGGGCGTGGCGAAAGCGTGTGGTTGGGCTTCTTCCTGTACGAGGTATTGCAGCACTTTGCCAAGACCGCACGCGGCTATGGTGACGAGCCGTTCGCCCGGCGCTGCGAGGAGCAGGCGGGCACGCTGCAGGACAGCTTAGAAGTGCATGGTTGGGATGGCGCATGGTACCGCCGGGCGTATTTCGACGACGGCACACCGCTAGGTTCGGCAAGCAACGACGAATGTCGGATCGACTCAATCTCACAGAGCTGGGCGGTACTCTCCGGCGCCGCACCAGACGGACGAAGGCGCCAGGCTATGGACGAGCTTGATCGCCATCTGGTGCGCCGCGATGTCGGGTTGATCCAGTTGCTCGATCCACCCTTCGACCGCTCGGCGCTCGACCCCGGCTACATCAAGGGCTACGTGCCCGGCGTGCGAGAGAACGGTGGCCAGTACACCCATGCAGCCGTGTGGGCAACCATGGCCTTCGCCGCACTGGGCGACAGTGCACGAACGTGGGAGCTGCTGCGCATGATTAATCCGGTTAACCATGGCTGCAGCGCTGAGGCGATAGAGGTTTACAAAGTCGAGCCGTATGTGGTGGCCGCTGATGTGTACGGGGTGTTTCCGCATGCCGGACGCGGCGGCTGGAGCTGGTATACCGGCTCAGCAGGCTGGATGTACCGGCTGATGGTGGAGTCCCTGCTGGGCCTGCAGCGTGAAGGCGAGCGACTCCGCATACGGCCGGTGCTCCCGGCGCACTGGCCTAGCTTCACGTTGCATTACCGGTTTGGTGAAACCATTTACCATATCAGGGTGCGACAAACCGCCGTCGGCGAGGGCCTGTCGCAATTCAGTCTAGACGGCACGCTGCACAGCGGCGAGGACATTCCGCTGATCGACGATGGCCGCGATCATCAGGTAGAGATCAGGCATCCATCGGAAGTTTCCGAAACCTCAGTAACCAAATGAGCTGGTGCTGAATCATCTTCAGATCAGGCTAGTTGACTACTACAACCTGCGCTCAAAAACGGGGTTATGCCGAGATAAGGGAGAAGTTGGATCGAATCCAACTACGTCAGCTCAAAAAGCTAGAGTTGCTCATGACCCCCTTGGATGGCGCGATTCAAATTCTCAGCCAAGAACCAATTGATCAGGAAGCCGGCAGCTAAATCTTCGAGTATCTGTCTCCCCAAGGTTGCCGAGGTAGCGCAGATGCATGCAGTCATCCCTTAGCCATTGGCATTGCCATCAAGGACGACTGCTGATCCATCATCTTCATCATCCCTCCCATGCCCGCGGAGGCCAAAAACTCATCCTTTTCGACGCTAAGCATTTCAATTAACCGCTCGTCAGCCATTCGGCTCAACTGACTGAACATATGTTGCTTTTCCCTGACAGATAAGTGGTGAGCAGACGAAATATTCCTTTCGTTTTGCTAATGGGAGAACAACATGAAAGCAATCGTTTACAACGGCCCGCGTGACGTGAGCGTGCAAAATGTCCCGGATGCCAAAATCGAAAAACCTACTGATGCCTTGGTTCGAGTCACTGCCACCAACATCTGTGGTTCAGATCTGCACATGTACGAGGGTCGGACTTCGTTTGAGACTGGGCGCGTATTTGGACACGAGAATCTCGGTGAGGTGATTGAGGTCGGGGCCGGTGTTGATCGGGTAAAGGTGGGGGATCGCGTTTGTCTGCCGTTCAATATTGGCTGCGGGTTCTGCGAAAACTGCGAGAAGGGCCTGACGGGGTTTTGTCTGACCGCCAATCCTGGTAATGCGGGCGCTGCTTATGGATTCGCAGAAATGGGGCCATATCAAGGAGGGCAGGCTGAATTGCTTCGCGTACCCTACGCCGACTTCAACTGCCTGGTGCTGCCCGAAGACGCGCAAGAGCGTGAAGATGACTACGTGATGCTGTCTGACATCTTTCCTACCGGTTGGCATGCGACTGAATTAGCCGGCCTATTACCCGGTGAGAGCATCGCGATTTACGGTGCCGGCCCGGTCGGATTGATGGCTGCCCACTCCGCCATGATCAAAGGTGCCTCCCAAGTATTCGTGGTCGACAATCATCCAGATCGTCTGAAGCTGGCGGCTCAAATGGGTGCCACACCGATAAACTCCCTGGAGAAAGAAGCGGTGGATCAGATACTCAATCTGACTCATGGCAAAGGCACTGATCGTGGTTGCGAATGTGTGGGTTATCAGTGCTGCGACCGCCATGGGCATGAAGCCAATCACCTGACGATGAACAACCTCGTTGCCTCGACAAAGGCTACCGGTGGAATAGGAGTCGTCGGCGTATTCATACCGAAAGACCCTGGTGCAAAAAACGAACTCGCAAAGGAAGGCAAGATGGCCTTCGACTTCGGTGCATTCTGGTTCAAGGGGCAGCAAATTCGCACGGGCCAGGCCAACGTCAAAGTCTACAACCGCAGGTTGGCACAACTCATTCACCACGGGCGAGCTAACCCCGCGCAGATCATTTCTCACCGCTTGAAGCTCGCTGAAGGGCCAGACGCCTATAAGCACTTCGATGCGCGTGACAATGGCTGGACAAAGGTTGTGCTCAAACCGGCTGATTGAGTGGATGAACCTGATGCCTTCGCTTGCTCCGAAAATACCGAGTAGGTCATAAACCGTGATAGCTAAGCACCGAAAAGGCACGCCCGTGGCGCAGTGCGCGATTAAGGCGGGCTGTCGGTGTGAGGAAAAAATAATGATTACAAAACATCGCAAACTGGTCATCGTACTTTCAGCAATCGGAGTCGTTACCTTCTTGAGCGGATGTGTTCGAGACCCTGACAAACCTTCAGTTTCTCAGCTTGCTGTCAGCGGTACCAAAAGCATGCTGCGCACTGATTCGGACATGCACAAAGTGCTGAATAAATTTGCCAGCTTCGATGGCAAAGCAGTTGAGAAGATCACACCAGCCGAAGCTCGCCAGCAACCGACCATGGCCGACGCCGTTAAAGGGGTACTGGCTGACCAGAAACGCGACAGCACGCCCACGACACTTGTGCCAGGCGTCACCACTCGCGAGATCCAAGTGCCGGGCGCTGCAGGCTCGATGCCCGCGACTGTGTATACACCAGACGGCACAGGGCCGTTTCCGGTAGTGTTGTACTTCCACGGAGGCGGGTGGGTTTTCGCCGACCGCAAAGTTTATGACGGCGGCGCACGAGGTCTAGCGAAGCAGGCTAACGCTGTCGTTGTTTCCGTGGACTATCGACTCGCCCCGGAGAACAAATTCCCCGCCGCACATGAAGATGCCCTAGCTGCTTACCGTTGGCTGACAACCAAAGCGTCTTCGGTGAATGGTGATCCGAAGCGTCTTGCGCTTGCTGGCGAGAGCGCAGGTGGGAACCTTGCCGTTGCGACGGCGGTAGCGGCTCATAAGGCGGGGTTGACTGCTCCGAAGCATGTGCTGTCGGTTTATCCAGTAGCCCAGTCAAATACCGACACTGAGTCGTATTTGAAATACGCCGATGCGATTCCCCTCAACCGTCCAATGATGCTGTGGTTCATTTCGCAAGTCATTACCAGCCAAGCTGATGCCAAAGATCCGCGCATCGATCTTGTGCATGCCAATCTACAAGGTCTGCCTCCGGTCACATTGATCAACGCCGAGATTGACCCGTTACGTGACGACGGTGCTCAGCTGGAACAGGCGCTGCGAAGCGCAGGAGTGAGCGTTGAACGCAGGCTCTATCCAGGAGTAACCCACGAGTTCTTTGGTACTGCAGCTGTGGTGCAAAAAGCCCAGGAAGCTCAGATCTATGCCGGCGAGCGTTTGAAGGTTGACTTGGAGAAGTAGTGCGTTAAAAAACTTCATTGATCGGCGCAAAGTCCACCTGACATAGGCAGCTTTGCGTTCGAGCAATTCAAATTAGAAAAGTGCTTTCGCCTCTGCGGATTTTCCTGAAAAGTCATATCGGGGGCGGAAAGAGATTCACCGTGGCGTACTATTCATCCGAACGAAGAGCCGCATTGCTCAAGATGTTGCCACCTCCGCTTAACCTGTCGATAGCCAAGGTTTCCCGGCGCGAAGGGGTGAGCGAAATGTCTTTGTACAACTGGCGCAAGCAGGTCAGTTCAGAAGGAAACGTAGTGCCCGAAAACAAGCAATTGGCCCAGAACTGGTCAGCCGAAAAGAAGTTTGCTGTTGTCCTTGAGGCCGCCGGTTTGTCCGAGATCGACCTGGGAGAGTATTGCCGACGCCAAGGCCTTTACCCGGAGCAAATCCTCGTCTGGCGGCAAGCGTTTATCAGCGGCCAGAAGTCTGAACAGGACCAGCAAAAAGACGACCGCGAACAAGCACGTAAAGACAAGAAATGCATCCAGGAACTTGAGCGTGAACTGCGCAGCAAAGACAAGGCGCTGGCCGAAGCCGCCGCGCTGTTGGTGCTGCGAAAAAAGCTCAATGCCTACTGGGGGTTCGACAACGAGGACAACTGACGCCCTTGCCAGACCGGCACTTGCTTGTGCACACACATGACAGGTAGCCCACTGAACGTGTGGCCGTAATGTATGCGCGAGAGTGCGGAAGGAGGGGTGGCGCTGGAGTCAGTGAATTGTTTCATAACGGATCAACCTGCTGGATTGGGTCATATCTATCTCAATAGGCTTTTTTTAACTGATCTACCTGGGGCTGGCACTGATCAGGGTCATAGCCTTGATTGTCAGCAAGGCTATGTGACTGCCCCATATAGACTTTTCGGTCTATATGGGAGCGTACTGATAGCGTCGATCAAATGCCCTCTGGCTTCATTTGAGGGCCAACGAGCACGCTCAAATCCGACTGACGCCACAGCCATGACTGCCATCCCCAAAGACTTTAGTAGCTGCTTTGCAGAGATAGCTGCTGCAGGTTAGCCGGGAGGGGGGCTATCCCCTACTGCAACCAAACACATGGCATCGATTGCCGTACACCTTGGTCGCGGCCTTGCAGAGGTAGCTCACGCGAAGGAAGTACCGATCCATCTCCTCTGGATCATCCTGAGAGAGGTGGTGCCCAGCGTTATCGGGGATATGCACCAAGCCATAGGCATCGTCGACAGGAATTCTCAACGCACTGGCCCAGGCAGCATTTAGGCGGCTGTATGTATTCTGCTGTGCCGAGTGAAAGCGTCCCACGGTGTGGTACGCATCCCAGTTGAGCAGTAAGACGAAGTGATAATGCAGTCGACCCTCTTGCCCAATCTCCCTGACCCAGCACCAGCGCACCTCTGTCTGATGAGCAGTATCGTTCAGGCGCACGGAGCGCCCCCGTGCTGATTGAATTCTGTGGGTCAAGGAGTCGACGTATTTGGAGATGACTGATTACGCTGCCTTATTCAGATAGCAGATAACCGCTTGGGCAAATCAGAGCCAGCACGATGGTGCTGATCCGTAGACTTTTCAAACCGTTGCTCTGTGAATACGACCAGTGCGGTAGGCTCTCGCCCCAACAGGCTTCATGCGCAGATATTGGTTGTCCTTGGTCAGGTAACTCACGGCATTGATGACCTTTCGACATGCCTCGCTGTCAGCTCGCTTGATCACCCCGATTCCGAGCTCGTCACCATATCTGTCCTTGTCATCGTTGCAGCTGAAGAAGTAACCCAGGCCACAAGTGATCTGCTCCCACAACTCGCCAATCTTTCTCGCTTTAGCAAAATCGCTGCGTACCCCAGCACCGTTGAAGAAGAAGGCTGCATGGATATGAAAGCCTTTATCCTCTCCGTGCTCAACTGAGCAGATATAGCCTGTCTCATGCTCGAAGATGGGATTACGCTCCCGCGCACGAATGAGCTTATCCAAGTCATTGAACACATGCTCAATGCGCAAGCGTGGCCAAGCCATCGCTCGATAATGCAGATCAACACGGACGACCACCGTGCGTGAGTAACGATCAAGCACCTGGCTGACGTACTCGCTGAGCGTGGCTTGCTTGCGACTAGCCTCGTAGCGGCGGTCATCCGCCTTGCGCTTGTACCTCTTGCTGCTGATTAGCTGACGAATCCGAGCAACCAGTACGTTCATGGCATGATAGAAATCCAGATAGGCCGTCCCTTGCACATTCAGGCAGGTCACTCCAGCAGGACTACGCTCCAAGCCAATGTCCTGACAGGCTTCCCAGAAGGCTTGCAGGTGCTCGCTATAGCCGTAGGGGTGACGATCATCGAAGAGATCGAACATCTGCTGCATGGAGTCGACGTATTTGGAAATCCTGGTCCGTTGTACACGTTCGTATCCAGATTGAGTTTGGATGATCTCGAAAGCCGGCTTGTCAGTACGCTCAATGGACTGAACGAGTCGTTCGATCCTGATCGAGGCTTGAGACTGGGAGAAGCTGGCGAAAACGGTAGTGTTGAATGAGTACATGATTGAGTACCTGGTTGGTTGGATGCACACCAGATACTTAGTGAGTGTGTTTTAACTGCTGAGACGTTCTCTGCTTGAGACTATTGAAAGGGGGTAGCTTATTGGATATGGCTATAGTTGACTGTAGATATGCCTATGCCTATATCAATAAAACCAGCTTTGTCAAGGGAGGTACTGCCCGGAGAAGCCGGGCAATGGAAAGCGATAGAGCCCTGCCTATCGAGACTTTTTGCTATGAGTCGACCGAGGGTGTTGTCTGAGATGCCACCATGGCAGCCGGCTGATGTGGCATATAGGCCATGACCGGGGAAGCCCCAGTCATGGCCTATTGAGACTGCCGGGAGCGCGCATCCAAAGCTCACTCCGGATGCCTGCGAATCACGCAGCGCTTCCCTCGTGAGCATCACGCGCCTCGATTCGGGCCATGACCCAGCCCATCACTTCGCTTTCAACCCACGCTACAGCTCTCTCACCCAATGACACTGACTTCGGAAAGCCCCCTTCTTCGATGTACTTGTAGATCGTGGACCGACCTAGGCCGGTGGCGTGCTTGACGTCTTTCAGGCGAATTAACCTCATGAACTGGCTCCTCTGTATTCCGTTCAGAGGATTCGGGTGGCCTGTAAGAAAATACCTACGGGTTCTTCACTTTGCTGCCTGGCCGGGTCAGCAAGCCAAATCGGTATCGATCCTCAAGGGGAATATCGGACTCGCAGGGAAAGAACTGCGGCTCCACCCTATTGTCAGCATTCGGCTCAATGACTACGCCGCCACGCCAGCCATCTGACGAGCGGGGCAAGGCAAGCAATGTGAGAAGAAAATAACCAGACCTCAAAAGTCTAGGGATGATGACGAAATCCATTGCCCCAAACGGAACCCCTGATACTTGGTCAAATAGCTCAGTAATCCAGATCGCCAAGCTATAAGCACCATGATAGAGCTCATCGACTAAAATGCCGCACCGGTCTCTGCCGAATACTTTCAGACAATCATCACCAGAGTCTGAGAGCCGAGCCGGAGGCCGAAAGTCATTACGAATCCGCGCCTGTAGCTCTTGATCATCAATCCACTGACTAGAAGGGCAGTTAACAAGCACAGACCAATATTTGGAGAGCAGATGAGCGGCGTACTTCTCCAACATGACCTGTAAAAAATGAAAGAACGAGGGTTGCTGGTCCTTACAGAGGCTAAGAACCTCTCCGTATGGATAATTCTGATGTGTCGTGGGATTTTGACGAGTATTCCTACGGATCGTATCCGCATGCTGCGCTCTAGTGGGAAAATCAAGTCTCGTCGTGCAAACCAAAACTGAAGTGGCATTGTCCCCGCCTGATAGCTCTGGATGGTTCAGATTGAGGAAGTAGATGCTTTTCATTTTTTCGAAAAGAACCGAGCTGGTTGCACCGGGCACATAGGTTCTTATCAGGCCCAGGTCAATCAGGCACAGCACTCTATTCTTCAATCGTTCTTTACTGAGCCCCGTGATCTTGCATAGAGCTGAAAAGCCCAGGCCACTGACCACCCCTAGACGGTCAGCGCGACACAACAGCACGCTCAGCAACAGGCTATTCACGATACTCAACCGGCCGGGCTGTCTTTTCCTCCGTGCGTCGGCCGCCAGATCCACACCCTCATTATGCTCCTCGGCTTTTTCGCTTGCTTGGGCAGCCTTCCTATTTTCGTGCTTCAGCAGCCTGCTGACAGCTTCCTCATGGTCCGTGGCTGGCTGCGCGGATGCTTTATTGAGTTTGTTGTGAAAGTCATCCGTGAGTTGGTAGCTCCTTTTTGGTCGCCCCTTACCCGCAGGAGTGGATAAAAAGGTCATCACGCCGCGCTTATCCAACTCTTTTAGCGACGCAGTCACATGGCGATCAGAGAGCCCAAACTGCTTCGCCAAAGCCTTCACACCAAGCTCCACCGGCTCTTCTCTTCCGAAGTGCTGAATGAAGCGCACCAGGAAATATTTATCCTCTGGCTCAAGCCCTTTCACTTCATAAAACAATGCAGATAGAAACACGCCAATCCTCCATAGGCCCAGGACAGAATATGGCTATTTTATCGCAATAAATACAGCCTGTTTTCAATACTTAGTCATGATGCTGAAACGTGACGATAAACGTGATGAAGTAACGTGATGAATAAGGAGCTATAGTTTCACAAAATGACGCTAAAAATTTGGGGAGGGGGTTTGGGTATGAGTCGGAGGTCGCTTGGACTTACATGGCTTGATAGCAATGATCACAAGCAGCAGAAATGGGCTCACAAATATCTGCAAGGGAAAGACGAAATAGACCAGCAACATCGCTCCTCAACGATCGATCAGCTCCTTCGGATCGGCGAGAGACTGGAGGATTCAAAAGAGGGCATATTGATCATTGGCCAGATGAGAGGCGCATGGCGGCAGGTAAAATGCAGCGCTTCAGATAAAGACCGAAAGACCTATGCCTTCAAGCTCAAAATCGATGTAAAAAAAGATCTGGTATGGCTCGCCAAGAAGAACAAGATCACTGCAGCCGACATGCTCAGCAGGTTGATCTCTATGGAGCAGGATGCTCATGTAAGGTTTGAGGAGAAGCTCAACGAGGTAAAAAAGACGCACAAAGAACTGCTGAGCCGCTCCAGAAACGTCACTGCCCACTACAGACAGATCAACGGGACTCTAAAGGAGTTGCTGCACGTCAGTGTGGCGCAACTGTGTCAATCTGAGATTCTGCTGGAAGATGCCTCAATCTCGACAGAGAGCATCACCGAGGATCAGCAGCGCAGGATAGAAGAGCTACGCAAGCAAACAATGGCCGAAGTTGGCGCAGATATAACAGGTGAGATTAGGCTTCGACGCTCAGGGCTCCTTGATCGCCCCATAAAAGGAAGCAATGCCAACCGCCAAGTAGCGAAAGAGGCAGAGCCCAAAACCACGCGCAGCACACTAAAGCACCAGGCGGACTTGACTGGCCAGAAGCCAGCCACCCGTCAACAGACCCCAGAAGCAAAGCCAAAGCCCAGCTCGACGCTCGTAAGCGATAGCGCCAGCCCAATAATCAAACATCCTGCCAGTGAAAATCTAGAGGCGCAGCCTAATAAGAATGTCTCATCTCACATCAAGACAGGCGGAGCACTCCAGGGCGCCCAGATAGCCACACAAAACCCACCCGGCAGCTTTAGGGTCTATGTAACTACAGGGGCAGATGGAGTCATGAACTTATTTATAAAGAAGCATCCCGCCAGGGCGAGGGCTGATTAGAGTCAGGCTGAACGCCTCCTTGGGCAGGCCGCCCAACTGCTCCTCCTGGGGCCGCTCGTGAAAGCCACGGTGTATCCCTGGAGAGTCTGTTTTGAGCTGGCAGGAAGGGCCAACCTTGCATCGGCACTGACCCCTATTCGGTATCGATGGCGATTCAATACAGTGATTGCGACATGACGACGATAGCGTACTGACTGAGCGCAGCCGTAACGCCTCAGGGTGCTAGAGCGGGCATGTCATCATCCACCATTATGATTTTCTAGACCTAGCGCTCACACTGCTGCATCCATGCCCCTTAAAAGGCCGTAGAGTAAAATCACGCAAAAAGAGAGCGGGGGAACATATGGGGGAACAGAAACAACAGAAAGCAAAAAGGCCCCATAAAATGGGGCCTTTAGGTACAAATATGGCGGAGGCGATGGCCCGCTACTGGAGGACTCAATCTCAGCATAGTGAAATACCCCCACTTAAATGATGGGGGAACGCCAGAGAGTCAGCAAATCTCAATTCACTACCAATTCACTACCAAAAAGCAAAAATCGCAAAAATGAAAAAGCCCAATCTTTTCAGACTGGGCTAAGTCATTGAATTATATGGTCGGGACGGAGTGATTCGAACACTCGACCCCTAGCACCCCATGCTAGTGCGCTACCGGACTGCGCTACGCCCCGACTAGGCGTGAATCTATTATCGCAACCTGCGAAAAACGATTAGAAATATACCCTAACCGTTTGAATTATGGAAGTATCTGGACAACCGATTCACTTGCGCAATACCACCAATACATCTTCCAGCTCTGAAATCATCTGGTGGATCATTTGCTTGTATTGCGTGGTGTCGTCCTTTGCCTCATCACTGGACATGCGCAAACGCGCACCGCCGATGGTGAAGCCCTGCTCATAGAGCAAAGCGCGGATCTGTCGGATCATCAGCACATCCTGTCGCTGATAATACCGGCGGTTTCCGCGTCGCTTGACCGGATTGAGTTGAGGAAACTCCTGCTCCCAATAACGCAGAACGTGCGGCTTTACCGCGCAGAGCTCACTGACTTCACCGATGGTGAAGTAGCGTTTGCCTGGAATGGGCGGTAGCTCGTCGTTATGACTTGGTTCCAGCATAAGCCTCAACTCGGGCCTTCAACTTCTGCCCTGGACGAAAGGTGACCACACGGCGAGCCGTAATCGGGATTTCTTCTCCCGTCTTTGGATTTCTACCAGGCCGCTGGCGTTTATCGCGCAGATCGAAATTGCCAAAACCGGACAATTTGACCTGCTCGTTATCTTCCAGAGCGTGCCTGATTTCCTCAAAGAAAAGCTCTACCAGTTCCTTGGCTTCTCGTTTGTTCAGGCCTAGCTCTTCATACAGACGTTCGGCCATCTCAGCTTTCGTCAGAGCCCCCATACGCTACTTCCTTAACGTGGCGTTTAACCTTTCCTCGAGCGAGGTGAGGATTTTATGCGTCGTCGCATTTACCTCATCGTCATTAAGAGTGCGCGATGGATGCTGCCAGGTCAAGCCAACTGCTAGGCTTTTTCTATGCGGATCAATGCCTTTACCCTGATACACGTCAAATAGCCTGAGGTCCGTGAGCCATTCGCCTGCGTTTTCACGAATAACATCCAGCACCGCCGCTGCCGGAACATCACGATCAGCTACTAAAGCAAGGTCCCGACGAACTTCCGGGAAGCGCGAAAGCTCCTGGAATTTCGGCAAACGACCTTGAGCCACTTCCGCCAGCACCAGCTCAAAAACGAAAACCGGACGGTCCAGACCCAAGGTTTTCACCAATTCTGGATGGAGCGCACCCACATACCCAACTTCCCGACCATCACGCTCAATGCGAGCGGTCTGGCCTGGGTGCAGCGCGGGATGATGCCCCGGCGTGAAGCTGAACGCTTCCAGCGCACCGGCGAAACCGAGCACTGCTTCGACGTCGGCTTTGACATCAAAGAAATCAATCGCATCATGGCCTTGTGCCCAACCTTCAGGCAGTCGGCTGCCACAAATGACACCAGCAAGCATTGGCTCTTGCTTCAAACCTTCCAATTGACCGACAAACCGCAGACCGCTTTCAAACATGCGCACACGATCTTGCTGGCGATTGAGGTTGTACTGCAGGGCCTTGACCAGACCTGGCCACAAAGAAGAACGCATGGCGGCCATGTCGACCGAAATCGGGTTGGCCAAGAGCAGAGGCTCTACGCCCGGATTGAACAGCGCGAACCATTTTGGATCAATAAAGCTGTAGGTGATCGCTTCCTGATAACCACGGGCAACCAACAAGCGACGAAGCGCAGGCAGATCACCCTGCGCTTCCGCCTTGGCTTGAGGCGCCAGGCGTGCCTGCGGGTAACGAACCGGCAGGCGGTTGTAGCCATACAGCCGCGCCAGCTCTTCGATCAAGTCGACTTCCAGACTGATATCGAAGCGATGGCTTGGTACTTCTACCCGCCATTGCCCAGCTGATTCAGAGGAAACCTTCAGATCAAGACCGGTGAGCAGGCGCTCGACCTCAGCCGAATCCATTTCCATGCCCAGCATCTGGCTGATCCGTTCAGCGCGAAGAATGACCGGAGCAACCGAAGGCAGATACTGTTCGCTGACAGCTTCTACGATCGGACCCGCTTCGCCGCCAGTTATTTCCAGCAACAAGCCTGTCGCCCGCTCCATGGCTTCGCGTGCAAGCTGCCAGTCCACACCGCGCTCGTAACGGTGAGAAGCATCCGTGTGCAAGCCATAAGAGCGCGCTTTGCCAGCGACCATAATGGTGTCGAAGAACGCGCTCTCCAGAAAAATATCGTGAGTCTTGGCGCTGACGCCACTGTGTTCGCCCCCCATAACGCCGGCAATGGCCAAAGCGCGCTGATGGTCCGCGATCACCAGGGTGTCGGCACGCAGGCTGACTTCCTGACCGTCGAGCAGAACAAGCTTCTCGCCATCTTCTGCCATGCGGACGCGTATGCCGCCGTTGATTTCAGCCAGGTCGAATGCGTGCAGCGGCTGACCCAGTTCGAGCATCACATAGTTAGTGATATCGACTGCGGCATCAATGCTGCGCACATCGGAACGACGCAGACGCTCCACCATCCACAGCGGCGTCGGACGGGACAGATCCACGTTGCGCACCACGCGGCCCAGATAACGTGGGCAAGCAGCAGGCGCCAGCACCTCGATAGGACGCACTTCGTCGTGCACAACCGGCACTACAGCCACCTGAGGACGTTTGACTTCAGTGGCGTACAACGCGCCCACTTCCCGTGCCAGACCGGCTACCGACAGACAATCGCCGCGATTAGGCGTCAGATCGACTTCAATGCTCGCATCGTCCAACTCAAGGTAAACACGAATATCCTGACCCACTGGCGCATCGGCAGGCAGCTCCATCAAGCCATCGTTGCCCTCGCCCACTTGCAGCTCGGCTGCGGAGCACAGCATGCCGTTCGACTCAACGCCACGCAGCTTGGCTTTCTTGATCTTGAAATCGCCGGGCAGTTGAGCCCCAATCATGGCAAACGGAATTTTCAAACCAGGACGCACGTTGGGCGCGCCACACACGACCTGAAAGGTCTCTGCGCCATTGCTTACTTGGCACACACGCAGCTTGTCGGCGTCTGGATGCTGTTCGGTGCTCAGCACCTCGCCTACCACCACGCCAGTGAATTCACCGGCGGCCAGCGTAACGCTGTCAACCTCAAGACCGGCCATAGACAGACGAGCGACCAGCTCGTCGCGGGAAACTGGCGGGCTTACCCAGCCACGCAGCCATTGTTCACTGAATTTCATCCTGCTCTCCAAATAGATTCGTTACGGGCGTGCGACCTAGCGAAATTGCGCGAGGAACCGCAAGTCGTTGTCGAAGAACAGACGCAAATCATTGACGCCGTAACGCAGCATGGCCAAACGTTCAACACCCATACCGAAAGCGAATCCCTGGAATTCTTCAGGATCTATGCCGGACATACGCAGTACGTTCGGATGGACCATCCCGCAACCCAGGACTTCCAGCCAGCCAGTTTGCTTGCACACACGGCAGCCTTTGCCGCTGCACATGACGCACTGGATATCGACCTCAGCTGATGGCTCGGTGAACGGGAAAAAGGACGGACGGAAACGCACCGCCAGTTCTTTTTCGAAGAACACTCGCAAGAACTCTTCGATCGTGCCCTTGAGATCAGCGAAGTTGATATCGCGATCAATCAGCAAGCCTTCGACCTGATGGAACATCGGCGAATGGGTGATATCCGAATCACAGCGATAAACCCGGCCCGGGCAAACGATGCGAATAGGCGGTTGTTGCGTTTCCATGGTCCGCACTTGCACCGGAGAGGTGTGGGTGCGCAGCAGCATGCTCGCATTGAAATAGAAGGTGTCATGCATCGCCCGAGCCGGATGGTGGCCAGGGATGTTGAGCGCTTCGAAATTGTGGTGATCGTCTTCGACCTCGGGGCCTTCGGCGATGCCGTAGCCAATATGAGTGAAGAATTGCTCGATCCGCTCCAGCGTTCGGGTAATCGGATGCAGCCCACCCGAGGTCTGACCACGTCCCGGCAGGGTCACGTCAATGCACTCCGCCGCGAGCCTGGCGGTCAGTTCCGCCTGCTCCAACGACGCTTTACGCGCATTGAGAACCTCTGTGACACGCTCCTTGGCGAGATTGATGAGTGCGCCGACTTGCGGACGCTCTTCAGCAGGCAAATTACCCAGGGTCTTCATCACCTGAGTCAACTCACCCTTTTTACCAAGGAAGTGAACCCGGATTTGCTCCAGGGCATTGATATCTTCAGCGTGTTGCACGGCCTCAAGTGCTTGAGAGACCAGCGCATCCAGGTTTTCCATTTACAGACTCCAGATACGAAATAGGGGAAGAGCTTAAAAGGCTCTTCCCCTATTTATGACGTTTAACACCGAACCCGGAAACCGGGCCCGGTGATTGTCGGGGACTTAGGCCAAAGTGGCTTTAGCTTTCTCGACAATCGCAGCAAACGCCGCTTTTTCGTTCACTGCCAGATCAGCCAGAACCTTACGGTCGATCTCAATGGACGCTTTTTTCAGACCGGCGATGAAACGGCTGTAGGACAGACCGTTAATACGAGCACCAGCGTTGATACGAGCGATCCACAAAGCGCGGAACTGACGTTTTTTCTGACGACGGTCACGGTAGGCGTACTGGCCTGCCTTGATTACCGCTTGCTTGGCTACACGGAATACGCGTGAACGCGCGCCGTAGTAACCTTTAGCCAGTTTCAGAATTTTTTTGTGACGTTTACGGGCGACTACGCCACGCTTTACACGAGCCATGATCTATTTCCTCTATTCTTGACCAAAATTAGCAAAGGCGCAGCATGCGCTTCACTTTTGCCACGTCAGACGGATGCAGCAAGCTGCTACCGCGCAATTGACGCTTACGCTTGGTGGACATTTTGGTCAGAATGTGGCTTTTGAAAGCATGCTTGTGCTTGATGCCATTAGCGGTTTTCAAGAACCGCTTAGCTGCACCACTCTTCGTTTTCATCTTTGGCATGTTCGGTACTCCGCATTCAGTTGATAAACATAACCGCAAGGCCTGCCGTGCCCTGGTGGTTACTTCTTCTTTTTCGGGGCGATGACCATGATCAGTTGGCGTCCTTCCATCTTAGGATGCTGTTCGACCGAACCGTATTCAAGCAAGTCACCTTCAACCCGCTTCAACAGTTCCATCCCCAGCTCCTGGTGGGCCATCTCACGACCACGGAATCTTAACGATACCTTGGCCCTGTCCCCATCACTCAGGAAACGTACCAGGTTGCGCAGTTTTACCTGGTAATCCCCTTCCTCCGTCCCTGGACGAAACTTGATTTCTTTAACCTGAATCTGCTTCTGGTTTTTCTTCGCAGCGGCAACCTGTTTCTTCTTCTCGAAGATCGATTTGCCGTAGTCCATCAGCTTACAAACAGGGGGTACTGCATCGGCGGAAATTTCCACCAAATCCAGTTTGGCCTCTTCAGCCTTAAGAAGCGCGTCTTCAATTGACACAATCCCAAGCTGCTCACCCTCAGCCCCAATTAACCGAACCTCGCGTGCCGAGATATTCTCGTTGATCGGGGCCTTCGGTGCAGCTCGTTTATCTTGTCTCATTTCACGCTTAATAATAATTACTCCGAATCATGGCGACCACGCCGGGAAACCGCTTGAGCGAGAAATTCAGCGAATTGTGCGACCGGCATCGAGCCTAGGTCAGCACCTTCACGTGTCCGCACAGCGACAGTTTGCATTTCGACTTCCCGATCTCCAATCACCAAGAGATAAGGAACCTTGAGCAAAGTATGCTCGCGGATTTTAAAGCCGATCTTTTCATTTCTCAAGTCAGACTTGGCACGAAACCCGCTTTGAGCGAGAGTTTTTTCCACTTCAAGGGCAAAATCTGCCTGTTTATCAGTGATATTGAGGATCACTGCTTGAGTGGGTGCCAACCAGGCCGGGAAAGCGCCTTCGTAATGCTCGATCAAAATACCGATGAAACGCTCGAAGGAACCGAGTATCGCACGGTGCAACATGACCGGGTGCTTGCGACTGTTATCTTCCGAGACATACTCGGCGCCCAAACGGATCGGCAAGTTGAAATCGAGTTGCAATGTACCGCATTGCCATACCCGACCCAGACAATCTTTTAGCGAAAATTCAATCTTGGGGCCATAAAAGGCACCCTCGCCCGGCTGCAGATCATACGGCAAACCAGCGCTGTCGAGTGCGGCCGCCAATGCGCTTTCGGCGCGATCCCACAACTCGTCGGAACCTACGCGCTTCTCGGGACGCGTGGACAGCTTGAGCTCGATGTCCTTGAAGCCAAAGTCAGCGTACACGTCCAGCGTCAATTTGATGAACGCGGCGGATTCTGCCTGCATCTGCTCTTCAGTACAGAAGATGTGAGCATCATCCTGAGTGAAAGCACGCACACGCATGATACCGTGCAATGCACCTGATGGCTCATTGCGGTGGCAAGCACCGAACTCCGCCAGACGCATCGGCAACTCGCGATAGCTTTTCAAGCCCTGATTGAACACCTGTACGTGGCACGGGCAGTTCATCGGTTTGATGGCGTAGTCGCGGTTCTCGGACTCGGTGGTGAACATGTTGTCGGCATAGTTAGCCCAGTGACCGGACTTTTCCCACAGGGAACGATCGACCACTTGTGGAGTTTTGATCTCCAGATAACCGTTCTCGTGCTGAACCTTGCGCATGTATTGCTCAAGAACCTGGTACAGGGTCCAGCCGTTCGGATGCCAGAATACCATACCCGGCGCTTCTTCCTGGGTGTGGAACAACCCCAAACGCTTGCCAAGCTTGCGATGATCGCGCTTTTCAGCTTCTTCGATCCGCTGGACATAGGCAGCCAATTGCTTCTTGTCTGCCCAGGCCGTGCCATAGATTCGCTGCAACTGCTCGTTCTTGGCATCACCGCGCCAGTAGGCGCCAGACAGCTTGGTCAGCTTGAACGATTTCAGGAAGCGCGTATTCGGCACGTGCGGACCACGGCACATGTCGACGTATTCTTCGTGATAGTACAGACCCATGGTCTGTTGATCGGGCATGTCTTCGATGAGACGCAGCTTGTAGTCTTCATCGCGAGCAGTGAACACTTCGATCACTTCGGCGCGCGGAGTGACTTTCTTGATGACGTCGTAATCTTTTTCGATCAGCTGCTGCATACGCTGCTCAATCGCCGACAAATCGTCGAGCGTGAACGGACGCTCATAAGCGATATCGTAATAAAAGCCTTCGTCGATTACCGGACCGATGACCATTTTGGCCGTCGGGAACAACTGCTTGACTGCATGACCGACCAAGTGAGCGCAAGAGTGGCGAATGATCTCAAGCCCCTCTTGATCCTTGGGCGTGATGATCTGCAGGCTGACGTCGCCGTCGATTAGATCGCTGGCATCGACCAGCTGGCCATTGACCTTGCCAGCCACGGTGGCTTTAGCCAGGCCAGCGCCAATGGATAGCGCGACTTCGGCTACGGAAACCGGATGATCGAATGAACGCTGACTGCCGTCGGGAAGAGTAATGGTGGGCATGGCGCCTCCTCTCCTAGTGGTGACCCCTACCAAAGGTCACGTGGGTTGGGATGAGCCAGTACAAGATCCGGTGGTATGCCTGCCTCACAGTGGCAGGAGCCCTAGGGCCAACCGTTTAACCGAACCAGAGTGACTGGAGTGAAAATAAAATAGCTACAGGTGCGACCTGTCGAGAAACCCTTGAGACGTCGCGGATGTTCAGGCGCCGCATGCTATCACACATGTTTGACAACAGCACTTCAACTTGAGCCCAATCGGTTGCCGCGAACAAATGAAATGATCCGGTGAACTTGAGGCGACCAACACCCCTCAAATAATGAGTGGATGTTGTGACACAGCCCCCTCATTACAAGGAGCATTCAACCATGCGTCTTTATCGCTTACTCACTCTCGCCGCCCCTATCGCCATGTTGTTGCCCCTGAGCGCCCAAGCCGCCTGGCCCCCTGGCGCGCGCGATCAGTACATGAACGAGTGCATCGCCACCGCCACTCAAAGTGTCGATAAGGCCACCGCCCAGACGCATTGCACCTGCGGCGCGAACGTCATCGAGAAAAAATTCAGTACGGCAGAGACGAAGGAGTTAAACAGCCAGACTGCCGAAGGCGGGGCGTTACGTGCGAGATTGCTAAAAGAAATCGATGCGTCCTGCACAGCCAAAAAATAAACGTGACAGCTTGGCAAAACTGGAAATCCCCGGCCAATTTCAGCCATTTCCCGACAGTCCAAACAGCAAAAATGGATTTTTTTTACGGGTGACTGAAATTGGCCGCAAGCAAGATAAATCAAGGCCTCCGGGCGCATTAGCCAATGAGCGGAGCGTATTGCTTTCGCAAACTGTTTTGCGAAAGACTTCTACATCCAAACATTTCGACTATGATAGCCCGGTGTGCCCAGTTGGCCTGAGCAGCACAGCACTACTGAAAAATTATGTTCTTGGAGATACACCATGTCTAATCGCCAAAACGGCACCGTAAAATGGTTCAACGATGAAAAAGGCTTCGGCTTTATCACTCCTGCAAACGGCGGTGACGACCTGTTCGTACACTTCAAAGCTATCGAAAGCGACGGTTTCAAAAGCCTGAAAGAAGGCCAAGCCGTTTCCTTCGTACCTGAAAAAGGCCAGAAGGGCATGCAAGCTGCTCAGGTTCGCGCGGAGTAATTTCCCCGGACTAAAAAAACCCCGTCCATGTGACGGGGTTTTTTATGGGCAAGACAAAGGTCTCGTGCATTCAGCCGCAGTTGACTCGAGTGATTATCGAGCGGTCATCTGCGTTCAGATTCAAGCGATCCGACCTGTATTCCAGCGTGACCATGTCACTGGGCTTAAGCACGCGGGCATTCTGCGCACCCGACTTGACGCGAGCCTGCTCCAGCAGTTCCGCGGAGGCCTTCTGACCAATGGCAAATTCTGCTGCAGCTGCATTGCATCGGCCAGCCCCTGCTTCAGCCGCCGAAACCACAGGCTCTTTGGGCTCGGACATACTGCTGCACCCAGACAGCACGAGCGCAGCGATAACGGAACCCAATGATGCGAACTTCCAAGGCATATGCGACCTCCTCACTAAATAAATATTAACCAGAACATGTGCGACAACGGTTGCGATGCGTTTGTTGCAACGGTTACCCGCGACCCCGCTCCGACAGTGGATCAGTGGATCAGTGGATCAGTGGATCAGTGGATCAGTGGATCAGTGGAAGTCTGCCCCAGTCGACAAACAGGCGCGCAGCCAAATCATGTCAAAACGTTTTCAGTACACGTCTACATAATCAAAACGTGGGTTAGCCCAGTTGTCTTTGAGTGCATTGAATATCTGCATGACCCAGACACTATCACTGGCCGCCACCGGACCAACGCACCCGGAGCCTGCCGACCAGGTCTCCAAACGAAACAGCAGCCCGTCAATGGCTACGCCACCCACATGGGAAGATGAAATCCAGGCAATACCCGCCTTGCTCACACGCAGCTGGTTGTGGACATCATCGTTGGCTGCAGCAATAAGCTGGCGCACAGCATCAAGGGTAAAGCTAACGGGGTTGTTCAGATCAATTTGCACGTCGGCGTCCTCGGAAATTTGTCGACAAGTTTGGCATGAGCGTCGGCCCATGCCTAAGTCGCAGTGCCAAATGATGTCGGAAATGGTTTACTTGCCCGCCGCTGCGCAACAGCTCACCGATGGGTGCCACACGCGCAATGGCTTTTTTTCGGACAATACGGGACACAAATGGCAATCGTATCAATCGACGCTGACATCAAGGCCAAATGGCCCCAAGGGCAATGTTCTTACAGTCCGGGCAGCCCGGAAGAACTGGCAATCATAGCGATAGACTTGCTGTTCAAAGCATTGGGCACCGCAGCCGCCCAGGCATTCGTCAGCCAGGTCTTCGAAAAATACCCGCACGACCATTCCGCTGCCGATAGCAGCGAGTGAGGACTTGCGGCGACCTGAGCGGGACTTACTTCAAGCGACCCAGACGCGCGGTCAGCAGGTTGAAGAACCCTTGGGCGTCGCCATTTTTGACCCAGAACACGTTCTTATCTTGCTTGAGCGTGTCGTACCAATCGGCAAGCGTCTGACCGAAGGTGATGCCTTCGCGACTATCGATGACCACATTGATCTGCTTCCCGGTAAACAACTCCGGTTTTAGCAAGTAAGCGATCACACTGGCGTCATGTACCGGCCCACCGGGTAAACCGTAATGCGCCATGTCCGCTTTGACATACTCATTGAGAATGCCGCAGACCAGCATGCCCGCCTGATTATTCAAACCCGCGATCTGCTTGAGCCTTTGTTCGCTGGTGAGGATTTTATGGGTCACGTCCAGCGGGATGTAGGTCAGTTTTACGCCGCTGGCAAGTACGATTTGTGCGGCATGAGGGTCGGCATAGATATTGAACTCGGCCACCGGACTCATGTTGCCGCCATTGAAATGCGCGCCCCCCATGACCACTATTTCTTTGATACCTTGCGTGATTTCCGGCGCCTGCATCAGAGCCAACGCCATGTTGGTCTGCGGTCCAAGCATTGCGAGGGTGATGCTGTGCGGGGCTGCCTTGCTCAAGGTTTCGATCAGGTAATCCACCGCATTGCCCTTGGCCATGCCCACCTTCGGCTCATGCACAGCAACACCCGGCAACCCCTCCTTACCGTGCATGTTCTCGGCATAAATCGGTGTCCGCACCAGCGGTTTTGACGCCCCGGCGTATACCGGCACCTCTTCGCGCCCAGCCCATTCACGCGCAAGCCGGGCATTGCGCGAGGTTTTATCAAGACGCACATTGCCCGCCACAGTTGTGATTGCCAGTACGTTCAGCTCATCAGGCGATGCAAGGGCCAGCAGCAGCGCTACCACATCGTCGGCCCCAGGATCGGTGTCAATAATCAGGTCATGCCTTTCGACAATTTGAACGACAGCGGCACTTAGTAAAGACACGAATATCACGCTCCGAAGCTGGTGCAGGTATTGGCATCGCCGCGCACAGGAAACTTCCGGTTCCGAAAGTGATGCACTTAGAACGTTACCCCAGCGACCAAAGCAATGTTGGTGTAGGGCTTACATTCGCCCGTCCGCACGATGGCCCGGGCCTTGCAACTCAGGTTCTTCAGTTCGTCATGGCTGACAAGGCACTGCTGGCCCAGCTCGCCCTGCAAACTCAAACCTTCAATGACCACCAATGCCGGTGGCTGTTTGAGCAGCATTTCCTCAGCCAGTACATGTCTCTCGACCTGCATTTCCGTAAGCACCACGCGCAACACGCTGACAAAGTCCGGGGTTCCTTGTGTGAGTGCAAGATCAATAAGCTCGACACCCGGCGGCACCGGCATTCCGGCGTCGACGATCATGACAATGTCGCCATGGCCGAGGGAAGCAATCAACCGCGACAGGGCGATGTTTAGCAAAGGTTTTTTTTTCATGGCTGATGGAAGCCCTGTACGTCATTAAGAGTAGGAATAGAGGGCTGAGCACCGGCACGAGTAACCGATAGCGCGCCTGCAATCTGACCAAACCGAATCGCTTCCACCTCGCTTTTTCCTTGCGCCAATGCCGCGGCAAACCCGCCCACAAAGGTATCGCCAGCGGCGGTGGTATCCGCCGCTTGAACCCTGGGCGCAGGAAAATGCTCGACGTGCTGACCGTCGGCGAACAGTGAGCCTTGGGCGCCCAGCGTAATGATGACTTTTGTGGCGCCAGCTGCCAGAAGCCGGGTCGCGGCAGTTTCTGCCGATGCCAGCGAATCAACCGGTAAACCGCTCAACGCAGCCGCCTCGCTTTCGTTGGGAATCAGATAATCGATCAGCGAATACCAGTCAGCAGGCAACGGCGCGCTGGCCGGCGCAGGGTTAAGGATGACGATTTTACCCAACTCACGGCCGCGCTTGAGGGCATAGGCCACCGTATCCATCGGCACTTCAAGCTGACAGATGATCACATCGGCCTCAGCCAGCTTCGCATCAAATGCTGCAACGATATCCGGCGAAAGCCGACCATTGCCCCCGGCCACGATGACAATGGCGTTCTGACTGCTGGCATCTACCACGATCAGCGCAACACCACTTGAAACATCGGTCACCGTGATTACGGCCTGACAATCGATGCGCTCGACCAACAGGCCTGCACGCAGTTGCTCGCCATAGGCGTCATCGCCAACGCAACCTATCATGGCGACACTCGCCCCCAGGCGCGCAGCGGCTACGGCTTGATTGGCGCCCTTGCCTCCCGGCACAATCGCGAACGAGTCACCCGCTAATGTTTCCCCAGCACGAGGCAGGCGCTCGGCACGGGTGACCAGGTCCATATTCAAGCTGCCCACTACCACTACTTTTGCTTGCATGCGTCAGCACTCTTTAATCTGTTTCAGCGAAAGGCGTTGAAGATATTGGCTGGGGGTGCCGTGGACTCGCGAAGGACAATGTCGGGCTTCACGATCCGATGCTCGACAGCCGTGGCAGCGGGCGCAGCGATACGCCGCAACAATATCTCGGCGGCCATTTCACCCAATTTCAGGATCGACTGCCCAACAGT
This sequence comes from Pseudomonas sp. 10C3, assembly GCF_036346185.1. Classification (NCBI taxonomy): domain Bacteria; kingdom Pseudomonadati; phylum Pseudomonadota; class Gammaproteobacteria; order Pseudomonadales; family Pseudomonadaceae; genus Pseudomonas; species Pseudomonas sp. 10C3. Next base: position 188,477 of record NZ_JASJVE010000008.1, on the reverse strand, counting down.
GGTCAGCGCTGGATACACGTAGCGACTCATCTGAATATCGTCGAACCCAATAACCGACAAATCACAGGGGACGCGAATGTTGCGCTCGGCGGCAGCGCGCAAAACGCCGATGCCAATCATGTCGTTACCCGCAAATATCGCGGTCGGCGAATTTTGCGTCAGGAGTTCCACTGCAGCCTGATAACCAGCAGGACTGGTGAAGTCGCTTTCCACCACCCACTCGTTCGGTACAGGCACCTGAGCTTCATGCATGGCGCGACGGTAACCCGCCAGGCGCATCTGGGCGACGCTCGTTTCCGCTGGCCCACAAATGCAGGCAATATGCCGATGACCGAGCTCAAGCAAGTGGCAGGTCGCCAGGTACGCGCCCAGCTCATGATCGATGCGCACCAGATCGGCAACAATGCCTTCCAGATCTCGGTCGACAATAACCATCGGCGTACGCACGGCGGCTAATCCAGCCGCCAATCCTGGATCGCCACCCACCGACGAGACAATCAAACCATCGACACGTTTTTCCAGGAGCACGCGCAGGTAACTGCGTTGTTTTTCCGGGTTGTCATCGGAGTTGCACAAGATCACGCAAAACCCGTTGCGCTCGCAGTAGTCCTCAATCCCCCGCGCCAACTCGGCAAAGTACGGGTTGATACCGTTAGGAATCAGCAGGCCGATGGTCGACGTCGCCCTGGCTTTAAGGGATCGAGCCACGGCACTCGGCACATAGTCGAGTTGAATGATCGCCGCCTCGACCTTCCGGCGGACGTCGTCGCTGACCGGGCGCGACTTGTTCAGCACATGGGACACCGTCGTGTAGGAAATTCCTGCCAGCGCGGCTACATCTTTGATCGTGGACATATCAAGCCTTCCGACGTGCGCGATTGCTGCGATAAGTATCAAGCACCACGGCGACAACGATTACCGCGCCCGTGATGATGCGTTTGGTCGGTTCGGTCGCTCCGATCTGTGCCAATCCAGCAGCAAGTACCGAGATAATCAGGACCCCGAAGAACGTACTGATCACGGAGCCGCGCCCACCCATCAGGCTGGTGCCCCCAATAACGACCGCCGCGATCACCTGCAATTCCAGACCGGAGCCAGCGTTAGGGTCTGCGGCTTCCAGACGCGAGATCTGGAACAACGCTGCGACCCCGGCCAGCAGCCCCATCAGCGAAAACACCAAAATCTTGTAGGGTTTTGGATTGATGCCGGCCAGACGAACCGCTTCTTCATTAGTGCCAATACCGATCAGGTAACGGCCGAACACGGTGCGGGTCAGCACGGCTTGGGCGATGAAGATGATCAGCAGCGCAATGATGAAGGACGGAGAGATCCCGAAAGCGACCGGGTTCGATAGCCACGCGAATGCATCATCGATATAAGCGGTTCGCGACCCCGTCATCTGGTAGGCCACACCACGGGCCATTTCCAGCACGCCGAGGGAAACGATAAACGATGGAATGCGCCAAGCCACCGTGATCGAACCGGTGATGGTGCCCGCGACGGCCGCGCAGGTCATGCCCAGCAAGGCTGCTGGCACGACGCCCCAGCCCCAGCCGAGGATTGCCACACTGACTGCAGAAGCTGCAAGTGCCAGAACAGATCCCACCGACAAGTCGATGCCGCCGATGATCAGGATGAAAGTCATGCCCACCGCCAGCACCATCAAGTCCGGTATCTGGTTGGCCAGGGTGCTGAAAGTCTCATAAGACAGGAAGTGATCACTGAGCACGGAAAACAACGCAATCATTGCGAATAACGCACCGGCCAGTCCCAGGTAGGTGCCGAGTCCGAAATAATGACTGCTGCGCTTGCCCGACGAAGGCAATGTTTGGGGTGCGGCTGAAGTTTTCATCAGTTATTCCTGGGAGCGACTTCAGTGAGCCGCGTATCACGTTTTGGGTAGCCGGCAAACGCGGCGGCAAGCAATTCATCCTGGGTCCAAGTGTCGCGTTCGAAGGTATCGATCAAACGCCAGGCCGATAGCACCCCGATACGATCACAGATCAGCATCAACTCACGCAGATCACTCGACACGACGACCAGCGCCCTGCCCTGGCGTGTCAACTCTCCCAGCAACGCATAGATATCGAATTTGGCGCCAACATCAATGCCTCGGGTCGGCTCATCGAACAGCATCACTGTGCAGTCACGCTCAAGCCAGCGACCGATGACGACTTTTTGCTGATTGCCACCAGACAACTCGGAGACACATTGCATCGGACTGGCGCTGCGAATGCGCATGGCATCGACCTGACGCTGGGCCAGACGCAGTTCATCATGACGATTGACCACGCCGGCTTTGGAAATTGCCGGCATATTGCCCAGCGCGATATTGGCGCTGATCGATTGGGTCAGTAGCAGACCTTCGCCCTTGCGATCCTCGGTAATCAGCGCAATACCCTGCTTGACGGCATCGACTGGCGAATGGATGGTCACCGACTGCAGGGGACTGCCAATCTCGATACCGCCCGTGTCGGCGATGTCAGCACCGTAGATCAGGCGCAGAAGCTCGGTGCGCCCGGCGCCGATCAATCCGGAAATACCGAAAATCTCGCCGCTACGCACCTCGAAAGAGACATCACGCACCTTGTCCGCGCGACCCAGGCCTTTAACCGCCAGGGCAACGTCGCCAATCTGACGTGGACCGAGGTCGATCTGCTCACCCAGTTCACGCCCGACCATCAGCGTGACCAGTTGCTCGCTGCTGTAGTCAGCCATCGGTTCGATACACACCAACCGGCCGTCACGCAGCACGGCAATACGCTGTGCAACCTGGGCCAGTTCTTCCAGCCGATGAGAGATATAAATGATCGACACCCCGCGGGCTTGCAGGCGAGTGATCTGCTCGAACAGCATCTCGACTTCTCGAGACGTCAACATCGCGGTGGGTTCGTCGAGAATCAGGACATGGCAGTCACCGATCAGGTTACGGGCAATCTCGATCATCTGTTGATGCCCAATCCCCAACTCGCCGACCAGAGTGTCTGGGTCGATAGCATCCAGCCCGACCTGAGCCATGGCCTGAATAGCATCAGCGCGCAGTTGCTTGCGATTGATCCAGCCCGCGCGACTCGGCAGGTTGTCCAAGAATAGATTTTCCGCCACGGACAACGTGGGCAGCAGATTCAACTCCTGCATGACCATGCGAATACCCAGCTTTTCCGCCTGGGTTCGACTGCCGGGTTCGTAGGCCTGTCCCTGAAATTGCATCTGCCCGGTTGTGGGCGAGACCAGCCCGCCGATAATCTTCGACAGGGTACTTTTACCGGCGCCATTTTCGCCCGTCAGGGCCAGCACTTCCCCGCGCAGAAGCGTCAGGTCGATGTCGCTGAGAACCGGTTGGGCGTAGGTTTTACCGACGCCGCTGACAGATAGAACAGCCGCCTGAGCAGACACAGACATAACACTCTCCACGCGCCCGCCACGATGAGCGAACGCTGCATGCGGGAAACTACTTCTTGGTGATCAGTTCAACTGGCGTTTCGATCACGCCATTGGCGGCGCCCTCGACAGTTTCACCCTTGAGCATTTTCAGCGCAGTCTGGATACCGAACACCGCCTGTCTGGCCGCGAACTGATCGGCAGTGGCCAATATGCGGCCGTCCTGCAGCATGGGCTTGATGGCGTTGATGTTGTCGTAACCAACCACTTTTACTTTACCTGCCTTACCTGCCGCCCGAATCGCCGAGACCGCGCCCAGCGCCATGCTGTCGTTACCGGCCAGCAATGCCTTGAGATTCGGGTACTCGTTGAGCATGGCCGAAGCTACGGCGTTGCCTTTATCGATTTCCCAGTTACCCGATTGCGTGGAGACAATATTCATCTGCGCGGCATCCATGGCATCCTTGAAACCCGCTGTGCGTTGCTGGGCATTAGTGGTGGTCGAAACGCCTTCGATAATGCCGACTTCATCGCCAGCTGCTAACTGCTTGGCCAGGTAGTCACCCACCAGACGTGCACCTTTGTGGTTGTCCGGGCCTACGAACGGCACGCTGATGCCTTTGCTTTTCAGCACATCGCCATCCAGTTGGTTATCAATGTTAACCACGATAATACCGGCATCCCTAGCCCTCTTGATCACCGTCACCAGCGCCTTGGAGTCCGCAGGAGCAATGACCAGCGCATTGACTTTCTGCACGATCATCTGGTCGACGATAGCGATCTGGGCACTGGTGTCCGACTCATTTTTGATGCCATTGGAGATGAGATCAAAATCAGCCGAATGCTCTTTCTGGTAGGCCTTGGCGCCGTCTTCCATGGTCAGGAAGAACTCATTGGCCAACGACTTCATCACCAGCGCGACTTTGGGCTTTTCCGTGGTTTGAGCATGCGCAGCAGAAAGCGGCAGGATGGCAGAGGCTGCGGTGAGCATAGCGACAGCGAGAAGACGTGCAGCGAATGGCAGCTTCATGAGTTCACTCCGATCTTATGATTATTTTTGCATCGATTGCGCGCACGCAAACGTTTGCTTTGCCGGACTATGAGAACGGCGGCCATTTTTGTCAACCGCCACGGCGCGCCGCCATACGGGATAATAAAGTTGCAGAGCGCTATTCCTCCATTCTGCTTTCGGATAGCCGAACAGCAAAGTCTCCAATGTTCGGAAAGCCGAATACCAACACTCCCACCTATAAAAATAAATAGTTATAAATCAGTATCTTAGATCAATACATAATGATCAATTCTGTTGGTATAGATCATGCTCTTGTCTAGTGCGGCCCGGGTCAGGTGAGCCTGCATCAGGTTCGCAAGGCTCATGAATCAAGCACTCCCATAACAAGAGAAATAAAAATTGAAAACTATATTCCATAGCTTTGTACCGAGCGCCCTTGCGCTGATGCTGCTGTTGCCGACAGGCGTTTCAGCCAAAGAAGCAGAACAACAACAAAAGCTCGCTAACGTCGTCATTCTTGCCACTGGCGGCACCATCGCTGGCGCTGGCGCGAGCGCTGCCAACAGCGCGACTTACCAGGCGGCCAAGGTCGGTATTGATAAATTGATTGCGGGTGTGCCGGAGCTGAGCGCACTGGCCAATGTGCGCGGCGAACAAGTCATGCAAATCGCCTCGGAAAGCATCACCAACGAAAACCTGCTGCAACTGGGTAGACGTGTCGCCGAACTGGCCGACAGCAAAGATGTGGACGGCATCGTAATCACCCACGGCACCGATACCCTGGAAGAAACGGCCTATTTTCTCAATCTGGTAGAGAAGACCGACAAGCCCATCGTTGTCGTAGGCTCCATGCGTCCAGGGACAGCGATGTCTGCGGATGGCATGTTGAACCTGTACAACGCGGTTGCCGTTGCGGGCAGCAAAGAGGCACGTGGCAAGGGTGTTCTAGTGACGATGAACGACGAGATTCAGTCGGGTCGCGACGTCAGCAAAATGATCAATATCAAGACCGAAGCCTTTAAAAGCGCATGGGGTCCGTTAGGCATGGTAGTCGAAGGCAAGTCCTACTGGTTCCGCTTGCCCGCCAAGCGTCACACCATGGATTCGGAATTCGACATCAAGCAAATCAGCACGCTGCCTAAAGTCGATATTGCCTACTCCTATGGAAATGTCTCGGACACTGCTTACAAGGCACTGGCCCAGGCCGGCGCAAAAGCGATCATCCACGCAGGCACTGGCAACGGTTCAGTATCGTCCAACGTTGTACCGACCTTGCAGGCCTTGCGTAAAGACGGGATCCAGATCATCCGCTCATCCCACGTTAACGCTGGCGGTTTCGTACTGCGCAATGCGGAACAACCTGATGACAAATACGACTGGGTCGTCGCCCACGACCTGAACCCTCAAAAAGCCCGCATTCTTGCAATGGTCGCGCTGACCAAGACCAACGACAGCAAAGAGCTGCAACGGATTTTCTGGGAGTATTGATCATTCCTGCACCTGCCCGCTCTGCGGCACCGCGCAGAGCGGGCAGGTGCGACTGCATCTTGCCGCCAGACCTTAGCGCGCTTTGTTCCTACACTTCAAGACAGAGACTCGACAAACAGTTGCGAAAATTCTTACGCTGAAATACTGTATGCGCATACAGCTAACCAAGGATCTCCTCCGTGGCAAAGAATTCTGCAGCAGCACCTTCAGCCCCCAGCTCCTACGAACGACTCGGCATCCGGGTTCAGAAAGTGATCAACTCACCAACCGCGCAAAAGGCCCGGGCAGCACTGATATACCGATTGACCGACGAGGTAGAAGACGAGTGGAATCAGTTACTTGAAGAAATAGCGGAGAACGACAACGTCACCCTCGCCTACCGCGATGACGGTGGCGTGCAGATATTCTGGACCGTGCCGAAGGAAGATTAACGGCATGATTGTTCGAATAATTGCCCTGCTGACCCTAAGTTTCTGCATCGCTGCCCATGCCGACGCACCTCGCACCTTCAGTGAAGCAAAAAAGATCGCCTCGGGCCTGTATGCCCCGCAGTCGACAGAGTTCTATTGCGGCTGTAAATACAGCGGTAACCGGGTCAATCTCGCCGCTTGCGGTTATGTTCCGCGCAAAAATGCCAACCGCGCCAAGCGGATCGAATGGGAGCACATTGTACCTGCCTGGCAAATTGGCCATTTACGTCAATGTTGGCAAAACGGCGGCCGGGGAAACTGCACAAAAAACGACCCTGTTTACCAACGCGCCGAAGCTGATCTGCATAATCTGGTGCCCAGTATTGGCGAGGTGAACGGTGACCGAAATAACTTCAGCTTCGGCTGGCTTCCGGTTCAGACAGGGCAGTACGGGTCTTGCCTGACGCAGGTGGATTTCAAAGCAAAGAAAGTGATGCCTCGTCCGTCAGTTCGCGGAATGATCGCCAGAACGTATTTTTATATGAGCAAGCAATACAGCCTGCCCTTGTCCAAACAGGATCGCCGACTCTATGAGGCCTGGAACAAGACTTATCCTGTCGATGCGTGGGAAATTCAGCGCAATCAACGCGTGGCGTGTGTGATGGGCCGAGGCAATGCCTTCGTTGGCCCCGTTAACCTGAAAGCCTGCACATAACAGCAAAAAAGCCCGGCACGTGTGAAAGTGTCGAGCTTTTTTCGCGGCTGGACCAGATTTTATGGCGCCTCAGCCGCATCCTCTTCCGCCTGAATGCGCAGAGAACGCTGGATCATCAACTCCGAGGCGTAATCAGCGGCCAGCTCGGCAGCATCAAGCGGTTCGATGGCACCACGACTGATCAACCCGGTCAAGGCAGAGGCCGCAAACATATCCCAAATGTCTTGTTCATCATCAAGCAGTGACATGTGTACTTCCTCATTTGAATGTAGACGGCACTGTAACACCAGATGCTGACTTCACCGTCCGACTTCCCCTCAGAATCACCAAGAGCCATAAGCCACTCAACCGTTTCAGCTTTGCGCAGGCAGAGTGCCACTGATCGGATAGGCATTCTAATTGATACAAAGTAGTGCAAAACGGTGTAATTATTTTTGCGGGGTTAATCCCCACTAAAGTACGGCAATCCTGAGCCCGATATCGGGGATACACACTTCACCAAGCAATGGCATCCGCGCCGTAGCCGCTTGAAATTGTTTGCATGCCTACATCGACGTAGAAATGAAAAGTAGTGCATTACGCCTTCTGCGTGGATGCCCTACGGGTACAAGGGAACGTGCATATTTTCAGAGACGTGATACGTCTAACGAGCGGAGGGGCGATATGGATCAGTTGAAAGCGTTCGAGATTAATTATCATTTCAAGGGGCAGTGTCGGCATTTTTTTCATGAGGCCCTGCACCTGTGCGAAAGCGATGCATTGCACTTCGCTACGCTGCATGCGGGGGTAGGAAGCGTCAACGACAATGTAGCGGCAGGACCCGTTCGGCTGGCACTCCGCCAGGCTGAAGGTCTTGGTGTAACCGAAGTTCAATGGCGGCGAGCCACGTAGACTTGGTGTCCTCCCTGCACGATGCGGCTCTGATCATCTATGAGCCGGTCAGAACTGCATCGCATCAGGGGAACGGGAAGCGGGTTACAGCGGGTGTCTAATACTCGTCATCCCGACAACTGTGACTTTATTGGTCTGCCCATGTGCGTGGAGCCGCAGGACGGTCAAACAGGCGCATATTCACCGGTGCCCTCGGGCCATGGTGTCAGCAGTTCAAAACCGGTCTCAGTGACAGCAACCATATGCTCCCATTGAGCGGAGAGGGATTGATCGCGGGTCAGTACGGTCCAGCCATCGGGCAGCACCTTGGTCCCAGGCTTGCCGACATTAATCATCGGCTCAATGGTAAACACCATGCCCACCTTGAGCTTGAGCCCTTGCCGTGAGCTACCGTAATGCAGCACCTGCGGTTCTTCATGGTAGTTACGACCAATGCCGTGTCCGCAGTATTCGCGCACAACACTGAAGCCCTCGCGGTGCGCTACCGTCTGAATGGCATGACCGATATCGCCCAAGGTCGCTCCCGGTCGGACAGCGTGAATCCCGGCAAGGGTTGCCTCATAAGTGGTATGCACCAAGCGCTTCGCGGTCGGGCTGACGTCTCCCACGAAATACATCCGACTGGTATCACCAAACCAACCGTCCTTGATCACAGCCACATCAATATTGACGATATCCCCATCTTTGAGAATATCCGACGCCGATGGGATTCCGTGGCATACCACAGTGTTCGGCGAGATACAGGTGGATTTGGTAAAGCCGTGATAGCCGATGTTCGCTGGAATAACCTTTAACTCATCAACGATATACGCGTGACAAATCTTATCCAGCGCTTCAGTGCTGACACCCGCTTTGACATGACTGCCAATCATCGCGAGCACATCTGCAGCCAACCTTCCGGCAACCCGAAGCCTGACCAGATCATCTTCAGTCTTAATGCTGACAGCCGCACTCATTACAACGCCTCCTGCAAATTTTCCATCGACGGAGAGAGACCGAACGGGGTTACCGACAGGACCGTGCCACCAGCATTTTCGGCACGAATGAGCAATTGGCAGATGTCGCTGTAATTGAGTGCAGGATGCAGTTCAGCCATCATGCCGATCTTCATCCAATGCTCAGCTTGAGCGTTGATAGAGCGGCTTAACGCTGCGCTCGCGGTCCGAGCATTGGCATGCATGTGTTCCGAAATTTTTACCAGGCCCACAGGATCACCTCAGGAAAATAATATATGAATCATATACGATTCATATATCAACGATCAAGAGCGAGGAGCAGGTAGAGGACGCGTTGCAGATGAAACAGGATGTAGCAACACAGTGAGACACTGCTATTCAGTCAGGCATTCCGATAGCGACAGCGCCAACTGGCTGATCGCATCCTGGTCCAGGTCGGTCAGTGCGCGGTAGTGAATGATTACATTTCGTTCCGCATCACTGAGACTGTCGATGCGCAACGGTGTTCGGCACCCGGAGAGGAGATAGAGCACATCGACACCCTTGACACCCAGCGCCGCCAAATAGTCCGAGCGCGGGGTACGCTCGCCACTTTCATACTTGCCTTGTGCATTGGCCTCTACACCGCCAATTGCAGCAAATTCCTGCTGAGAAAGCCCTAGGGTCTTTCGCTCTTCCTTCAACCGCGAACCAAGATGATTCATTTGGGTTTACCTAAAGAGGAATGTCACTCATAACGATACGCTCACTTTACTTGCGACGTTGAATAATCAGGCGAGCACGGCATGCAGCTACCTGGCAGTCGGCCGCCTTCCTCCATCAGAACACAGGGCAATCGCTGGACGCTTCGGTAGCGGCGTGCGGTCAGCCCCCGAATACCTCCATCAAAACAGCCCGACCAATGGAGATTCTAATTCCATGGTCTGAACAATTCAGGCCCGGCAATAATCAATTTTCAGAGGTGTTATCGGGGCCGCTGGCGTTTTGAAGCGACTACACGGAGGCTCACTCGTCAGCGCATGACCAAGTCTTCGTCGGGTTTCGTGGGCCGCGGCGAAATAATTTCGAGTGTAGCCAGATTCACCAGCGTGAAATAACCGCTGCCATTAAAACGCCAGCCACCCGTATCAATGTGGAAAACGTTGCCCAACAGTTCGGGTCGGCTCAAGGGAGAATGACCGACAAACAGGGCGCGCACATCGGGTATTCCACTGGAATCTCTGAGGCGAAGGCGCTCACGTGACCATTGGCAGTATTCCTCGAGACGCCCCGAATCCGGCAGATGCCCCAAAAGCGCGCCACGAAGCATTGCCCAGGTAGGTGTCGGACAGTCGGCATGCACCATGCCTATCAACCCTGACGGGGTATCGACTTCAATAGCGATGGGCATCTGCTTAAAATATGCGACGAACTTCTGCTGCTCGCTAGGGGCAAGCCTGAGAAACCAGGCGCCCCCGCTTGCCCGATACATCGGATAATCAAGATCGCTGTGCTGCACATGCTTGATAGCCAACGCTTCATGATTGCCCTGCACCGCAAAAAACCAAGGCTGGGCCAGCCAATCGAGAACCCGTTCACTTTCAGGGCCACGATCAACCACGTCTCCCACGCTAAACAAGCGATCGACCTCCGGAGCGAAACCAACTGCTTCTAACGCGGCTTGCAACCGAGTGAAATGCCCATGGATATCACCCACGACGAAGTCACGGCCCTGCGTGTTTCTTTCAAAGTGTTTGAACCTGCTCACGCCGCGCCCTCCCCTTCGTCGATCAAAATGCCCTCTTCGCCAGGCAATTCCTCAACGCTCAGAATGACCGGTCAGGGCTTAAGCGGAAACTCTTCGTCCTGTTCTGACAAGCTTTTCCCGTCATCGGGATGCTTCCAGTCTTGCGAAGGAGGAGTTTCGTCTTCGACAGGGAGGCTGTTGTCCGGATCAGGCATTCCCGATCCGGAATCAGGAGAGTGATCGCCTCTTTGTTTTTTTTGATCAGTGTTCATATGCACCTCGCTATAGAACGAACCCACGGTCGTCGCTTCGCCAAAAGACACTGACACATTGCGCCCCGATTCTTTAGCAGAATAAAGCGCTGAATCAGCACGCTCAATAAACTGCTCAATATTCCCATCGACGCCTGGAAAGCAGGTATAGCATCCAAGGCTTATGGTGAGGTTACCGAGCGGGTTACGTTGATGAATAATATGTTCACTCATAACCCCCAGTCTGATTTTTTCCGCGATGACAAATGCGCCCTTCTCATCCGTATCAGGCAGAAGCACCGCGATTTCCTCGCCCCCATAGCGCACAGCAAGGTCTGCTTCCCGCTGCAAAGACTCACGGACAACACGTGCTACTGCGGCAATGCAGTGATCGCCAGCAACGTGACCATAGGCATCATTGAAGCTTTTAAAATAATCGATATCTAACATGATAAGGCTCATTGGGAGGGTCGTCCGTGCGCCTCGCTTAAACTCAGCGTTTAAGGTTTCCTGAAAAAGCCTACGGTTCGCAAGACCTGTCAGACCGTCGTGCGTTGCCATAATCTGCAAATCGTCTTTCGCGCTGCGTAAATCGGTTTCGACACGCTGACCGTTCCGCAACTGCTGTATGAATAACACCCCGAACAGGCAATTGATAATGAGCACGGCCCCAATGATCGCGGCAGATTTGTACACATTTTTTTGCCATTCGTTAAGGATAGAATCTCTAGAGATGGCGGCTACCACTACCAGCGGATAGGTTTTCAACTGTTGGTATCCACAGAGCCTTACGGTCTGGTCAACCACTGACGTTATCATTGCGGTGCCGGAACTGGACCGTGGCAGATAGTTTTTAAATATATCCCCTTGCGCGACAGACGTCCCGATCAACGCGTCGTTGAACGGACGTCTGGCCAAGAGCGTCCCATCGGTTAGCGCAATAAACATCGCACCGTTTTTGTTGATATCAAAACCTTCAAAGAACTTATCGAAATAAGACATCTTGATGGCCGCCAACACCACACCGTTAAAATGACCTTCTCGGTCATTCACCCGACGGGAGATAGTAACAACCCACTCGCCCGTCGCTCGACTGCGGATCGCATGGCCGATCCGCGGGTTTGGATCATCATTATTTTGATGATAGATGAAATAGTCTCGATCAGAGCTGTTCATCTCAGCAGGGATGCCAGTAAACGAAGTCACGACCCATTGACCATGCTTATCAAAAAAGAATAGTCCATGCAGCTGTTCAATCGCACTCACACGATCGACAAAAACCTCATGCAAACGGTCTATTTGACCGGGGCCATAACCGTCAGCTTGCAGCCATCCTACCAATCCGGCCAGTACAATATCGGCTTCGTCAAAGGTGTCCTCCGCCTCCTGCGCCATCGAGCGCGCAAGGTTTGAAGACGATATCTCAGCTTGCGCCAGCTCGTGGACCTTGGACTGCTGCAGTTGAAGCAAAGACAAACCGATGATGGATGAACAGACCACGATGATGAATACCACCGCGCATTTCAGCATAGGTATGCGTTTTAATTCTTCAGCGGGCAAAGCATTTATGAGTGGAGGCACTGACTAATCCTGATAATACGGTGTTGCCGTTTAATGAAACATAAGCCTGTAACAGTGGAACCAGCCCGCCTGATTCCGGATCAATTATAGGCTTGTGTGGCCATCAGCTGCATGATGCGAATTTTTTTTGAGACCTCGGTACCGTGAGTAAGCCGAAAAGAAAATTATGTCGCGACACCCTTCGATGATTCGCGCAATCTATTGCACAACCGCGAACGCATCGCAGCCTAATTTTTTCATCTGGACGTCAAATGATCCCCAACGCAGAACTCTACAATCCATCCACCGAATATGCCGACAAACTGGTCACACGCATCGGGCAGACACCTGCATGGATCGCAAAACGCATCGGCGTCACCGACAGGCGCATACGCTACATCCTTGATGGCTCACGAACCGTCAAAGGGGTAACCAGCCCTATTCAGATGACCTATACAGAGCAGTTCGCCCTTGAGTGTCTTGTGGCCGAGGTTAAAACCAAAAACAAATAATCCCGCCGCACGGGCCTCTCCGGGGTTGGAGCCCGTTTGCCTCACTTACGAGCGCCCATCGTTTTCAGGCTCGATATTCCAGACATTCAGCGCCCATTGATCGACCCCAGCATGTCGCCGGGGTCTACGCTCCAACCTGACAATTGACTGCATACCCGACGACTCAACTGGAGGCTCAAATCGGATGTCGCTTGCGCTGGTTTATGCAGAAGCTGGTGACATTGGAATTTGCCAGGCTTGCCCTCCGCTGAAGAAGCTTGAGCTCTACCTGCTTGCATCGTGTATCCATCGAGGATTCTTGCTGCAGGAACAGTTCACAGTCCGTATCTGCGGCTCTGGCGATTTCAATCAGCCTCTGCGCTTTAATCGGATCTTCAGGTTCGTACATTGTTCGCCCCTGCTTAAACCGCGCGCCCCTCTATGCAGTCCTACTCGTGAGCCATGATAGTTGCGCTCTCACATACACATATAAACACTTCTGAACCTTATTGAGCCATTTTATACACTTAATAATATTTGTCTGAACCTCTGCATGGTACAGAAATAAAGTCGCGCCAAAGTTGCTTAAAAAAAGAGATCGACAAGAGGTGCGCAGACTGCACACCGAGTAAGGGTCATGCTCACTCTTGAGAAGCACAAAAAGTGAATTCGTTCATGTCAGCGATGCTGTTGCACATGGGGATTAACGTGTGAGCGGATGGCCGAACGGAACGCTGAAGCCAGCCGCATTACGGTGGCCACCGCCACCGTAATGCTGAGCGATTACCGAGACATCCTCGCCTGCGTCTGAGCTACGCAGGCTGAAGAATCGGCCGTCCGGGGTGTCCCAGTAGCAGGCGGCGAAAGGCTCGCCCGCACACATCAGGTGCCCTGCATCGCTGGTCAGCGTATACGGGAGGTTTGCCACCGGCACGTCATGGCCGCCGATCACCATCCGGCGCTTGGTCACGCCAACCAATTCCGCGACATCCTTTTGCAGCTTACGCTCGATAGCGATGCCGTCTGATCGAAGCATGGCTAGATCAGACTCGATCAGCCTGTCCCAGACGTCGAAGTCATAGGGGTAACTGAAGACGCTGGCCTGTATCTCGCGGGTGCCGTCCAGCTTGAACAGCCACAAGTCCCGATCCTCGATGTGATTGATTAGCGCGGGGCGAGGTGTTTCTGGAAAAAAGAAGTCCCAGGCAATGCCTGCGCCCGAGCGGTTCATATCAAACAGTGCGCCTATGTGGGGGGAACCTGAGCTGATGCATTTGCTCCGGCAATCCGTTTGGAACTGCGCATAGGTGTTGCCAGCAAACGGTAGGGACTTGAGATCGTCCTGTGCCGTCTTGTGATGATCCAGGATCAAAACAGAAGCCGCAGCTTCGCCCATCGCTATCAATACCTCGGCAGGGTACGAAAAATCCACAATCACGACATGCTTGCCCGCAACGTCCGGCACCGGCTTGCCGTAAATGCCAGCATGAAACTCGATGTCGGCGCCCAAGGCTTTACGGACAACCCAGGCGGCGCCAAAACCGTCTGCACAGTGACCGTGGTAAATGCAAAGGATGGGGCGCTGATTATCGGGCATGAAGAATTCTCGTCTGGCGGCACCGGCTGCACGTATTGTAAGTGAATACCCTGCAGTGATGACGTGTGGTGTTCGGTGCGGCGTTTGAGCTCGGATTTGATCCGTATGCTCTGGCACTATAAGCCAAGCTTGATGTGGCCACCTGCGTTAAGGGGGCCTCCCGGTAGTCCGCTACTCGGTGATGCTCTCTTGATGGTTCAACTGCATTGGGCTTGATTTTTCACCTATGTGGCTCCAATGACTGTGAAGCTTTCGGGATGGCAACCAAAAATAAAAGCCTGACGCTATGATAGAGCGGACAGGGCAGGTGGTGATGTAAACAGAATGGATCAGGAGGATTCGGCGTTACCTTTCGTCTCTTTCTCATCGGAGTCAAAAAGCGTGCTAATCAAACGCTTGATGTCGTTCTGGACGTCTTCTGGCAAACCGTCCAACTCTTCCAGAACCTTAGCTTCCAACGCAGTGATGCTGTCGACCGACCTGGCTTTCCTGACGCCGGTCACCACGAACAATATGTCTACGCCCACGGCTGCGATCAAGGAGAGATAGGTCGCGTTCGGGAAGCGCTTGCCTCTTTCGTACGCACCTTGCGCATTGGCTTCAATTCCGCCAGCGGCGCCCAGGCCGGCTTGAGAAAGACCGAGTCTTTTTCGTTCTTCTTTTAGTCGCAAACCAATGCCATTCATGTGACCTCCTTTTGAAGCCGAAGCAAACATTCATAGGAGGTTAGCGCAAACCTCAGCATTACATGCATAGCTTGTCTGACGCAGGTACAAGCGATGGGCGCAGCCTCCAGGCTGACAGTGTCACACAGTGAATCATTGATCTATTTAATGGTCGTATTACTTGTTGATCGCCCCATGACTAAAAGTCACTGGCAGCGACAACTCTTCGCAGGGGTTCTGTCCTTGCTTTATCGGACGATAAAATGAAACGAACAGCTATATTTATCTTGGTTATTTCGGGCTCCCTTCTGCTAGGAGGCTGCTGGCCGTACTGGGAGGATGGAGGAGGACGTGGTCGTGATCATGACCGCGGTCATGATCACGAACGTGGCGATGATCGGGGATATGACCATGACCGCGGGCGTGATCGCGATGGTGGAGACCAGGATTATCGCCGGTAAGCTGCTCCAATAGCGCGAACCCGTTTTGCTGTCCGTCCCAGTATCCCGCAAAGGCTTCTGGCGGCTGCAATCCGGGTAGGTGCCAGTCGGGTTAACCGAGAGACTTCCACTTCCACCGGATGATCCATAGGCCTCCCGGGTACCTATGGCCGCAGAAATATAGTTGAGCATCTGGATGCATGTTCAGACTGTATAATCCCTGAAAAGCTCCTCTTTGATAATCAGCAACGCGTCATCGTAGTAACGCTCACCGCGAGCCTCACTTAGCGGTATGGACCTGACGCTTCCCTCACCACCAAGAGGCGTATGCTCGCAGGTGATAAAGAACTCTGCGGTTTCTGCCCTGAATTCCAAGTAGTAAAACAGCTCACGTCCCTCTCGATCCCAGTAACCTATTTCTCTTCGCATCAGTTTCCACCGCAGGACTGTAAAGTTTCCCATTCTACTGGCCGCGGCCACTGCGCCAAAATTCGCTCATGACTGAATGTAGCTTTCGAGCTATCTGTACGCAACGAATCACCCTCACCTACTCCGAAACAATTAGATGGCCCGCCATTGATCGGGCCGTCTGTACTAGCCCCCCCCTTCGTCGCCTCGACATTGATTTCGCGTCACCCCGCTGCGCACACTGATCCTACTGAAGGATCAGTACCCATGTGTGAAATAGAGAGCCCGCCCAGCGCGGGCTTTTTTGTGGGTGCGTCAGGCATGACACGTTGCGCGCAAGCGTAACCAGTTTGGCTGTGGTGACCACGCGGGTGACTTGGAGATGAAAGTCCTCTACACACCCGGCAAAGGGAAGTGTTAGCCAAAGGCAAGGGTGTCGCGGGCGATTGCGAACCGGAAGGAAGCCCGAGGCAAATTACCTTGGGATATCTGAACGTTTGCCACTGTACTACCGAGCGTCCCGAGGCGACGGGATGAGCTGGCATCAACCGCCGAGGCTAAGGGTGGCGAGGATGAGCCTGCATCGCTTGCGCGACCGTCTCAGGGACCTGCTACGCAGTGCTCGGGACCACAAGATGGCGAGCGTCATCAGGCGGATAAACCGCCTTCTTCTCGACCACCTCGTTATCTTCGGTCGCTATATCCACTTCAGCGTCACAGTGCCGTCATCGTTGAAAGCCATTGCGATCAAATTCGTATCCGCCAGTAATTCACCCCCATGCAGCCCCGCACCCATGATGCGGCCCACCTTCGGCGAAGGTCGCGCATTCGACTCATGGTTTTACGAGCAAAAAGAGTTTCCAGAGGAATATGCCCAGGCACGTCCTATGCAAACCCCGGACACGCGGCTATCTTCGATATGGCTATAGCTTTGACTGATCTGTACACCGGGACGGTTGCGAAAGGTCGTGCAGAGGTATCAAACCCTGACTACCGTTATATGTGCCGGATCATCGCAGCAATACAGTCGGCTCTGCGCCAGGAATAGCAGTAGGTGGCGGCACAATTAACCTTTTTGGCACCTGATCGCCAAGCTGCTCGCTTACTCAGCGTTCCTGGAGGTCGACTATGGTAGCCGTCCTGTTTACCTTGTATATCCACTACTGCACAGCCCAAGGTTGCGAAACCAAGCCGCTCAGTCAATGGCCCACGCTTGAAGAATGCCTAGCCCAGATCGCGATGTATCACGCAGTTGTGCCCGGAAATTACTCCATGGAATGTAAACAATAAAAATCGGGGCTGGGTCGTCGAATTCAAACAGAGAACACGTGCCCCCTACAGGATGGGCCTTCATTGCTTCAACTACTGCGAAGGAGCTTGGCCGCCAATAAGGACTCGTCGATAACCTGCTGAACGCTCTCAGTGCGCCTTAAAGGCTCCCACTTGTCGTAAGTGTCCACATCGAGTTTGGCTTGCAGAGCCAAGGCATATGGGTCAAATCCGAGCTCAAACGCCGCACCGAATATTGCCACAAGCGTTTGCGCGTAAACGCTTTCTGATCGGATTGTCATATCAGCTCCCTTAGTGGCTTACAGAACCACCTTACAAACCCCCCGAACAAAACAATTCGTTTGGGTTCCAAAAGCAGCATTTAACCCCCCCTTTTGCATACCATACAAATAGCAACGCATTGTTCAATGCTTAAAGTGACAATCGGTCATAACCACTTACCGCTCCTTCCTCTTATCCACACGCCACTTACCAACACGGCGGGACATTCCCTTAAAATTTACGCTGCAGGTACCGACCACCGAGGATCACTCATGCCAGCAAACCAGCACCCAACGATCGACATTTGTCACGGCAACTGTGCGGCGGCTTCGGTGCCGACTGGGAAGATGCAGAGGGGTACGGAAATCCGGCACACCTGCGCATAAAGATGGGCCTAGACTTGCAGGAAGTGGACAGTGAGCGAGTGCGCGCCCCCTACTGCCTCCCCTCATTGGACGTCCGTTACACCGAACTACCTGACGAAGGAGTTCAGGAAGACCATACCGACAAGGTGATTGATTATGTGGGCGCGAATTGGCATTTTGAGGAGGGGCTTTGCAACAGTTTTGCAAATCGCAAACAACAAAAAAGGGCCAACCTTTCGGTTGACCCTTCTAGACCGCCAGCAGGAGCGGATTTTGTTTGGTAGGTACGACTGGACTCGAACCAGCGACCCCACCATGTCAAGGTGACTTCTAGCAACACCTAACCTATTGAATATAAAAGAAAATATCTATTGTATCAACTGGCTAAAAAGCCCAAATATACGCTATAAGAATCAATAGCTTAGCGTTGTATTTTCATACAGTAGTAGCCCCTCACCGGCGTTCTGCCGACCGAACACAACCCCTATTTTTTATAGGCACTCGGAAAAGGTTATTGTAAGCGCATGACACAGCTCCAAAGCGCCGGAAACATGATGCCCACGCCCGATATGCTGTTCGGGGCATCTGAATCCGTGTCGCCAACGCATAAAGCCATCAATGAGCCCCATCGCTGACCTTGAAGTCAGTTCTGAGGGTTTCTAAAGGAAATTGGCCATAGCCCACAGCAAAGCCAGGAACGACCCAGCCAATAACACCAGGAACATGTGAAACTTAAAATTAGTCATGACTCTTATTTCGCAAGGTCACGGCTAATCTATTTATAATATATTCTACGGCGTGTTTATCGGAAAAGTCCGCAGTCCGTAAAAACTTAATAAGTGCATATTCATCAGCAGAAAGTTCAGCAACAGCATACGGCGTTCGTTTGCCCGTCACGACGAACAGCACATCGATAGCCGTAGTAGACAATCGGCTCAGGTAGTCAGCCCTCGGACACCTCATTCCGCTTTCATAGAGTAATTGCGCATTGGGTTGTATGCCACCAATGGCAGCAACGGCGCTCTGGGTCAGGCTACACGCTTCACGCTCGAGTTTTAATCGCATGCCCAGATTCATCAACGCCATTCCCTTGGATATAACAATGGCGCCATTATAATGGCGCAATGACATCACTGATCAATATCCATTTGGATTAACAAAGAGGAACTAAATATCCATTTGAATGCAATAATAACTGCACATATCAGATCAGTTGAGCAGCCAAGAAATGGAGCACCTATAACGGTATAGGGTTCGTAGTGAGATGCTGCATGGGTATCTAGGTCGTTCCCTGAACGCCGCGCCTACGGTCCACGGAAAGACTGTCAGACACTGGTAGAGGAGCGCGGCGGAATTATTGGAGGTGGCGTTAGCAAGAAAATCCACTCTCTGGTTGTCGGAAGTATCGGGAATGAGCAGTGGCGTCACAGTAATTATGGGGTGAAAATCATGAAAGCTGCAGAGCTACGCCAAGCCGGCTCCCCTATAGCTATCATCGGCGAACACCAATGGCAGCGCGCCCTGTTCAAATAAGCGCGAGCGGTGTGGCGATTTGTAAAATCAGGAGCGTGGTTGTGAGCACCGAGATTGCCAGAGCACACATGATTTCCGAGCTTTCTAGGCTCGCGGAAGAGTTCGAGTTTTCTGCAAAAGGCTTGAGCGAGCTAAGGAAAGCTGAAGGGTTAATTGATACAGAATCAACAGACCTGATAAACCAACTTCTTTACACCTCCTCCCAACTGAGGGCTCTTGCTGATGCCGCCGAAAAGGGCAGCGAGGATCAGGGCAAGGCTGAGTAGTTGGCGCGCTGGGGATTTGTAGGAGGTCGAAATGGGACTCAACAGACCAACGCAAGAGCTGAATCGCGAACTCAAAGACGCAGCGCTGAGCCTGGAGCAGGCAGCGTCTGAAGTACTCGAAATTACCAAGAGCTGCGGGGATGCCGATGTTGTCGCTGCGCTAAAGCTAATTGCGAAGCTATATGAGGAAGCAGATCGGCTGGCGGCGCTTGCGGATGAGGTGAAGGCGGGAAGGATTGTGCGGGGGAAGGCTGAATAGCTCGCGATCCTAGCCCAAGCATTTTGGTGGGCGACGTATTCGCGCTAAAAATTGAAAGACAAAGCAATACCCTGCAGAAGGGTTACTGAATGCCGAAGAAACAACCGGAAAGTAAAGTTGCAGCGACTGCTGCTGAAATTGAGCGCTCTATCCAGGCCCTGAACAAAATGGCGGAACGCCTTTGGGGAGATGGTCGAGAGGCTGAGGCGAAAGCTCTCCTCGACGCCTTGGACGCATTAAACCGGGCGCTTGATCGAATCAGGATTGGAGAGAGTCGAAGGATTCTCCATTGAGCGAGGCTGGCGTTGAGGCTAAGGCTAAGGCGATCCTGAAGCCGGTTCAAAGCTTCAATGATGCCGAGGACGTGCTGCTTGGGTAGTGACACCGTGATCGCCCTCGCCTGAATGGCATGGCGCATCTACTCGGGATTGCAGTGATGAAGGCCCGCATCGAGAAGAAGCTCAGCAAGCGCCTGGTAGAAATTGCCCCATCGATATTCGCTGGTGTCTGGATCGACAAAGACGAGCCGAGCGAGCTTGCGTACAAGCAGCGCACCCGCGTGAGCCACGTATATCCCCCGGTAAAACCCAAGGTTACGAAAACCCGATACACCTTGAAATTGTAATGGGGCAGTCGTTGAGGGAGGTTGTACTGGAGTGCCTACGATCTCCTATCGTCTCTCCATTTCTCATCCATTACAAAACGAAGTCCCGGCGGCGCGAACAAGTGGAAGCCAAGGAGCATTGGTCATCAGTCACGCCTGACTATCTGACCAAGGAGTTCACCAAGGCAAGAGACGCCGCGCATGCTTACGATCACATTGGGCCGGCTGAGCGACCCACTTTCCACGAAGTTCGCGCTTTGGGCTCATGGCTTTACGAGCAGCAAGAGTTTCCTGAGGAATACGTCCAGGCACGTCTAGGGCATTCGGATGCGAAGATGACGCGGCATTATCAGGAGGGACACACCGAGAAGACTATCGAATACCAGACCGTCGGAGCAGACTTGAAATACTGATACCGCTGGTTCGTTTTTCCAAAATATTTCCAAAGTTTTTCCAAACGCCAACAACAAAAAAGGGCCAACCTTTCGGTTGACCCTTCTAGACCGCCAGCAGGAGCGGATTTTGTTTGGTAGGCGCGACTGGACTCGAACCAGCGACCCCCACCATGTCAAGGTGGTGCTCTAACCAACTGAGCTACGCGCCTGCTGTGGGTCGGCATTCTACGGATATATGGATTCGTGTCAACACCTTTTTCGCGCTAACTCCATGAATATGCGTATTTTTTACGGATCGTCCTCTGCCTGTGATCTCACCGCTCACTGGTCGAGGTTTTTTTTCTCAGGTAGCATCTCGGCATCCGTAAAAAATATAAAACAGAGGTTGCAGGATGGCGAACACTCCTTACCCACAGTCTTATTACGCAGCGTCTGCGAACGCGGTGCCTGAGCGCCCTCGACTGGAAGGTGAGGTGGAAACCGATGTCTGCGTGATTGGCGCAGGTTATACCGGGCTTTCCAGTGCGCTGTTTTTGCTGGAGCACGGGTTTCGTGTGACGGTGCTTGAGGCTGCCAAAGTCGGCTTTGGTGCATCGGGGCGTAATGGCGGACAGCTCGTCAACAGCTATAGCCGCGACATCGACGTGATCGAGCGCACAGTCGGGCCCAAGCAGGCGCAACTGCTGGGGCAAATGGCATTTGAAGGTGCCGCGATCATTCGTGATCGGGTGGCCAAGTATCAGATTCAATGCGACCTGAAGGATGGCGGCGTGTTTGCAGCCATCACCAACAAGCAGATGGGCCACCTGGAAGCACAGAAGAAGCTCTGGGAGCGATACGGACACACTCAGCTGGAACTGATGGACAAGCGCCGTATTCGCGAGGTGGTGGCCTGTGATGAGTATATCGGCGGCATGCTCGACATGAGCGGCGGTCATGTCCATCCCTTGAACCTCGCGTTGGGTGAGGCTGCTGCGGTGGAGTCGCTGGGCGGTGTGATTCATGAGCAGTCGGCGGCGATTCGAATCGAGCGCGGCGCCAATCCAGTCGTGTATACCGAACACGGTCGAGTCCGAGCCAGGTTTGTCATCGTAGCCGGCAACGCTTACCTGGGTAATCTGGTGCCGGAGCTGGCGGCCAAGTCGATGCCTTGCGGTACTCAGGTGATCACCACCGAGCCGCTGGGTGAGGCGCTGGCGAGGACGCTGTTGCCGCAGGACTATTGTGTTGAAGACTGTAATTACCTGCTCGACTACTATCGACTGTCCGCTGACAAACGCCTTATTTTTGGCGGCGGCGTGGTGTACGGCGCGCGGGACCCGGCCAATATTGAAGCGATCATCCGGCCGAAGATGCTTAAAGCCTTTCCGCAGCTCAAGGACGTAAAAATTGATTACGCCTGGACCGGAAATTTCCTGCTGACGCTGTCGCGTTTGCCACAAGTCGGTCGTCTGGGCGACAACATTTATTACTCGCAAGGCTGTAGCGGTCACGGTGTGACCTATACCCACCTGGCCGGCAAGGTATTGGCCGAAGCGTTGCGTGGGCAGGCAGAGCGTTTTGATGCCTTTGCCGACCTGCCCCACTATCCCTTCCCTGGCGGCCAGTTGTTGCGTACACCGTTGACGGCGCTGGGCGCTTGGTACTACGCCCTGCGGGACAAGTTTGGCTTTTGAGCAGCCTTCCAATAAAAACGGCGCCGAGGGCGCCGTTTTATTATTTCAGTCGGTGCTATTTATCGCGCCTTTAATGCCTTGGTCGCTTCGCCTGCCGCTTGCGCTTGTCCAGCCTGGGTCAAATCATTCGCCGCGTTCAGCCAGCGCGGCTGGTCGACTTGCGCCGGGATCTGCCGTGGACCTTGCACCAGTACAGCCCAACTGCCTGCGTCTTTCCAGGCAGAAGTAAAGCTGCTGAAACTCATCAACTGACGACGGTTCATGCCCGAGTGCAGCAGGACCGTCTGCTTGTTGCGGTTGTAGCCTATCAGCACCGCGTAACGGGGCTCCGCCCACCAGGCCGAGCCATCGGTGTAACGCAGCATGACGGGGTATCCCGCCGACACCTGAGTCAGCAGGTCCTGTAATTCCCCATCGAGGGGATAGACCATAAATCCGTACCCACGCGCCACGGCCTGCATATTTTGCTCGAGCTTGGCTTCGCCACCTGGCAAATGCAGGGGCTTGTCCAGCAATCCAGGCGTGATAATCACCCCTTGTTGCGACAACATGCTGGCCAATACCCCTGGCCCGCTTTGGTAAACGTTGCCTTTGAAGAACGGTACCGAATTGAGCTCAACCCGATCAGGTAAACGCTGGATCCCAGGGGCCACGCTGCCAGCGCAGGCAGTCAGGGTCGATAGAAGGGCAAGGGCCAGGTACATCCGCTTCGAGCGAGCGGCAAGAATTCGAGGTAATACCAGCAGCATTTTCACTCACTTCAACAAGCGCCGGGCAATCCGCGACCCGGCTCGGACCCTGATCATAGGTCGGCTCAAGCCTTCGGCATAGTTCATTTAGTGCGGACTTTTGCCTTACATAGATCAAATCGATCATGCATTGCAGACCATTAGTCAATTGTTGGAAACATGCGCAGTACTAGACTGTCACTCAGATGCACAGAGACGCTGAAAACAGCAGAGGCACGTATGGGCCCGGAAATAACAATTGCAATGCTGATAGCCGCTTGGCTGGCAGTCGCCGCAGCCATGCTGTGGGGGGTGATGCGCATTTCTCGCCGGCATCATCACCGTGAAATCGAACACGAAAACCCCGCGAATATCGAGACCAGGCACGATCACTCCACTTCAAACTCCTTCCGCTTGCGTTGAAAAAGGCCGGTAATGGAAAACTCCACACCGACCCTTGGACTTTCACCCGCAACAAACCCTCACACTCAGACAGCCACGGCCTTCGACTTCGCCTTGAGCTTCGACCTGCGCGACAGCATATTCAGACCTTCGATTACCGCTGAGAACGTCATCGCCGCGTAGACATAGCCCTTCGGAACGTGCGCACCAAAGCCCTCGGCGATCAGTGTCATGCCGATCATGATCAAGAAACCCAGCGCCAGCATCACCACGGTCGGATTGTCATTGATGAACTTCGCCAACGGCTCTGCCGCGACCAGCATCACCACAACGGCAGCCACCACAGCGATCGCCATGATCGGCAAGTGTTCGGTCATGCCCACGGCAGTGATGATGCTGTCGATGGAAAACACCATATCAAGTATCAAAATCTGGCCGATGGCGGCAGCCAAGCCTAGTGTGACGCCTGAAGAGGCCACCTTCTCGTCTTCATGCCTGGCTTCGACGTTGTGGTGAATTTCGGTAGTCGCTTTCCATAACAGGAACAGACCACCGGCAATCAGAATCATGTCTTTCCAGGAGAACACCTGCCCAAACAGTTCGATCACCGGCTCAGTCAATTGCACGATATAGGCGATGGTGCTGAGCAAGCCCAGACGCAGGAACAAGGCCATGCCGATCCCCAGACGCCGTGCTTTGGCACGTTGATGCTCTGGCAGCTTGTTGGTCAGGATCGAGATGAAGATCAGGTTATCGATGCCCAGCACGATTTCCATCACCACCAGCGTCGCCAAAGCGATCCAGGCGGTAGGGCTTGCAGCCAGTTGTAATAGATATTCCATGTGAGTGAACCCTGATTCAGCCTGAAAAATTGAATGAATTTCCGGGGCGTAAGTAGACCCGGCGATAGCGCTGCATTCTAGGGAGACAAACACATCAGAAAAATTCGTATTTTTTCCGTGTATACTTCGGTTTTTACGAATCGGGCTGCTCATGCTTAATTATCGACAGCTGCATTACTTCTGGGTCGTGGCTAAAACCGGCAGCATCGTAAGGGCTAGCGAGCAGTTGAACCTGACGCCGCAGACCATCAGCGGACAGATCAGTTTGCTGGAGCAAACCTTCGGTATCGACTTGTTTCGCCGGGTGGGTAGGCAATTGGAGTTAACAGAGGCAGGTCGCCTTACCCTGCCCTATGCCGAGCAAATGTTTCAGCTTGGAGGTGAACTGGAAGCGCTGCTTCGCGCCCAGCCCAATGAGCAGCAAATCCTGTTTCGCATCGGGGTTGCAGATGTGGTGCCCAAGTCGATTGTGTACCGCCTGATTTCGCCGACCATGCAGCTGGCCGAGCCAATCCGCATCACCTGCCGCGAAGACAAACTTGAGCGCTTGCTGGCCGATCTGGCCATTCAGCGCTTGGACCTTGTGATCTCCGACAGTCCAATGCCTTCGCACATGGACATCAAAGGCTATAGCCAGAAGCTGGGCGAATGCGGGATCAGCTTTTTCGCGACTCAGGCGCTGGCCAAGCGCTATGGGCCGAATTTCCCTCACGGCTTGCAAGGCGCGCCACTATTGATTCCGGGACAGGAAACCGTAATCCGCAACCGCCTCATGCGTTGGTTTGCCGAGCAAAATGTGCAACCACGGATTATCGGCGAGTTCGACGACAGCGCGCTGATGAAGGCTTTCGGAAAATCCGGCAGTGGGATTTTCATCGCCCCGAGCGTGATTGCCGATGAAGTTCAGGTGCAGTACGGGGTGCAAATGATCGGTCAGACCAACGCCGTAACCGAGTCTTTCTACGCGATCTCAGTCGAACGCAAGGTCAAGCACCCAGGCATTGTTGCCATTACCGAGGGCGCTCGACGCGGATTATTCATCCAGTCTGATTAAGCCCAAACAGGTACGGGCTTGGCGGACATCAACAGCAGCGCCAGCAGAATCGACAGCAGGATAATCCCCGCCGCCGCAAACCCCAGACTGCCCAGACCGAAGTTGTCGATTACCTGCCCACCGATGATCGCGCCAATGCCAATCCCCAGATTCGCCCCGGCAATGTTCAACGAAGCCGCAAAAGCGGGCGCATGGGGAGCCGCCTTCATCAACCGAACGTGGCTGACGAGGAACAACGCTGCCTGCGTGATGCCCCAGACGGCTAACGCCAGACCAAGACCAAGCGTCGAATGCATGCTAGGCACCACGGCCACCATGCCGGTGATCATGAACGCACTGAAGAACAGGCTGGCAATCAATGGGTGGTGGTCAACCATGCGCCCACCCAACGAGTTACCCAGCAAGCCGACCGCGCCAAATCCCATCAGACACCAGCCCACCACCGTGCCATTGAACCCGGCCAGACGTTCCAGCATGTCCGCCAGATAGGTATAGGCTGTGAACATGCCACTGAACACCAGCACCGACAACAGCACATGACCGAGCATCAATGGGCTACGTAAAATCTTGAACTGCGCGAGCAATGAAACCGGCTCTTTGTGCTTATTCGTCGTGGGCAGGTAGATCAACAACAGCAATGCTTTGGCGAACGCTACCACCGCCAGGATGGCGAACGCGCTACGCCACCCCCAGGCATCAGAAATCAATGTCCCGACCGGAATGCCGAATACCGTCGCACAGACGATGCCGAAACCAATCTTTGAAATGGCTCGCCCGGCGTATTCCGGACCCACAATATCCACTGCTGTCTCACTGGCCAGCGCCCAAAACACTGGCAGCCCGAGCGCGGGAATCAGTCGCGCCACCGCCATCACGGCAATGTTGGGTGCCAATGCCGCCAACAGGTTGGAAAAACCGAACATGATCAAAATGGTGATAAACAGACGTTTGCGCTCAAAGCGCGAAAAATACGCCGTGAGGAAGGGCCCGAAAGCGGCCACGGTGAAAGCAAACAACGTCACCAACAAACCGGCCTGAGACACCGAGATATCCAGGTCACGGGCTATCGCAGGCAACAGGCCGACGATGATGAACTCTGTGGTCAGTACCGTAAAACCGGCAGCCGACAACAGCAAAATAGGCAACAACATGAACACTCCAGAACAACGAAGCAGATCAAGCCATAAGGACCGATCTGTCAGTAAATACATCTACACGTGACACGGGGCATAAAAAAGCCGCTGCACGAAACATCTCGTGCAACGGCTTGGCGTCAATCCAACAGGTCGCTCAACGAATCAGTACGCGCCCATGTAATCGCGCTTGCCGACTTCAACGCCGTTGTGGCGCAGGATGGCGTAGGTCGTGGTGATGTGGAAGAAGAACTGCGGCAGACCATAACCCAACAGGTAGGTCTGAGCGTCGAAGCGCTTCTCTTTAGGAGTGCCCTGACGCGTGACGATCTCGCGACCTTCCTGGCCATTGATTAGCTCAGGGCTGATGCTACCGATGAAGGCCAGGGTCTTGGCGATCAAGGCTTGCAGGTCGGCGAAGGTTTTTTCGGTGTCGTCAAACTTCGGTGGCTCTATACCCGCCAGACGGGCGGATACGCCTTTGGCGAAATCAGCTGCGATTTGTACCTGACGGATTAGTTGGAACATGTCCGGGAACAGGCGAGCTTGCAGCAAGGCGTCAGGTTCAATGTTTTTTGAAGTGGCATGGGCTTCAGCCTTGGCCAGTACGTCACTCAAAGCAGTGAGCATTTGTTTGAAAACCGGGACGGAAGCGGCGTACAAGGAAATAGTCATGGCAGATCCTGAATTGAAGGTGACGTGATTATAGTCATGGAGGGCGCACGAAAGCGGCTTGTCTTTTATATCACTGAGCCCCTAGGCTAGTTGCCTTCAAACGCCCAGGGAAAGCGCCATGTCTACCGAGCCCGTGTCTACCGACTCCGCCGATAAGCTGCAACTCAACAATGTGGAAGTTCGCATCCTCGGCTGCCTGATCGAAAAAAAGGCCACCAACCCCGAAACCTATCCCTTGACCCTTAATGCGCTGGTCACTGCCTGCAATCAAAAAACCAGCCGCGAACCGGTGACGAGCCTGACTCAGGACCAGGTCGGCCAAAGTCTACGCGCCCTCGAAGGCCGTGGCTTAACACGGTTGGTGATGGGCAGCCGTGCTGATCGCTGGGAGCATCGCGCTGATAAAGCCCTGGAATTAGTGCCTGCACAAGTTATCTTGAGTGGTTTGTTGTTCCTGCGAGGCCCGCAAACGGTCAATGAATTGCTCACTCGAAGCAACCGCATGCACGACTTTGAAGATATCGAGCAAGTCGCCCATCAACTGGAACGCTTGATCGCCCGAGGGCTGGCGACGTTGTTGCCGCGTCAATCCGGCCAGCGTGAAGATCGATATATGCACTCACTCGGTGACCCGGAAGACATCGAGGCTATTCTCGCGGCCCGACAAAATCAGCCCGAACGCGCCGGTGGCGGGTCGGCCTCGACAGAGCGTCTGGACGAACTCGAAGCGCGGATTACGGCGCTGGAAGAGCGTTTGGCAAAGCTTGAATAACCTCGCCCTGCGGCGCACAGAATGGCCTTTGCCAACGCGGCCAAGTCCGCGATAATAGCCGCCGGACACACTTACACAATCTTTACTCACGCGATTCGCAGATTTCTCCGAAACCGCTGTCTTAGTAGTATCCCGTGGCAGTGCCTGAGCGTAACGCAGGCTCGCGACAACGGGGTTGAAAGCCGAGGAATACTCATGATTCGTCACATCCCCAAGGTTGCCTTGTTGTTAGGTGCCCTAGCCATCGCAAGCCAAGCGTCAGCAGACGGGCGAGGTTGGGGTGGTCCAGGTCTAGTGGTAGGCGCCGTGGTCGGGGCCGTCGTGGCGGGTGCCGTGATGTCATCCAACCAACCCCGGACAGTCTATGTGGAACCGCAACCGGTCTATGCACCACAACCGGTTTACTATCAGGCACCGCCGCCACCGGTGTACTACCAGCCGGTCGTAGTGGCTCCAGCCCCGGTTTATTATCGTCCTGGGTATTACGGCCCACCGCCAGGCTACTACGGTCGTCCACATGGCTATTATGGTCATGACAGGGATGAACGAGGCTACCGGGGTGACGGCCCTGGGCGCTGGTAACATTCTGAAAAATAGCCCTGCCCCCAAAAAGGCGGGGCTGTTTTTTTAGCGTCTACATCAGTTCGATGGAGGTCGCTGGGGGGACAGCGTGTTTGCTTGAGTCCGTCATTATTGACGTCATCGTTGTGAGTACGGTGCTCTTCAGCAACGCTTACTCAACGACATCAGCCTTCATAACAATAAGGACGCCCCTATGCCGACTCAGCATCCCCACCATGCGGAGGGATTGTGCACATCGGACAAAGTGTATCGCGCACTGACCGAACTCAAGAGTCTGGAAGGCCATCGTAGCGCAAAGTTTTTGTCCTTGCTGGCACAGAACCTGGTTGAAAAAGGTCTTCTGAACAATCATGAAGTGATGGCAATGCTCGATCAGGTCGTCGACTGATCAGCCCTGGACACGCAACGGCAATAACCGCAACGAACCCCATTATCATCAATGTCCACTATCGAGAGCAGTGATTATCACTCGCTCGCAGGGCGCCGTAGAGTAGCGGCATTGATTGATGGAGGTACTTATGACCAAGGTTCAGATCATGTCGGTAGTCGGTAGCGCAGTTCCAGCCCAGCTCAGAGCGTGTGGCCTGCTTGCCTGCTGGTACCTGGTACAGGAAGGCGAGCCCATAAGCGGCCCCTTCGCCTCCCTGCCAGCGGCCCAGGCCTTGTCCAAGAAGTTCGACACGTGCCAGATGAACGCCTGACGCGGGCTGACTGATTAAATACCCGTTCTAGCGAATCGTGTTGCCCTGACATCGTGCGTTGCTCCGCACATCCCCTTGCCCGCATCTCTGATGTGGGCTTTTTTATGCGCAGCAAAAAGTCTGATCAGAGACGCTCAGCCATTGCCGCATTGACCTGAGTCCGGTGCGCCAGTTTTTGCAGGCGCTTATCCAGATTCATCATGACCACTCGATCTGCACGGCCGCTCTCAAGCTCATCGACCAACTCGTTAGCCACCTGCCGCAGTTCGTGAGCAATCACCACACGGTCATCATTCAGATCACGCTTATGCGATTCGAACAAGCGATGCAGGAAATCCTGAAGGGTATGCTGCAGCCGATGCCTGTCGGTGGCGCGAAGATGCGTCAGGTTAATATTGATTTTTGCCAGCAGCTCATTGAACTCACCGCACAAGTATTGCAGTCGGCGAGCGTACCCCACCTCCCGCTCACGCATTAGTTTGTGCTGGCTCGCAGCGTCCTGCTTTTTCTGAATGCCCGGCACCGCTATCGCGACCATCAAGCCAACAATAAGACCGGTCGCCTGAATCCAGCCCGCCCAATCCGCAGATTTCTGAAAAAAACCAACCCCAAGCAAGAGCACTGCAACCACAGCCGCTACTATTACCAGTGCGAGGTAATCCTTGCTGATAAAACTCTTGGGCATTGCGCGACTCCTGAGTCGTTTGAGAACACGTGGCATTAACCGCACAGGATGCTAATCGGTGTGCTCGTCAGACACCATGTCTATTGCTGGTTTTGGTTAGCAATCGTGGTTTTTTCACCTATAAAAGCGCATTGCTGCTCTAAACCTGAATTCAACCGACAAGACCCATCGACAGCGCCCGGAGCGTGCTCATAAAATGAAGTGTTTGCGTAGAGACCCCGTGTTAAACGGCATATTCCATTATTAGTGAGCCCAGCTCGTGAAAATTCGTCATTCCATTCTGAGCCTATTATTTGTATATACAGGCGCCGCACTCTCTCAGAGCGCGTTGGCAAATGAACCCGCCCCTCTTAATCGCGACCCTTCACAACTTCACCTGGCCTCGGGCAGCTCCATGGTGGTTGACCTGCAAACCGACAAAGTATTGTATTCGAGCAACCCGGACATCGTCGTCCCTATCGCCTCGGTGACCAAGCTGATGACGGCCATGGTGACGCTGGACGCGAAACTGCCCATGGACGAAATGATTCCAGTGTCGATCACCAACACCAAGGAAATGAAAGGTGTGTTCTCCAGGGTCAAGCTAGGCAGTCAGCTAGACCGCAAGAACATGCTATTGATTTCCCTGATGTCCTCGGAAAACCGGGCCGCGGCGAGCCTCGCTCACAGTTATCCGGGTGGCTATAACGCGTTCATCCTGGCGATGAATGCCAAGGCCAAGGCGCTGGGTATGAAGCACACGGTCTATGTCGAGCCCACCGGTTTGTCCATCTACAACGTGTCCACCGCCCGCGACCTGACCAAACTGGTACTCGCCTCGCGCAAATACCCCATGCTGAGCGAACTGAGCACCACCCCCGAAAAAACCGTGACATTCCATAAGCCCACCTACAGCCTGGGCTTTAGCAACACCGACCACCTGATCAGAAAATCCAACTGGAACATCACCCTGACCAAGACCGGGTTCACCAATCAAGCGGGCCACTGCCTGGTGTTGTTGACCACGATGGCCAATCGGCCGGTGTCGGTGGTGATTCTCGATGCATTCGGCAAATACACTCACTTCGCCGATGCGACTCGTTTGCGCAATTGGATGGAAACAGGGAAAAGCAACCCGGCCCCGCAAGTTGCCGTGCAATACAAGATTCAGAAAAACCTGACCATGAGGCAGGCAGGGATTCAGCCGAAAGAGTAATCAAGGATACTTTCGGACTTGCCGACCGTGTTTGTTTCCTCTCCTGAAAGCCCGGGTCAACGGACGGCGCTCCGATGCAATGTTCCTGCAAACCGCAGCAAGAGCTGCTCGTCAATGAAAGCCCGGAACAGTGTGAGGTTCGGGCAAAATGTCGAACAGTACACTACGACTTGAATACCGGCTGCTGGATAGATTGTTTTTTTATCGTCATGAATGGAGATTCACAACCATGCTCTTCAAATGGTTCCTGGCAACACTGCATCTATTGGCATACGGCGTTGCACTGGGGGCGGTACTCAGCCGTGGAAGATCTTTGCGGCGGCTGAGCCGCACCAACCCCTCCAAGCTTAGGGATGTGTTTGTGGCCGACAACTTCTGGGGTATTGCTGTAGCAGTGCTGCTGGTAACCGGAGTGTTGCGTGCATTTGGCGGGCTTGAGAAGGGAACCTTCTACTATCTGCATCAACCGCTGTTTCACCTGAAGATGACGGCGTTCATTGCGATCATCCTGCTTGAAATCGCGCCTATGGTTGCCCTGATCAAGTGGCGCAACGCGTTTAAAAATGGCACCCCGATCGATACCCGGCGCGCCCAGCTGTACTCCAAAATCAGCCACATCGAAGTGGGTCTGATCATCGTCATACTCGTGGCAGCCGCAGGCATGGCGCGCGGAGTGTTTATCAGTTAGCCATCGATGAAAAAAGAGAAGAAAATGACTGCCTTTTAACTTGCGCAAGGCAGCCACATGAAAATCTGCGGTATCGAAATCAAAGGCAGCGAAGCCATTTTCGCGGTCGCCACGCGTCAAAATAACGCGTTTGAACATCTGCCTCTGACCACAAAAAAAATCACCCTTGAGGACGATGACGAGTCGGCGAACGTCAAAGCGTTCGCGGCCCTCGTCGAGGCGTTTGTTCGTGATCACGGTATCGACCACATCGCGATCAAGAAACGCAGCAAAAAAGGCGAATTCGCGGGCGGCCCGACCACCTTCAAAATCGAAGGGATTTTACAGCTCCTGAGTCAGTGCGAGGTGTCCCTCGTTTCGCCGCAAACCGTCAGCGCTCAACATAAAAAACATGACTTTGCACTGGCCACCTCGCTAAACAAATATCAGCACGAGGCCTATAAAACCGCGTGTGCGGCACTGATGAAAGCAGCGGTTTGAGCAGATTTTTTTGATTGTGCGGGGCCGTGCCGACACTGCACCCCCTGCCACTCAAGGCATGCCGGACCGGACTGCCAGCGCCAAGCTTATCCCGATTATTTATACGTATGACGCATCAATGAATGCGAACTATGCATTTCTCAACTCAGCCCCTCTCAGACACTATTCGCTCCTATAACAATCGTGCACGCCAGGTGCATGCATAAAAGTGTCGGGAGACAAGTAGATGGGCTCAACTCAAAGCGTAACAGCGTCCGCCCGTTCCAAAGCAAGTGCGGTTTTCCGGGTAACGTCAGGTAACTTTCTCGAGCAGTTCGATTTCTTCCTCTTCGGTTTTTATGCCACCTATATCGCAGCCGCCTTTTTCCCGGCGAGCAGCGAATTTGCATCGTTGATGATGACCTTCGCCGTGTTCGGTGCAGGGTTTCTCATGCGCCCGCTGGGCGCAGTCATTCTAGGTGCCTATATCGATGACGTCGGCCGCCGCAAGGGACTAATCGTCACGCTATCAATCATGGCCAGCGGCACCATTCTGATCGTGTTGGTACCGGGCTACGAGAGCATCGGCCTGCTGGCTCCGGCCCTGGTGCTGATCGGGCGCTTGCTTCAAGGTTTCTCTGCAGGCGCAGAATTGGGGGGCGTTTCGGTGTACCTGGCCGAGATGGCGACTCCCGGTAAAAAGGGCTTTTTCACCAGTTGGCAGTCGGCAAGCCAGCAGGTCGCGATCATCGTCGCTGCCGGGCTAGGCTTCGCCTTGAACCAGTGGATGCCTTCATCGATGATCGCCGATTGGGGCTGGCGCGTGCCCTTCCTGATAGGTTGCCTGATCGTCCCGTTCATCTTCGTCCTGCGCAGCAAACTTGAGGAAACCGAAGAGTTTTCTGCGCGCACGCACCGCCCGACCATGCGTGAAGTGTTCAATACCTTGATGCAGAACTGGGGGATCGTCGTCGCAGGCATGCTGATGGTCGCGATGACCACCACGGCTTTTTACCTGATCACTGTCTATGCGCCGACTTTCGGCAAGACCGTACTCAACCTGAGCACCGCCGATGCCTTGATGGTGACGCTGTTGGTGGGGGTCTCTAACTTCATCTGGCTGCCTATCGGCGGCGCGCTGTCTGACCGCGTCGGGCGGCGACCAGTGCTTGTGACCATGGCCGCGCTGGCCATTGTTACGTCCTACCCTGCCCTGTCATTTCTGGCCCAGGCACCCAGCTTCGGCCATATGCTGGAAACGCTGTTGTGGTTGTCCTTTCTATACGGCATGTACAACGGGGCAATGATCGCGGCCCTGACCGAAATTATGCCCGTTGAAGTTCGCGTCGCTGGTTTTTCCTTGGCCTACAGCCTTGCCACTGCGGTGTTCGGCGGTTTCACTCCGGCCATTTCCACGGCACTTATCCACCTCACCGGTGACAAGGCAGCACCCGGCTACTGGATGAGTTTTGCCGCTGTCTGCGCGTTGTCCGCGACTCTGTTTCTGTACCGCAGCAAAGCCGTGCAACTGCGCCTTGCAGTGTAATAAGCCTTACTTCCCGGCGTGGAGAAACAGTTTATGAAAGCACAATGTTTGAGATTTGCCGCATGGGTATTGCTCGGCAGCCTGAGCATGACGGCGGCAGTACACGCCGCCGAAATCCACGTGATGACGTCCGGCGGCTTTACCGCTGCTTATAAGGCACTTAGCCCAAAATTCGCCGCAGACACCGGCAATACGCTGGATACCACGCTGGGGCCATCCATGGGCAAGGCGCCTGAAGCCATTCCCAATAGGCTTGAGCGCGGTGAAAAAGCAGACGTGGTGATCATGGTCGGGTATGCACTCGACGATCTGATCAAGCAAGGCAAAGTGATACC
Organism: Pseudomonas sp. 10C3; assembly: GCF_036346185.1. Classification (NCBI taxonomy): domain Bacteria; kingdom Pseudomonadati; phylum Pseudomonadota; class Gammaproteobacteria; order Pseudomonadales; family Pseudomonadaceae; genus Pseudomonas; species Pseudomonas sp. 10C3. Next base: position 154,040 of record NZ_JASJVE010000008.1, on the reverse strand, counting down.
TGGCTCGCGGGTCGAGCTTGCAGATTCGAGAATCGGTGCCGTCGTACGTGCAGGGGCGGACACGCCGAAAATCGCGTCCGAAGACCAACTCAAAGCGGCCTTGCTCAAGGCTCGCTCAGTCGCTTACTCCGACAGCGCCAGCGGAGTATATATCCAGGACCAACTGTTCAAGCGCCTGGGAGTCGAAAGCCAATTGCAGCCAAAATCCAAGATGATTGTGAAAACCCCAGTCGCCTCCGTGGTCGCAACAGGCGACTACGAACTGGGCTTCCAGCAGGTCAGCGAACTGCTACCGGTTTCCGGCGTAATCTTCATTGGCAAGATCCCGGAGTCGCTGCAGTCGGTCACGCGCTTCGCCGCAGGGATCCCTGTCGATGCCCAGAATCCACAGCAAGCAAAGGCCTTGCTCGATTACCTTGCATCACCTGGCGTCCAATCGGAGGTGCGTGCGACCGGACTCGATTCCGTCAGCCATAACTGACGGCACGCAGTCTTAATGCACCGCCGTCGGCCCCTGGACTGACGGCGGCAGCGCTTTCATCTCGACAATCAGTCGCTCCAGCTCCAGCGCCGCCGGCGTCAACGTGCGCCCCCGGCGCTTGATCAAGCCAACGCTACGTATCACCTGCGGCGCGGTCAGCGGCACACTCATTAAAATCGGATGTCCGGCGGTCGGCATCGCCATCGCTGGCGCGGCAGCAATCCCCAGGCCCGCCTCGACCAACCCCAGCATCGTCACCACATGCCGTGTTTCGCAGACACTCGGCCGCGCCGGTTTAATGTGAATCAGCGCCTGATCGAGCAGGAAGCGATTGCCTGACGTTTTATCTACCGCAATGTAGTCGTGCTCAAAAAACTCGCTCCACGTCACGGCCTCCCGACTTGCCAGTGCATGGTCACGGCGGCAGGCCAGCACATAGGTATCCTGTACCAATAACTCAAACTCAAGCCCGACATCCAGATTACCCATGAAACTGAGGCCCAGATCGGCTTCGCCACTGACCACCGCGTCGTGTACATCGTGAGCGCTGGCATCAAGCACCCTTACTCTGATTTTTGGGTAGAGCTGATGATAGCGAGCGACCACCCGCGGCATGAAGTAATAGGCCGCCGACGGCACACATGCGATCGTGACATGGCCCAGGCGTGTCGACGCGACATCGCTGATACCCAGTAATGCGTCGTCGAGGTCGTCGAGCAAACGTTCGGCACGCGGTGCGAACGCACGCCCGACCATGGTCAGACTGACACGGCGAGTGGTGCGTTCAAACAGCTTGACGCCCAATGCATCCTCAAGCTTTTCGATACGTCGGCTCAGGGCGGGCTGAGAAATATGAATCGCTTCGGCAGCTTTTCCAAAGCTGCCTTTTTCCACCACGGCGCGGAAAGCCTGGAGATCGTTCAGGTCGAAATTGATAGCCATGGATAACGCACGCCAAGGGGCAATTAATAGGTTGAATACGTCGCGACAGGGAATAGGGTCATGGATGCATGGTTAAATCCGAGACTCGCATCTTGGCGCTGCGTATTGGAAATGCAAGGCCTGGCCCGTGCAGATGAACAACAGCCACGACAGCAGCTCGGGAAGATCAACAGGCGTGCCGATAAAGCGTCCGGTTTTCTCACTGAGGTAGAGCAAGATGGCGCGGAACTCGGGGGTGCTGCTCGCCTTTGCGTTCTAGAACGATTGATTTAGAATAGTTTGGAAACGACAAAGGGGCAACAGCTTTGTCTGCCGCATGCTGAGGAACCGCGAGATGGCTCGACCAAGAGAATTTGATGAAGCCGCAGTGCTCGATGCAGCCGTGCAGTGCTTCTGGGTACGTGGGTATGAAGCCACCTCGATTCGCGACCTTGCCCAGAAAATGGGGATCACGGGCGCCAGCCTTTACAACGCGTTCGGTGATAAACGTTCACTGTATCGACGCGCGCTGGACCACTACCTGGAGCAACGCCTGGTTGAGCGCATCAATCGTCTGGAGAAGCTGCCCCCGCGTGAAGCGATTGGTGCATTCTTTAGCGAAATCATCGAACGGTCCCTGAACGACCCGCAGAACAAAGGCTGCATGCTGGTGAACGGGGCGCTCGAAGCCTCCCCCCTTGACCCGGAGTTCCAACGCGCCATTGCCGAAGTCTTCACACAGATGGAGGCTTTTTTTCGCCGGTGCGTGGTAACGGGTCAGCACACCGGGGCAATTTCCACCTCACAGCCTGCCGATGACTTGGCGCGCCTTCTTCTGGGCGTCCTACTGGGCATTCGCGTCCTCGCCCGCGCACGGCCAGAGCGCGACCTGCTGGAAGGCTTGGTGCGTCCAGCCCTCGCCCTACTCGACCATCACACCACTGCAATGGGAAGCATCCGCCATGATTGAGCTCTATTACTGGCCCACCCCCAATGGCCATAAAATCACCCTGTTTCTCGAAGAGGCCGGGCTGGATTACACCCTCCACCCGGTCGATATCAGTGCGGGCGATCAGTTCAAACCAGAGTTTCTGGCTTTCTCGCCCAACAACAGAATGCCCGCCATCATCGACACTGCACCGGCGGACGGCGGTGAGCCAATAACGATTTTTGAATCTGGCGCCATCCTGATGTACCTCGCGGAGAAGACCGGGCTATTCCTGCCCAGCGATGTTCGCGGTCGTAAAACCGTGTCTGAGTGGCTGTTCTGGCAAGTAGGCGGCTTGGGCCCCATGGCTGGACAAAACCATCACTTCGGCCTCTATGCGCCCGAAAAAATCCCTTACGCGATCAATCGCTACGTCAACGAGACGAAGCGACTGTACGGCGTGCTCGACCGTCGGCTGGCCGGTCGGGAGTTTATTGCCGGCGAGCACTACACCATCGCGGACATGGCATCTTACCCTTGGGTTGTCCCATGGAAACAACAGCAACAGAACCTTGACGACTTCCCCAACCTGCGTCGCTGGTTTGAAGCCGTGCAAGCCCGTCCGGCGACGATACGGGCTTACGCCAAAGGCGAACCCTTCTCTAGCCGCCCTGCCGTCACCGAGGACGGCAAGAAAATCCTGTTTGGGCAAACGGCGCCAGAGCGCCCCTAGGGTCAGTAAACCTATGGACCACAGGAGCGAAGCCAGCCGGTCATCCTCAAACCATCGGCGATGTACTCACCACCCGTAACGCGAGGCCTTCATAAGCGTCCAGGGTGATGGTGAATTCGCCTTGCTCGGTCAGATCCCCCTCGACTCGTTCATTGATGATGTCAACGACCGGGCCGGGGGCGATGTCGGGCAGATGCAAGGTCTCGACGACGGGTTCAGCACTGAAGTTCAGTGCGGTGATCTGGGTGCCCTTCCCGGCTGGCAGTTCGTGAACCATGATCAGCAGACCTGGATGCTGCACGTCAGGGATCAAAATCTGGCGACTGGCGGCGATGTCATACGCGCGCCGCACAGCCAGTATTTTCTTGAGCAGAGAAACAAAGGAGTCCGGCCGCTGCAATTGATCGACCAGGCTGCCGTATAGGGTCTTCGGACGCGGCATGTTGCCGGCCGAAAACTCCGCGTCAGGGTCGAGGTCGACCAGATCGTAAGCCCCCCGATGAATCCAGCGCGTATCGCCGTCCTGCATCAAATGTTGAACCTGTTCGGCCGGCAGTGTCAGCGCGCCCACCAAGTCCCAGCCGGACAAGGCGAAAACCCCCGGCTGCATCGCGTTGTACATCACCAACAGCACATGAATGTGCTGGATCCGCTGAATGTCTGCCTCAGTGATGGCCTCAAGGTCCCGAATGCCCAAGGCGGCCGTGATGATACTGGCCGTGGTGCAGGACACGCCGTTAGTGACGAACTTGAGATTGTAGGGCGCGTGCTCCCCTGCCAGCCGTTCGTACATTTCTTCGCGGATGTGTTCGCGCAAGATGTTTCCGGGGAAGGTCTGCCCCTGATAGTGATAAGTATCGTGGGCGTGCAGCGTCCAGAAGTGCACCAGTTCAAGGGTCAACTCATCATGGTTTTGCAGCGCGTGAATCAGCGACGCAGGATCAATCCCGAACACATGGACCTGACGCAGCATCAGGCGCAAGAACTCAGTATTGCCGGTCAGTAACGCGTGCTGATAAGCCGGTCGGGTAATGAAGTCGTAGGACAGATCGGCACCGCCGTGGGACATGGCGGCGATGTCATCCAGGGTCAGGTTCAGCTCCTGAAAGCTGAACCCTCCGGCTTTGCGAATGGCCCCGCCCAGCAGTTGATTACCGGTGATCGACAACGGGTGACTCTCTGACCAGGCATTGCCTTCAGCCTTGCGCTCGACCCCGAGAAAACCATTGGCGTCGAGACGCAAGACCCGTGCGCCCATGACATCGATGGCATGCAACGCATCGCCGATGATCATCTGTTGTGCGGCAAAGCTTGGGTCCAGCCAATTGAGTGATGGCTGGCCTTCTTTGAAATAGTGCAGATACACCCAGCGCCGGTCCTTTCCGTCCACGCCCTGAACCACCGACGTGGCACTCCAATCGGTATCCTTGATACCCGGCTCGAAGAAAATAACCCGCTGCAATTGCCCCACGATGTAATGCTTGTCTCTGAGACAATCGACGATTTCCGGCGTGAGATTCACCGCATCCCGACCTTGCGGAATGTCAGGTAACAGGTGCCAGTCCTCTTCCCTGATCTCGACCATGTGGTAGAGGCCTGGATAGTCTTCGTAAGCCATTTCAGCCAGACGAAAATCAGCGCCTTTGCCCGTGTGAGAGGGGATCACATCGTCGATGATGACGGCGTTGTGCGCAGCGGCGATGCGGCTCAAACTTTGAAATTGCGCGTCGGTGCCCAACTCTGGATCGATCTCGAAACTGATCCTGTCGAAGTTGCCATCAATGCTGGGTGTACGAAGACGCCCTTGCAAACCACCGGAGGTTTTGAGTGGGCCGTTGTGAATGCCTTCAATACCGATTTCGGACAAGGCGTGCCACAGCGTCTCATCGGCAAGCGCCTCCAACACAGAGCCGCCCTCACGGGTCACAATCGATGCCGGGTAAGCGGTGAACCAGACCGATGCAATGGCCGAAGCATCTCGGGGACGAGTCTGCGCATAAGGCCTCTGCCAGAGCCTGCCCTGCCCCGAATACAATTTGGCGCGCTGCTTGGCGGCATTGAGCATCGACTGCTCAACCAGCCACTCCACATACTGCTTGTCCGGGGTTGTCATCTGTTCAGTCACTCCCTCTTTAAGGTGGATTGGAGAAGAATGCCTAAAGCGATATGAACATCCTTGAACCAATCCTGTCTGCGCTGTTGCCTACTTCTATGAGCGCCTGCAGCGGCAAACGTTGCATCTTTTGCCTATTTCTCCCGTCGCAGTGGATTCGGTGAGGTCGCTCCATCACCCGTTTTTTGGGACCCGCGTCTCAATCAAGCCAAGCTATTTGGCTTTGCGGCGCTTACTGGCGGTCGCGGTCTTGGGTGCGGCTGCACTGCGCTTCTTCTTCCAGGGCGTAGTGCCGCGACCCGCCGGGCTCGCAGGTCCGGCAATGCTCAGGCCCAAGCCAGCACAACGATCCACTTGTTTGCTCATCCAGGCTGACTGTTTGGCCACAAAGTCCTCCAGGCTCATCTCGCCGCTCTGAACCATATCCAGCGCCTGCTCCCAGATGGCGGTGGTTCCGGGATCGGCGATGGCTCGGGGCACGGCGTCGATCAGGCTGAAGGCTGCCGGGGTGGCGGCTAATGCCTTGCCCTGCTTGATCAGATAGCCCCGATTGAGCAATCCCTGAATGATCCCGGCGCGCGTCGCCTCGGTACCGATGCCGGTGGTGTCCTTGAGTTTCTGCTTGAGACGGGGATCGTCTACCAGTTTGGCGACGTTCTTCATCCCCTTGATCAGATCGCCTTCGGTGAAGGGCTTGGGCGGCTGGGTCCAGAGGTCTTTCAGCGTCACGTCCGCTACGTCACACTCTTGCCCTTCGGTCAGGGCCGGCAGAATTTGGGCGGGAGGCGCTTCGCGGCCTTTGGCGGGGGCCACGGCTTGCGGAAGTGCACGCCGCCAACCGGGCTCCACGATCACCTTGCCCACCGCGCGCAACGCCTGCTCGGCGCAATCAAAATCGGCTTGGGTTCGGTCGTATGCGTGGTTCGGCAGAAACTGCGCCAGATAGCGCGCCCGGATCAAGGAGTAGACCGCCCGATGCTTACCTACCAAGCGCCCAAGGTCTATCGTTGCGGCAGTCGGGATGATGCCGTGGTGGGCACTGACCTTCGCGTCGTTCCACGCCCGCGAGCGGCGCTTGGGGTCTACGTGTTTCAGCAGGTCCACCAAGCCCGGATCGGCACGGCCCAAGGCTGCCAGGATCGCTGGCGCTTCGCTGTGCTGGCTCAGCGGCAGATAGCCGCAATCACTGCGCGGGTAGGTAATGACTTTATGGGTTTCATAAAGTGCCTGGGCGATATCCAGGGTTTCTTGAGCGCCAAAGCCCAGTTTCTTGGAGCACACCTCCTGAAGAGTACCCAAATCGAACAGCAACGGCGGTGCTTCGCGCATACGCTCGGTGCGCAACTTGATCACCCGTGCGCTGGCGGCATTGGTCATGGCGGCTGCAGCCTCTTGAGCCAGTACCTGGTTCAAGCAGCGACCGTGCTCGTCACATGTGTCTTCGTGCGCGCGCCACTGGGCGGTTAAATACGTGCCGTCGCAGAGTAGCTGCACATCAATCGCCCAATACGGAACCGGCACAAAAGCGGCAATGCTGCGGTCGCGGTCCACCACCAGACGCAGGGTCGGTGTCTGTACCCGCCCTACCGGCAGCACGCCCTGATAGCCGGACTGGCGCCCAAGCAGGGTGAATAACCGACTCATGTTCATCCCAATCAACCAGTCAGCGCGCGAGCGGCCCAGCGCCGAATGATAGAGACTAAATGTCTCGGCACCGGGCTTGAGCGCCGCCAGCGCCTTGTGGATCGACGCATCGTCGAGGGCTGATAACCAGAGCCGTTGAATCGGCCCGCGATACTGACAGTACTCCACCAACTCGCGGGCAATCATTTCACCTTCACGATCGGCATCCGTCGCAATGACCAGCTCGCGGGCCTCACCGAGCAAACGTTTGACAGCCTTGAACTGGCTTGCGGTCTTCGGCTTGACCAGCATTCTCCACTCTTTGGGTATGATCGGCAGATCGGCCAGGACCCAACGTTTGTACCGGGCGTCATAGGCGTCTGGCGGTGCGGTCTCCAATAGATGACCGATGCACCAAGTCACCGTGACGTTTGATCCCACCCAGCAGCCATCGCCGCGCCTGTTAGCGCCCAGCACCTTGGCAATGTCTTTGGCCTGGGAAGGTTTTTCACACAGGAAGAGCCGCATGGTCGTCATCGTTCATTGCGTCGAGGGGTGAGGTGCAGCATGCGCAGTGTTGGGGGTTGAAGCAACCTTTATCTGTATGGATATACAGCCTTATCCAAATTGGGCCTTGCCCTTGGCGCATGTCTGACGAGCCTCGCCTGCCCACGCGCCCGTTGGCCTGGAGCCTGTTCGGGATCATCAGCGCCGCGAACATCAGGTTGATTGCGCAACTGGCTATATTAAGGTTGATCCACATCAAATACTGCGCCACGACTCGGAACATGCTTGCGTTAAACGGCTATTATCGCTGGCAACTAACGACTTTTTCGCCGGGGTGCATCATGACCAACCAACAGCGACTCATGCTCATTGTTCCTCCTTTGCTGGATAAAACCCCGGCGTTTGAGCGCGCCACAGCATTGGCAAAAGCCAAAGGTGCTGCGCTGCACATTGTTGCCTTTGATTATCTGGAAGGCTTGGCGACCGCCGGACTGGTCAACGAACGGGCACTGGAAGAAATGCGCTACAGCTATGTCGAGCGCCATCGTCAATGGCTGGAAGAGCAAGCGCATCCGCTACGTCATCTGGGCATAGAGGTCACGACAGAAGTGGTGTGGGCTGAACATCCCCTGAAGGAAATGCTTACATACCTGCACGAGATGCCTGTTGATCTGGTGATCAAGGATTTGCAACACGAGTCGTTATTAAAGCGTGCTGTATTTACCACCCTGGACCTGCAGTTGCTTCACGAGTGTCCCTACCCTTTGCACTTCGTTGCAAAGAGCCATAACCCTACGCCTCGCAGAATCGTTGCAGCGGTTGATCTACTCCATCCCGATGATCAGTATTCGGGGTTCAATGACACGATCATTCACGAAGCGTTAAAACTGGGCATTCAATGCAACGCTCAAGTTGATGTGGTGTATGCCTATGACCTGTCGATGATTGATGCGGCGGATTATAGCTACGCCAGTGCCTCGATGATGTTCGATTCAAACCTGACACCGACCACACCGACATTGTACGAACTGGAAAACGTAGCCTTCGATACATTGGCTGAACGCAACGGTGTTCCGGTGGAGAACCGTCACTTTATGTTGGGAAGCCCTTCCAAGGTGTTAGCCCGCTTTGCCGAGAGCCAAGACATCGACGTTATCGTTATGGGCCGGATACACCACCGAAGCTTGGGGCATCTGCTCGGAAGCACGGCAGAGCGCATTCTTTACAAGATGCCCGGCAGTGTATTGATACTCAATCCAGACAGCTCGGTTTAACGGCGTTGGTTGAACGGGCACGAAGGCCCCACTTGACGCATTCGAACCAGATCAGGCTCACGATCGAGACGCCAAGTGCCGCCGCGAGCAACACAGGCGTTGGCGTCACGAACGAAAACAGCCGGCTAATGGCGGGTACGAAAAGCACCCCACACAACATGGCGATCGTTCCCGCCGCGATCCAGCCGAATTGCCGATTGGAGGCACTGCTGCTGTGCCACGAGGTATGGACCCAAGAGCGATTGGCCTGTATCAGGGCGAGGTTCGATAGCACCAGCACGACAAATGTCAGCGCCCGCGCCATGTCATCACGACCGGCATCAGAAGGCACTATTAAGTGCGCACTCGCGTAAGTCCCCAGCAACAACACCAGCAAACCGCCCCCCTGCCACAATCCACGCACCATCAAGGCCCTGTCGAACAGGCGCTGATCCGTCCGCCGTGGCGCAACCTTCATCGCGTCCGCCTCCAGCGCCTCGGCTTCGAACACTACCGAACACGCGGGGTCGATAATGAGTTGCAGGAAGAGGATGTGCACCGGCATCAGCAGCATCGGCAAGCCGATCAATACAGGCAGGATCGACAACCCGACGATGGGGACATGCGCCGCCACCACGAAGGCAATCGCTTTGCGCAGGTTGGCGAACACCCGGCGACCATAACGAACGGCCGTCACGAGTGAGGCAAAGTCGTCGTTCAATAAAACCAGTGCAGCGGCCTCGCGCGCGACCTCGGTGCCTCGCGCGCCCATGGCAACGCCGATGTCGGCGGCCTTCAGCGCCGGGGCGTCGTTGACACCGTCGCCCGTCATCGCGACCACATCGCCCCGAGCGCGGAATGCCCGCACGAGGCGCAGCTTCTGATCGGGCTGCACACGGCAGAAGATGTGCGTGTCGGCAAGGCGCGCAGTCAGAGCCTCATCGCTCAATGTAGCGATTTCAGTCCCGGTGATGACTGGAGCCTCAGCACTCAAGCCCGCCTGCCGCGCTATCGAGATCGCAGTGGCCGGGTGGTCGCCCGTCATCATCACGACGCGTATGCCTGCGGCTTTGCACTCCGCAATGGCCTGCGGCACATCGGGCCGCACCGGGTCCTCCAGAGCAACCAGCCCGAGGAACTGGAAATCGAAGTCGTGCTGCAGTTTCGGCAGCGCCTCTGTATCAAACGTGGCCTGCGCGACACCCAGCACGCGCAGGCCGTCGCTCGCCATCGCCAAGACCTGCCTGGCGATCACAGCACTGCGCGTGGCATCCAGGTGACATAGATCGACGATGGCCTCCGGCGCGCCTTTGGCCGCAATGAGTCGGGCAGGTGAGCCCTTGTCCGGACTTTGCCATACCCGAGACATTGCCAGCATTTCGGGTGATAACGGATAGTCGTCGACGAGCGTCCAGTTGCCATGCAGGTGTTCGGTATTCGCCAACAGGCGCTGGCCGGCTTCACCAATGGCCAACTCCATCGGATCAAACGCACGGCGATGACTCGCCAGCACCGCGTACTCCAGCAGGCCATGCAACTCGTCCTGCAGCGGTGCCGCTCCCCCCGCCTGCGAGGTGTCATAAATTGCCTCTTCGGACCACAGACGCCGCACCGTCATTCGGTTTTCGGTCAGCGTGCCAGTCTTGTCAACGCACAACACCGTCGTCGCCCCCAGCAATTCAATGGCGGGAATGCTACGCGCCAGTACCTTCTCGCGAGCCAGACGCCAGGCACCCAGCCCCAGAAAGAGCGTCAGCACGACCGGCAGCTCCTCGGGCAGGATGGCCATCGCCAACGTAAGTCCGGCCAATAAACCCTGCAACCAGCTACCGAGGATAAGTGCGTGGGTAACGGCGAGGGAAGCGGCCAGTGCCAGGCCGACGAGCGCCACGCGTTTGACAACCCAACGCGTCTCCTGCTGGATCGGTGTGGCCTCGACTACGATCCCCGCGAGCGATTGGCCGATGCGCCCCAGCGCGCTGCGCTCGCCAGTAGCGATAACCCGCCCACGCGCAGTGCCGCGCGTGACCAGCGTGCCCGAAAAGGCCCGCGACAGATCCGCTGTATCCTGTGCGATGGCCCTATCGTCATCGATCACGTTCAAAGGCGACGCATGCTTGTCCACCGATGCCGACTCTCCTGTCAGCAGTGACTCGTCGACCGCGAAGTTCGGTGCGTCGATGAGTTGCAGGTCGGCAGGCACCCGGTCGCCTTCAGCGAGAAGCACGATGTCGCCCAGCACCAGCTCTCTGGCCGCGATCCGGCGTATTAGGCCGTCGCGCTGGACCTGGGCTTGCGGGCTGGACAGATCGCGCAGAGCGTCCAGCGAGCGCTCGCTGCGCCGCTGCTGGACAAAGCTCATGCCCATGACCACAAAGACGAAGCCCAGAAGCATCAAGGCTTCCTGGGCATCCCCCAGCACCATGTAGAGCGCCCCACACGCCAGCAACAGCAGAAACATCGGCTCAGTCGCGACCTGGCGAACCAGACGCAGCACGCTTCGTGGTTGCGAAACCGGCATCTCGTTTGGGCCATCCCGGCCAAGACGAAGTTGGGCCTCACACTCGCTCAGGCCCACCTCAGCAGTGGCGTTCGCCTCCAGAGGCGAGAAATCTTTCATCGTATGTCCTGTTTAACAGGCCTTTCATGATTAAGGTCGGGTCGGGAACACGGATCGACACTCACGACAATAAACACACCCGAAGTCAGCCGTGCGGCGGTCTCGAAACGCGGGTGTCTGTGGGGGGTAGTTGTCGTGCTTGATCTGACCATCCGCTTGACTCTACTCGTGTTCAGAGTTTGCGTCCGTGCGTCACGTGAACATATATCGGGTGACCGTGAGTGGCTTGATTTGGGTCAAAAAAAGCAAGGGTGCATGGAGTAAGTGGACTCATGACTGCGGAGTGCTAAAGTCGGCACTTTCAGAACGAGGAAGCATAATGCGGATGCTCATAGCTGCCCTGACCTTGGGGATGTTGGCGGGATGTACAGCGCCGGCCATGAATGAGGCCAGATCCCAAGGCCCGTACAAGACGTTTTTATCTCAGAAGTCAGGCGAGCTCGTCGCCCAATGTATCCAGTTCGCCTGGCAGGATGAGTCAGTTTTTGGCGTAGAGGGTGATGCGTTTATACATTCCGGTAGCCAGAAAGAACTCACGGTCTACACAAGGGGCTCGGAGTACTTCGTTGATGTGCTCAGTGGAGCGTCCGGCACAACTGTCAATTATTACCAGGCACTGAGTAATTCGATTGCAGAGCGCAGGCTTAGCGCGCTGGCGACCTGCCTCTAAACATTGACGTCAGGTTAAAGGGGATTTAGTTACATCAGATCCCCTGCAAGGAAAATTAAAAGAACGCCCTCCGCTTTACCCCTACCAACCTCGATTTTCAGGCATCGGTCAATGCGACATTCCTCTTAGCGTCCTGTCACATGATTGTCATGTCATTGTTTCCTAATGCGTTTCAAAATATTGCACAGATAAAGGCGTTGACCGCCAGCATCGCAATACTGCCGTTTGAGTAGCTGATCGGCAGTTTGAATACCCCTGTGAACGAGACCCATGATGATCAAGAAACTGCACAAACCCATTGTCGGCGCCATATTGGGCAGCGTAGTGATGTCTGCTCAAGCGGATTTTATCGACGACAGCCATGCCGACCTTACGTTGCTCAATCGCTACCTTAATCAGCAGGGTCGCGGTATAGATGGCAATAACAATCCTAGTAAAGCAGCCAAAAGCTACCGTGACTGGGGGCAGGGCTTTCAGCTCAACTTCAAGTCTGGCTACACCGAAGGCGCCGTTGGCGTTGGTCTGGATGTTGAGGGCTTCTATGGCCTCAAACTCGACTCCGGCGGCGACCTGAACGACAAGAGCAATCAAAGCCGTTACCCTGGTAGCATGTTCCCGCTGGATAACGGCAAGTCCGCCAATGACTTCGCCGTGCTGACCCCTACCCTCAAAATGCGCTTCCTTAAAGATGAGTTGCGTGTGGGCGGGCTGTATCAAAACAACCCGATGCTGGCCAATACCGATGGGCGTCTGTACCACCAGACCAATACCGGGGCGCAGTTGGTTTCCAAGGATTTGTCAGACTTCACCTTTACCGGTGGCGATATCATTCGGACGAAAATCCGCAACGAAACCAACGACAGTGGCATGATCACCGGTGGCGGCGCCAAACTCAGTGATCGCTTCCTCTATGGCGGCGCCGATTACACGGGCATTGCCGACACCACATTGAGCCTGTGGTACTCCAACCTGCAGGATTACTATCAGCAAGCCTTTATCGGTGCCAAGCACATCACTCAACTACCCGTCGGTAGCCTCGCCAGTGATTTCCGTGGTTACCGCAGCCTGGGCATAGGCGGCAACGCCAATGGCGACAGTGACTTTGCAACCAATGGCTACTACGGTAATGGCCTGAGCAAAGGGCGGATCAACCAGTCGACTATTAGCTTGATGGAAAGCTATAGCCTGGCAGGCCACACCTTAGGTTTGGGCCTTCAGAAAAACACCGGCGACAGCGACTTCCCTTATCTGGACTCAGGCCTGAACAGCGGTGACGCCCGTCAGGGACCGGGTGCGGGCGCTGACACCCCAGCGCTGACCAACATGCAATTGAACAAGTTCCAACACGCCGGCGAGCGTACTTGGCTTGCGCAGTACAAGTATGATTTTGGCCAGTTGGGCGTCAAAGGATTGGGCTTCGCAGCCACTTATGCCCATGGTGATCAGATCAGAGTGGCCAGCGGTGGTGACAGCGAATGGGAACGCAACCTTGCGTTGAGCTACCAAGTGCCTGAGGGGAAACTGAAGGGCCTGGGTGTTACCTGGAAGAACGCCAGGGCCAACCCGAGTATTACCGGGCAGACCCTGCAGGACGAAAATCGCTTCTACGTGAGCTATATCGTACCGCTGTGGTAATACACAGCCAGGCATGAACGCTGTCAAGGCGACGTAATCCGGCTTACCCATGCTTCGCGTGGGTAAGCCGCCTTAAAATGAACAGGTTGACTGTTGGCGCAACCGCGAAAACTCCCGCTCGAAAAGCAAGGAATCCTTGAAGAGGCATTCGTCGAATTCAAATCCACTGGGCTTTGCCTCATACTCTGCGCTGAGATATGACGATACCAGCACCTTGACCTCACGAATCCCCCCAAGGAGCCCGATACGCTGATGCTGCCTTCCCCCCTTAAAATCCTTACCAATCCCGCGCGGCTGCACACACAGAAATGGCGTGGGCGCGTTGGCCTGTGCCTGGTTGCCGGTCTCTCGGTATTGGCAGGCATGACGGATGCGATCGGTTTTATGGCAACCGGTGACTTCGTATCGTTCATGAGCGGCAACACCACCCGCCTGGCCGTGGCCATAAGCGAAGGCGACTTCGGGCTTATGCTGCGACTGCTTATCGTCGTTGCCACGTTTATCGGCGGCAATACACTGGGCATTGTCGTAAGCCGAATGACGGGGCGACGCGCCCTTCCCTTGCTGCTGTGCATCGCTGCGTTGTTATCCGCTGCGGCAGCCTTGCCATTGACCGCTCAACTGCCAGCACTGTTGGCCGCTATTATCGCCATGGGCATGCTCAACGCCGCCGTCGAAGAGGTCAATGGCTTCCCTATTGGCCTGACTTACGTGACAGGCGCACTCTCACGATTCGGCAGAGGATTAGGCCGGTGGATGCTGGGAGAGCGAAGAAATGGATGGCGAGTTCAGTTGATACCCTGGACCGGCATGTTTGCAGGTGCGGTGATCGGCGCCCTGCTTGAGCAGCAACTGGGTATGAAAGCTCTATTGTTCAGCGGCTTGCTTTCTGCCGTTTTGGGGTTTGCCGCACTGAAAATCCCACGCCGCTGGCAACTGGCTTATATGCCTAAATAAGGGTAATCAGCACTCCCCCGCTTTTCCAGACTGCGCAGCAGCTTGCAGGGGGCATGGTCATACCATGACGACTCTATTGCCCACGACCTACATTGCCCCAAATAAGGGAACCGGGAAACTTATCCGCACCCTTCTGGTTCAATGTACTCATTAGCATATGACCCGATCATGTTTCCCGGTGCGTAGAGAGCACCTGAAAAAGACCCGCTGTGTAGCGCTTCAACCCTCCTCCGCTTAGCGATCTCTGGATAGAAAGACGTCCATCCGACACTGGCATGAAACCTGCTTTAGTCCTGACAAACCTGTAGAAATCTCCTATAGGACGTCCAGGCGTGGTCACCGACGACCACCTTCCAGTACTGGCGCAGGACGGGTGAACCAGGCAGCGCGGCTTCGGTTAATCACCCCACCACACATCCATGAATACCAGGCAAAGACGCCTGGAGCCGTCACACGGCTCCAGGCGTTTTTTTTGCTTTTTTTTCTGGCCATGCCACGGCAGCGGCTTCGACTGAGGAAAGGTTATGAACGCAACCGCCACCCCGATCAAGAGCGAAACACTGGTCGTCATCGGCAACGGCATGGTCGGCCATCATTGCGTCGAGCAGTTGATCGAGCATGGCGCGCTCGCCCACTATCACGTGCATGTGTTCGGTGAGGAGCGGCAGCGTGCCTACGACCGCGTCCACCTCTCAGAGTACTTCGGCGGTCGTGATGCAGAGTCCCTCGCACTTGGTGAGGCCGATCTGTATGCCCGCCACGGTGTGCAGCTGCACCTCGGCGTGCAAGTGCTCGACATCGACCGCGAGCGCAAGGAAGTAGTCACCAGCGCCGGACGCCAGGCTTATGACCGATTGGTGCTGGCCACCGGCTCCTATCCCTTTGTGCCGCCGATCCCCGGTGCCGAAGGCCGCTCCCGGTTGGTCTACCGTACTCTGGACGACCTAGACGCCATCCGCGAGGCGGCTACCAATGCCCGACGTGGCGTGGTGGTAGGTGGCGGCCTGCTCGGCCTTGAAGCCGCCAATGCACTGAAGTCCCTGGGGCTGGAAGCCCATGTCGTTGAATTCGCCCCACAACTGATGCCGGTGCAACTGGACGCCTCAGGTGGCGAAGCACTGCGGGCACGGATCGAGACCCTGGGCGTCGGTGTGCACCTTTCGCGAGCGACCCAGGAGATCGTTATCGGTGAAGAGTATGCCTACCGCATGAACTTCAACGGTGGCGAATTCCTTGAAACCGACCTGATCGTATTCTCTGCCGGGATCCGCCCGCAGGACGCTATCGGCCGTAGCGCCGGGCTGGACGTGGCACCGCGTGGCGGCCTGGTCGTGGACAATCATTGCCGCACCAGCGACCCCTACATCTTCGCCATCGGCGAGTGTGCGTCCTGGAACGGCAGCATCTTTGGTCTGGTCGCGCCGGGCTACAGCATGGCGCGTAACGTTGCCGCGCAACTCGCGGGTCAGCATTACGACCCCTTTACCGGCGCAGACATGTCGACCAAGCTCAAGCTGCTGGGCGTTGATGTCGGTTCTATCGGCGACGCTCACGCGGCGACTCCCGGCGCCAAGAGCTACCGCTTTATCGACGAGGCCAGCGCCAGCTATCGCCGCCTGGTGGTCTCTGCCGATGGCAAGCATGTGCTGGGCGCGGTACTGATCGGCGATAACAGCTATTACGACACCTTGCTGCAATACGCGCAGAACGGCATAGCGCTGCCCAAGGACCCGTCCAGCCTGATCCTGCCGCTGTCAGACGGCGCACCGACACTCGGTGCCGATGCGCTGCCGGACACCGCCACTATTTGCTCCTGCCATAACGTTACCAAGGGCGCGGTGTGCTGTGCGGTCGACGCAGGTTGCACCGACCTCGGCGAACTCAAGGGCAAGACCAAGGCAGGCACTGGCTGCGGCGGTTGCAGCGCACTGCTCAAGCAGGTCTTCGAGCACGAGCTCAGTGCCCGTGGCGTCGCCGTCGACAAAAGCCTCTGCGAGCACTTCGCCCATACCCGTCAGGAACTGTACGCCCTGGTACGGGTGGAAGGCATCATCAGCTTCGACGAAATGCTCGCCAAACATGGACGCGGCCACACCGGCTGCGATATCTGCAAACCCGCTGTGGGCTCGATTCTCGCCTCATGCTGGAACCAGCCGATCATGGACCCATCGTTGGTGCACCTGCAGGACACCAACGACACATTCATGGCCAACATGCAGAAGAACGGCACCTATTCGATCATCCCGCGCATCGCCGCCGGCGAAATCACCCCGGACAAGTTGATCGCCCTGGGCGCTGTCGCGAAGAAATACGACCTCTACACCAAGATCACTGGCGGCCAGCGCATCGATCTGTTCGGCGCTCAATTGCATCAGTTGCCGGACATCTGGGGCGAACTGATCGAGGCCGGTTTCGAGACCGGACACGGCTACGGCAAGTCATTGCGTACGGTCAAATCCTGCGTCGGCAGCACATGGTGTCGTTATGGCGTTCAGGACAGCGTGAGCATGGCGCTGCTCCTGGAGAACCGCTACAAGGGCCTGCGCGCACCGCATAAATTCAAGCTTGCGGTTTCCGGCTGCACCCGCGAATGCGCCGAGGCGCAGAGCAAGGACGTTGGGGTGATCGCTACCGAGAAAGGCTGGAATCTCTATGTCTGTGGCAACGGAGGCATGCGCCCGCGTCACGCCGAATTACTAGCCACGGACCTGGATGACCAAACCCTATTGCGCTACGTCGACCGGTTCCTGATGTTCTACATCCGTACTGCCGACAAACTGCAACGCACCTCTGTCTGGCGCGAAAGCCTGGACGGCGGCCTGGACTACCTCAAAGACGTCATCATCAACGACAGTCTGGGGCTTGGGGCTGAGCTGGAATCGCAAATGCAACTGGTCATTGACCGGTACGAATGCGAATGGGCAAACGCTATCAATGACCCGGAAAAGCTCAAGCGCTTCCGGACCTTCGTCAACGATGAGCGCGGTGACCCGGATATCCATTTCGTCAAAGAACGAGGCCAGCGCCGCCCGGTGCATGCTAACGAACTCCACCTGATTCCCGTTACCCAGGAGGTGCTCTGATGAGCCAGTCAAACGTCGTCCGTATCAAACCCCGCCACGCTATTGAAAGCCCTGCGCAATGGCAGATGCTGTGCAGCCGCCAAGACCTGGTGGCCAATTCCGGCGTCGTCGCCTGGCTCGATGGCGCCCAGGTCGCGTTATTTCACCTGCCTGACAGTCTGGGCAAGACCCTCTACGCCATCGACAACCGCGACCCAAAGTCAGGCGCCAACGTCATTGGCCGTGGCATCGTCGGCAACCTTAAGGGCGAGTTGGTGATTGCCTCACCCCTGTACAAACAGCACTTTCGTCTCGAAGACGGCAGCTGCCTGGAATATCCAGAGCAGAGCCTGCGTGTCTGGCCCGTACGTTTGAACGGGGATGCCGTAGAGATCGGAGTAAGCGCAGCGCGCTAGCTTTAAACAGTGGAAACAGTCCTGACCCTACGACCTGTGCCGCAGCGTCAGGGCGGTTCGCGGCCACCTATAAGAATGGTAGTGGAGAAACCCGCATGAAGACCGTTGCGCAACTGCTCAAGTTAAAAGCCATCCACAATCAACATGTCCATACCATCGCTCCAGACCAGATGGTGCTAGAGGCGCTGCGGGTGATGGCCGAGAAAAATATCGGCGCTCTACCGGTGATAGAAGACGGTCAAGTGGTGGGCGTAATCAGCGAGCGAGACTACGCACGCAAGATCGTTCTCCAGGGCCGCTCCTCCATCGGCACGTCTGTCAGAGCCATCATGAGCTCGCCCGTGGTGACGGTGAACTCCCACCAAAGTATCGAGACGTGCATGGGGGTTATGACCGATAGCCACCTGCGCCATTTACCCGTCGTGGAAGACGGACAACTGCTCGGCCTGCTGTCCATTGGTGACTTGATTAAAGAGGCGATAGCCGAGCAGGCTGACCTGATCCGGAAACTGGAACAGTATATTCGCGGGCATTAAACTGACCGTTATTCCGACCGATCAAAAAAGAATACAACCGGACCCAACTGACGACAGAGCCGTATTGGGCCTCAGGTCATCATTGGCTAATGTTTGTAGATCATATATTTGCCGCGCCCGGTCTTTTTAGCTTGATACATCACTCTGTCTGCGGCGCGCAGGAGATTATCCGCAGAGCTTTCCCTGTCCCACAGTGCTATCCCGATCGAAACGTCCACGATGCACGATGTGCCGAAAATAAAAAATGGAGTTTTCAGTGCATCGATACATTTAGCGGCGATGGTGCTGACAGCCTCTTCGGCATTGTCCTCAAGGTCACTGAGCAGCAAAACAAACTCGTCACCACCAATACGCGCCAGGGTATCGGACTCTCGCAGAGTACTGGCGAAGCGCTTCGCAACCTGCCGCAACACCTCGTCACCAGCCTCGTGGCCGAGCGTGTCGTTGATATTCTTGAAACCATCAAGGTCCATGAATAATAGGCCGACCTGTGTTTCATCACGGCGCGCGCGCGCTAATACCTGACGAAGCCGCTCAGAAAGATGCGCTCTATTGGGCAACCCCGTCAGCGTGTCGTGATGAGCCATGCGGGTAAGTTCAGTTTGATGGTCGTTGAGTTTGATCAATAAACGATTGAACGCCGATATCAAGTGCCCAACTTCATCATCGCGGACGACAGGCAAGGGTTCGAGCGGCAACTCGTCCCGCGTCATGCGGTCGGCATGCTCTGCCGCATAAAACAAATGGCGGAGGACGAAATACAGCCCGGTAGTGGAGAGAATAGCGAATACCAAAATAGCGAAGACTGCATTTTTAATCAAAAAATGCTGCATCCGCCCCACCGTCGCAAACGCCTCACTGCTCGGCACTCGGCCGACGACAAACCAGCCCGTGCTCGGGACAGACACCATCGCAGCGACCTCTTCAACACCCTGCTCGTTGACCGTTATCCCGGTACCGCGAAAGCCCGCCATGGCCCGATCATGAAGCACATTGACGCCGGGGGGCGGTGTGGGTTTGAGCACACTATCAAGTTCAGAGGAGGCGACAAATAACTTATCTCTCGGGGAGACAAGCAAGAACCCACCCGTAGCATTACCAATTCGACTCTGGAGTAACGAATCAAGAAACCCGGGGGCAGCCAGTGCCGTAACACCCACCAAAACAGCTTGAACCTCACCGTTTTCGCTTCTGACCGGAGCAGAGATCGGCAGAACCGGTTCTTTTGCAGAACGGCCAACCACAGGACGACCGACAAACGAAGCACCGCCTAATCCAGCTTTAATATAGTCACGGTCAGAATAGTTGATCGTCAGTGGATCACGCAGAACAGGATAATCCGCGATTGGAACGCCATTAGGCGTTACCACGAATAGACCTGCCGAGAACAACGTTTGGTAGTCGAAGTGCTCTTTCAGCCATGCATGTAGTTGCTCAGGCTGCGCAAGCAAACGCGTCGGCAAGGCGGCGGCAAGGCGTCCAAGCAAGACCTGGCGCTGAACAATCTTCCCATCAATATCGTGGGCAACATAAGTCGCCAACGCTAATTGTTGGTTTTCCACTACCGCGCTCAAATCCTCACGCAAAAAATGAGTCAGCACGAAATAGCGAACGACTGCACCAGAGATCACAATGCACAGCGCCAGTACCAACAGCCGAGTAACGATGCTATTGAAAATGCGGGGAAGGCTTGTGCGCACATAATATTTTTTTGGCATCTTGGGAGTTTACCCGAGGAGCCGCGTTTTTTGTGCACTGGAACAGGCGCAAAGGCAGAGTTTGCTATCAGTTCGCCATTAACTATCCAGGACTTATGCCCTATGACGGCCTGGATCGAAAACAGAGGCTGCGATGTGGCAATGTATCGCGCCAAAGAGAACCGACGCGATAGCATTGTTCAACCGTTGACAGGTGCCCAGAATTCAGCGATGGCGCACATTAGAACGCATCACCGGGTACACGGACCCATCCTTCCATCAATACGCGAGCACTGCGGCTCATGATGGCCTTGGTCACCGTCCACTCACCATTGACCTGGCTGGCTTCAGCACCCACGCGCAGGGTGCCCGAGGGGTGACCGAAGCGCACAGCGCTACGTGCACCACCGCCAGCTGCCAGGTTCACCAGCGTGCCCGGAATCGCCGCAGCGGCACCAATGGCCACGGCGGCCGTGCCCATCATGGCGTGATGCAGTTTGCCCATTGAGAGCGCACGCACGAGCAGGTCGGCGTCACCGGCAGTCACCCGTTTGCCGCTGGACGACACGTATTCGGCTGGCTTGGCGACGAAGGCGATCTTCGGTGTGTGCTGGCGCTTGGCGGCTTCAGCAATATCCTGAATGAGGCCCATACGCAACGCGCCATAAGCGCGAATCGTCTCGAACATCGCCAGTGCCTTGGAATCGCCGTTAATCGCGTCCTGCAGCTCGGTGCCCGTATAGCCGATGTCTTGCGCGTTAACGAAGATAGTCGGGATGCCAGCATTGATCATCGTGGCCTTGAATGTGCCAACACCCGGCACTTCAAGATCGTCCACGAGGTTACCGGTGGGGAACATCGAGCCGCCCGCGCCCTCTTCGTCGGCTGCCGGGTCCATGAATTCCACCTGCACTTCGGCAGCGGGAAAGGTCACGCCGTCGAGTTCGAAGTCACCGGTTTCCTGGACAGCACCATCGGTGATAGACAGGTGCGCGATGATGGTCTTGCCGATATTGGCCTGCCAGATGCGCACGGTCGCCATGCCGTTGTGCGGGATGCGACTGGCGTCAACCAGACCGCTGCTGATGGCGAACGCGCCGACGGCGGCAGACAGGTTGCCGCAGTTGCCGCTCCAGTCAACGAACGGCTTATCGATGGACACCTGACCGAACAGGTAATCGACATCGTGATCGGTTTTTTTGCTCTTGGACAGGATGACCGTTTTGCTGGTGCTCGAGGTTGCCCCGCCCATGCCGTCGATCTGTTTGCCGTAAGGATCCGGGCTGCCAATCACGCGCAACAACAGTGCATCGCGCGCCGCGCCGGGGACCTGTGCGGAGACGGGAAGGTCTTGCAGGTTGAAAAACACACCTTTGCTGGTACCGCCACGCATGTAGGTGGCGGGGATCTTGATCTGGGGTACGTAAGCCATAGAAATAGTGTCCTGATAAGACTCAGGCGCAACGTTGCCGTCGCGCCTGAGTATGTTGCTTAGACAGCTGCCGTCGATTCAAGGAAGTCCTGAGCGAAACGCTGCAGGACACCGCCAGCCTCGTAGATCGACACTTCTTCGGCTGTGTCGAGACGGCAGGTGACCGGCACCTCGACACGCTCGCCGTTCTTGCGATTGATCACCAGGGTCAGCGTGTTACGCGGGGTACGCTCGCCGATGACGTCGAAGGTTTCGGTGCCGTCGATGCCCAGTGTCTTGCGATCAACGCCCGCCTTGAACTCCAGTGGCAACACGCCCATGCCGACCAGATTGGTGCGGTGAATGCGCTCGAAGCCTTCAGCCGCGATGGCTTCCACGCCAGCCAGACGTACGCCCTTGGCAGCCCAGTCACGGGAAGAGCCCTGACCGTAGTCAGCACCGGCGATGATGATCAGCGGCTGCTTGCGCTCCATGTAGGTCTCGATAGCTTCCCACATGCGCATGACCTTGCCTTCTGGCTCGACGCGGGCCAGCGAACCCTGTTTGACCTTGCCGTTTTCCTGAACCATCTCGTTGAACAGCTTCGGGTTGGCGAACGTGGCGCGTTGCGCGGTCAAGTGGTCCCCCCTATGAGTCGCGTAGGAGTTGAAGTCCACCTCTGGCAGGCCCATCTTGGCCAGGTACTCACCGGCCGCGCTGTCGAGCATGATGGCGTTCGACGGCGACAAGTGGTCGGTGGTGATGTTGTCCGGCAGCACCGCCAGCGGGCGCATACCCTTGAGCGGACGAGCGCCAGCCAACGCACCTTCCCAGTACGGCGGACGGCGGATATAGGTGCTCATTTCGCGCCAGTCGTACAGCGGTTTTACTTTGGGACCGGTGTCTTCCTGGATAGCGAACATCGGGATGTAGACCTGGCGGAACTGCTCCGGTTTTACCGAGGCCTTGACCACTGCGTCGATCTCTTCGTCGGTCGGCCAAATGTCCTTCAGGCGAATTTCCTTGCCGTTGGCATCCAGGCCCAGCACATCCTTCTCGATGTCAAAGCGGATGGTCCCGGCAATAGCGTAAGCCACCACCAGCGGCGGCGAAGCCAAGAATGCCTGCTTGGCGTACGGATGGATCCGCCCGTCAAAGTTACGGTTACCCGAGAGTACCGCGGTGGCATACAGGTCGCGATCGATGATTTCCTGCTGGATCACCGGATCCAGCGCGCCAGACATGCCGTTACAGGTGGTGCAAGCGAAAGCCACGATACCGAAGCCTAATTGCTCCAGTTCGCTAGTCAGGCCGGCTTCATCCAGGTACAACGCAACGGTCTTCGAACCGGGCGCCAGGGAAGACTTGACCCAAGGTTTACGGGTCAGCCCCAGCTTGTTGGCGTTACGCGCCAGCAGGCCAGCGGCGATGACGTTGCGTGGGTTGCTGGTGTTGGTGCAACTGGTGATCGCCGCGATGATTACCGCACCATCCGGCATTTGCCCAGGCACCTCATCCCAATGGCCGGCGATGCCTCGGGCCGCGAGGTCCGAGGTGGCCACACGGGCGTGGGGGTTGCTCGGGCCCGCCATGTTGCGAACCACCGAGGACAGATCAAAGGTCAGCCCACGTTCGTATTGGGCGCCCTTCAGGCTGTCGCCCCAAAGGCCGGTCAGTTTTGCGTAACTCTCGACCAGTTTCACCTGCTCGTCTTCACGGCCGGTGAGCTTGAGGTAGTCAATGGTCTGCTGGTCAATATAGAACATCGCTGCGGTGGCGCCGTATTCCGGGGCCATGTTGGAGATGGTCGCGCGATCACCAAGAGTCAGCTTTGATGCCCCTTCACCGAAGAACTCCAGCCAGGCGCCGACTACCTTTTGCTGGCGCAGGAACTGAGTCAACGCCAGCACCATGTCAGTGGCGGTGATGCCCGGTTGCAATTTGCCGGTGAGTTCGACGCCGACAATTTCAGGCAGGCGCATCCAGGAGGCACGGCCGAGCATGACGCTTTCGGCTTCAAGGCCACCGACACCGATGGCGATCACGCCCAACGCATCGACGTGCGGGGTGTGGCTGTCGGTGCCGACGCAGGTGTCGGGGAACGCCACGCCATCACGCACTTGGATCACTGGAGACATTTTCTCCAGGTTGATCTGGTGCATGATCCCATTGCCCGGCGGGATCACGTCGACATTCTTGAAGGCTTTTTTGGTCCAGTTGATGAAGTGGAAGCGGTCTTCATTGCGACGATCTTCGATGGCGCGGTTCTTTTCGAACGCCTTGGGATCGAAGCCGCCGGACTCAACGGCCAGGGAGTGGTCGACGATCAATTGGGTCGGCACGACCGGGTTGACCAGCGCGGGATCGCCGCCTTGGGAGGCGATCGCATCACGCAGGCCGGCGAGGTCGACCAGCGCCGTCTGACCGAGAATGTCGTGACACACCACACGGGCCGGGAACCACGGAAAGTCGAGATCGCGCTTGCGCTCGATAAGCTGGTTCAGCGATGCGGTCAACGTAGCCGGGTCGCAACGGCGTACCAGGTTCTCGGCCAGCACGCGCGATGTATAAGGAAGTGTGTCGAAGGCCCCAGGCTTGATTCCGTCCACCGCCGCGCGCGTGTCGAAATAATCCAATCGGGTGCCGGGTAAAGATTTGCGGTATTCAGTGTTCATGGCGTTGGGACTCAATCACGGAATGTTCAGGGATGGGCGGGGAGCACCGAAGATCACGGTCCACTCCCCTTTTCCCAATCAGCGTTGTTCGATGGGCACGAACTTGCGCTGTTCGACGCCGATGTATTCGGCACTCGGGCGGATGATGCGGTTATTGCCACGCTGTTCGAACACGTGAGCGGCCCAGCCGGTCAGGCGTGAGCAAACAAAGATCGGCGTGAACAGCTTGGTCGGGATACCCATGAAGTGGTAGGCCGAGGCATGGTAGAAGTCAGCGTTCGGAAACAGTTTTTTCTGTTCCCACATGGTTTTGTCGATGGCTTCGGACACGGGGTACAGCACGGTGTCGCCCACCTCATCGGCCAGTTTTTTCGACCAACCCTTGATCACTTCGTTACGCGGGTCGGACTCTTTATAGATCGCGTGACCGAAGCCCATGATCTTGTCCTTGCGCTCAAGCATGCCCAGCGTGCCTTTAACGGCTTCTTCGGCAGAACCGAAGCGCTCGATCATTTCCATCGCTGCTTCGTTGGCGCCGCCATGCAGCGGGCCGCGCAATGAACCAATGGCTGCGGTGATGCAGGAATACAGGTCCGACAGCGTCGAGGCACAAACCCGTGCGGTAAAAGTCGAGGCATTGAATTCATGCTCGGCGTACAAAATCAACGAAACGTCCATCACCTTGCGGTGCAGTTCGCTCGGTTTTTTATCCAGCAGCAGGTGCAGGAAATGCCCGCCGATGGACTCTTCGTCCGTCACGCAATTAAGGCGTACGCCGTCATGACTGAACCGATACCAGTAGCACATGATGGCTGGGAACGCCGCCAGCAGGCGATCCGT
Source organism: Pseudomonas sp. 10C3 (assembly GCF_036346185.1). Lineage (NCBI taxonomy): Bacteria > Pseudomonadati > Pseudomonadota > Gammaproteobacteria > Pseudomonadales > Pseudomonadaceae > Pseudomonas > Pseudomonas sp. 10C3. The sequence goes on along the minus strand of NZ_JASJVE010000008.1, from coordinate 128,962 downwards.
GACGTCATGCTGCTGCGCAAAACTCGCTTCTGGCTCCAGGGTGCCGAGCATCGAAGCACCGGTACGCATGACGTCCATTGGGTGGGTCTCGGCAGGAATGCGCTCAAGCACTTCCTTCAAGGCTTGCGGCAGATCACGCAAGCCTTGCAGCTTGTTCATGTACGCCGAAAGTTCGGTCTTGGTCGGCAGCTCGCCGTAAAGCAGCAGGTAAGCCACTTCTTCAAAACGCGCCTCGGCGGCCAATTCACGCACGTCGTAACCACGGTAGGTCAGGCCGGCTCCGGCCTGCCCAACAGTGGACAATGCGGTCTGCCCCGCCACCTGGCCTCGCAGGCCAGCCCCACTCAACACTTTTGCTTCAGCCATTGCTTTCTCCAATCTTGAATTTATTTGGGAATCGGCAATCCGGTCCAGACGACGTTACGCCTGGACCGGCACCCAGAATCACTTCTTCTGCGCGAACAACGCATCGAGTTTCTGCTCGAAGATGTGGTAATCAATGGCGTCGTAGAGCTCCATACGGGTCTGCATGGTGTCGATGACATTCTTCTGCGTGCCGTCGCGGCGAATCGCGGTGTAGACGTTCTCTGCAGCCTTGTTCATGGCGCGGAACGCTGACAACGGGTAGAGCACCAGAGAGACATCGGCCGACGCCAGCTCATCAGTGGTATACAACGGTGTAGCACCGAACTCGGTGATGTTGGCCAGGATCGGCGCGCCAACCTGGGCAGCAAACAGCTTGTACATCGCCAGCTCGGTGATAGCTTCCGGGAACACCATGTCAGCGCCCGCTTCAACGCAGGCCGCAGCCCTTTCCAGTGCCGACTCCAGCCCTTCGACGGCCAGTGCATCGGTACGCGCCATGATCACGAAGCTATCATCGGTGCGCGCATCGACGGCGGCCTTGATACGGTCGACCATCTCTTGCAGGGACACGATTTCTTTGTTCGGGCGATGACCGCAACGCTTGGCGCCGACCTGATCTTCGATATGGATTGCCGCTGCGCCGAACTTGATCATCGACTTGACCGTACGCGCCACGTTGAACGCGGAAGAGCCGAAACCGGTGTCTACGTCCACCAGCAATGGCAGGTCGCAGACGTCGGTGATACGACGCACGTCGGTCAGCACGTCATCCAGGCCAGTGATACCCAGGTCCGGCAAGCCGAGCGAACCTGCTGCCACGCCGCCACCCGAGAGATAGATGGCTTTGAAACCGGCGCGCTTGGCCAGCAGTGCGTGGTTGGCATTGATCGCGCCTACCACTTGCAATGGATGTTCGCTGGCGACGGCATCACGGAAACGTTGACCGGGAGTAGTTTTGGCGGTACTCATTTTTCACCTCGGGCTGTCGGTTGGGGAGCGGCCTGATAATGGCGCTCGATGTTGCGTTTGGATGCGCTGATATGGCGGCGCATTAACAGTTCGGCCAGTTCGCCGTCACGCTCGGCAATGGCATCAAGAATACGGTGGTGTTCGGCAAACGCCTGACGCGGACGATTGGGCGTCGCAGAGAACTGGATGCGGTACATGCGCACCAGTTGATAAAGCTCGCCACAGAGCATTTGGGTCAGCGTGCGGTTGCCGCTGCCTTGAATGATCCGGTAATGGAAATCGAAATCGCCTTCTTGCTGGTAGTAGCCCACACCGGCCTTAAAAGCAGCATCTTGTTCATGGGTATCGAGGACGCGGCGCAATTCGTCGATCTCTTCGACGGTCATGCGTTCGGCGGCCAGACGACAAGCCATGCCCTCCAGCGATTCGCGAATTTCATACAACTCGATGAGCTCGGCGTGGCTCAGGGAAACCACACGAGCGCCCACATGGGGGATACGCACCAACAAGCGTTGCCCTTCGAGGCGATGGATCGCTTCACGCAGCGGTCCGCGGCTGATGCCGTAGGCGCGCGCCAGCTCTGGCTCGGAAATCTTGCTGCCGGGTGCTATCTCTCCACGCACGATGGCCGACTGGATACGCCGGAACACATGCTCGGAGAGGGTACCGGACTCCTCGCCTACAACCTGGGTTTCTGCAAGAACTTCCATTACATTGTCGACACATTGGCAATTAGATGGCGGAAAACTACGACCAATCCCCATAAATGTCAAATGTCATTAGACTATTGTCGACAATGCGCCACGCCAACACCGAGACCTGACCTAGATCATGCACCGACTTCAGTCAAGGCCGTGCCGACGGTTATCGAGAGGGCTTCGGGGCTTCGTTTTGCAACGTCGCCGCCTCAGAAAACCCTACACGGGGCAACGCCAAAACGGACGGATCTACAGGTTGATTCAGCGCCCGCAGCACTGGAGAGTCGTACCCGTATACGTCAGGTTTAAACGTCACTCGACCATCATCACTCAGGCCCACTGTCCAATAGGCCAGCAGCACAGGCACCTTCACAGGGAGCCTGATATTTTCTGTAATGCCGTTGGCCAGTTGAGCCTGAATACCGGCGGCGTTCCAGCGACCCGGGTCGTTAAACAACAACTCGACCAACTGAAGCGGGTTTTCAACCCGGATACAGCCTGAACTCGTCGCGCGGCGTGCCTGGGCAAATAACTCGCGATGCGGCGTGTCGTGGAGATACACCGAATACTCATTTGGAAACCGTATGGCAACCTGACCAAGAGAGCTGTCCGGGCCTGCATCCTGGCGCAGTGTGATGCCGCCAGGGTTATGCCAATCAACGGTTGATGGATTCAAGACAGTCCCTTGACGGTCAAGGACACGAATACGGTTTGCGTCAAGGTAATGAGGGTCCTTTAGAATCTTGGGAAGAACATCATTAGTGAGAATGGTCGGTGGAACTGTCCAGGTGGGGTTAAACGTTATGTGCGTAATTTCGGATTGAAATACCGGCGTGCTGCGGAAGGGTTTACCGACCTGCACACGAGAACGCCAGATAACCTTGCCGTCACGGTAGAATGCAATCTTGTACCCGGCGATATCAACAACGACGAACGTGCCCTGAAGTTTATACAATAGCCAACGCGCGCGTTCTATGTTCACGCGGACTTGGTCTATACGCGCACCTATGGGTATATTCAGCGCCGCAAGTGTCGCCGCACCGGCAATGCCATCCACGGGAAGGTAGTGCTCGGACTGAAACCGTTTAACCGCCGCTTTAACGACGTCGTCGTAGTCAGTCCGGGTTGCCACTTGCTTGTCCAGATAACCCCCTGCCGCCAAACGGGCCCGCAACGCCAAGACTGAAGCACCGGCAACGCCTGGCTTAAGTGCCTGCCCGACAGGAATCAGTGACCAGCCACCTGAGTCTCGAAGCCGGCGCAGTTGCGCCAACCCCTCTCGCAGCCGGCTGTAAATCGCATTTTGTGGCGGCGCCTGTTTGAATGCGCGTGCGACGTCATGGTTTTCGACGGCAACAAACAATTCTTTGAGATCGTCACGAGGGTCGACACCGACCGGGTCGAAGTTCCAGTGTATTTCCAAACGCGAGGGGTCGACTTTGCCGCGCCGCAACTGGAGCAGCGCTGCGATGTAGGCACGGGTAGCCGCAATATCAAACATCGCGCGTTGCGTTGGGGACGGCGTCGCTGCATGCATCGACGCGGCTGCCCTGGATAGCTCATCAATACGGAAATCACGGGGATCCAGGCCGTCTGCCTGAATGTCGTTCAGACTTTTCAACAGCTGCGCGACGTCGCTAACGTTCGTCCAGGCCGCACGAAAGCTTCGTTGAGCATAAAAATCGATGACCGCACGACCGACCTCCAGCCGTTGGTGACGGGGTGGGGTGACGGGCAGAGGGGAAGAAGGCGTTACGCCCGACGGGGCGAGCGCGGCCTGGATCGTCTGTGCCACCTCGTCGGCTGGCGCAACGTCACTGACGCTGTGTGCTAAGGTTGTCGCCGAAACAGGCAAAGGCTCTGCCGTCGCTGAGTTGCTTATCAGGACTCCCATAAAAAAGACGCGGCTTAACATGGATAAGTTTGATAGTTGCAGCATGGACGTCCTTAGTTTCTCGTATCAATGGAAAGCTAGCATTCCTAACACTGCTAGGCTCGTATAAATAGCCATGAGACAACCCACATGACGCTCGACCGCTTTGGCTGTTTAATGGCCTTCATGCTTCTGATATCCCTCTCTGCCGAGGTAGCGTACGCCGATTCGCTTGAGGTCGCGCTGGTCAAAGCCGCGCCCGACGCTAACGCCAAGGTTATTGCGTTGGCTGTCCATGCCTCTCAGTGCAGACGGGCACAAGGCGAATCGCCTGCGCAAAGACTCGCCGTCATAGATTACTCGCTGCCCTCCACCGAACAGCGACTGTGGGTGTTTGACCTGCAACGCCGCACATTACTGTTTCATGAACTGGTTGCGCACGGCCGAAACAGCGGCGAAAACATGGCCCGTCAATTTTCCAACCAGAATCAAAGCATGGCCACCAGCCTGGGGCTGTACAGAACGCGTGCGACCTACCTCGGCCATAACGGTTACTCATTGCGCATGGAAGGGTTAGAACCCGGCTTCAATGATAATGCCCTTGACCGAGCGATTGTGATTCATGGGGCACCGTATGTCAGCGGCGATCTGGCGCGTTCGAACGGCCGTATTGGCAGAAGCTTAGGTTGCCCGGCCGTGCGGCCAGCGATTGCTCATCAACTCATCGACTCGATGAAAGATGGCCAGTTACTATTTTCTTATTACCCCGATCCGCGCTGGCTTAACTCGTCCTTGTTTATCAATTGCGATAACGCCACCGTGGCGGAAGCGTCAAAACCGGTTAGAACGTTTCAATAAGTTGACGCGGGATAGCGTGGGACAGTACTGCCATCCCCGCCCTACCCCGCGTATGCCACAACAGCCTGCGTGCTACTTCACCAGCACCACCGGAACCGATACCTCGTGAATGACCCGGTTCGCTACCGAACCCAGCAGCAATCCGCCGAAGCTGCCCAAGCCTCGCGTCCCCATGACCACGGTATCGCACCCCAACTGTTTGACTGCCTCATTGACCTGCTCCGCCACATTGCCGAGGGCCGCGTGGGTTTCATGGGCAACGCCAGCCGCCGACAGTAAAATCGCGGCCTCTTCAAGTACGCTATTGGCCTGGGTCAGAAGCCCTTCGTTAACGTCTTCGACCATTCGGCTCGTAAAGTAGTCCCCGTAGATAACCGGCCCATATTGTGCGTTAAGAACATGAATCTCCAAGGGCCGAGCACTGTCGCGAAAGAGATCAATCACGTACTGCAGAGCACGTTTCGAAGGCTCCGAGCCATCAAAAGCAACCAGAATTTTATGCATTTCAAATCTCCCTTAATGTGTGAAACAACCATAGACCATTTCCCTCAGCGACAGATCCACACCAAGACGACTTGAACGGATGAAACCCTGACACCGATCTTCGACACAGAAATTCCAGGCCACCCGGCCAGGGCTGACGTGTGTGTCGGGGGTAGAAAGTCTCTATGAGTACCTGCGTTGCACATGAGCACTGGCAAGACCAAATTCCCGCCCACAAATGGATTGCGCAATAAATTGACAGCTGCCCGCCAATCCATGATATAAAAATATTATCATCGTGAGTATAGATAGAAATATACCATTTTTACGGATTGCTCAATGAAGACAGTGAAACAACGTTTGCTCGATAGCCTCGAACAATCAACCGCCTCCGGGCGAGCTATCGCCAACTACATGCTGGCTAATTTAAACGAGTTGCCATTCGAGACGGCCGCGAGCATCGCGACCAAGGTTGGCGTCGGCGAAATGTCTGTGGGCCGGTTTTGTCGCTCTATCGGCTATATCCACTTCAAAGAGCTGAAAGCCGATCTTAAAGGCAATATCGGCGACAGCCCTTGGCTGGTTGGTGATCGGCTCAGAGAGTTCGCCACACGAGCACAGTCAGGGAACGACCAGCTCGCCTCCAGCCTGGAGTTTGAAATCAGCACAATGGTTCGCGTTTACGAGATGGCTCAAAGCCCCGAGTTCGAACGCTTCGTAAAGCGTCTGGCGACCCAAGAAACCGTCTACTGCGCGGGATTTCAAACAGAGCGGGGCGTTGCATCGATTCTTGCACATCAGTTGCAATATCTACGCGACGGCGTGCATCTGGTCGATCAGGCCGCTGGCAATTTCGTCGACGTGCTGCTAACCGATCCTTCCAAAATCATGTTGGTCATCATCGACACTCGTCGATATTCGCGCCAAAGCCTGTTATTGGCGACTGCAGCTCAGGCTCGCGGCATACCGGTGACCATCATTACCGACACCTTTTGCGATTGGGGGCCGTCGGTTGCCAGCGAGGTTTTCGCCGTACCGACTGAGCTCAACCACTTTTGGGACTCTCTGGGCCCACTCGTCTCTCTGGTGCAGTTGGCGATAAATGGTGTCTTCGGGCAATTGGGCGCCACCGTCGAGGATCGCTTGAGCCAGATTTTTACCTGCTACAACACGTTCACCGGATACGTAGGAACGCCTCAGGAAGACTAATACCGAGTAAACCAACCCACCGACGGGTCAACGCGGGGAGCGCACATCATGAATGTAATCAAAGGCAAGTTTTACGGGTCGCTGTTCGCTCTCAGCTTCATCTGCGCCGGAGGACTGCTATCAAATGCCGCTTCGGCAGACACCGAAGCGACCTTTGTGCTGCCATCTTCCCAAGCGGGTGCGCCATCTCTGGACCCGATCCGGAGCTCCCTGGTAACGCTGGTCGATGGCCTGATCTATGACCGTTTAGTGGACCAGGGCGCGGATCAGCAATTTCATCCGCATCTGGCGACAAGTTGGGAAACCACGGCAGATGGCATGAGTTGGGTCTTCCACTTGCGCGAGGGCGTCACGTTCCACGACGGTGAGCCCTTCAACGCTCAGACCATTGCCTGGTGGATTCCGAAATTTTCCGGAACCGAAAATGCTTACCTGGTCAGCGCCATCGACAAAGTTGAAGTCGTCGATGACCACACTGTGCATTTCGTCATGAAGCATCCCGACGCCAACCTCCTCTACAACCTGTCGAGCGGTTTTATGGGGGTTCCCAGCCCCAAGGCCTATGACAAGGCGGGCACTGATTACGGCGTGACGGTTGCCGTCGGCACGGGTCCGTACAGGCTTGAAAGTTTTGCTATCGGTTCCGAAGCGGTAGTGGTTCGTAACCCCGCCTACACGTGGGGCGGCGCCCTTTCCGCGAACAAAGGACCGGCAAAAATAGACAAACTGACCTTGCGTGAAATTGCCGACTCCTCGACGGCCTTCCTCGAGTTCAAGACCGGAGGAGTTGACCTGGTGATTGATGTCCCAAGTGACATCCTGGCGCAGTACAAAACATTGGACAACGCAACGATTGAAAGCCAGTCCGGCTTCGGCATTTACTACATGCCAATCAACACCACCGTCGAGCCTTTTACCGATCTCAGGGTACGCAAGGCCGCGGCCCTCGCCATCAACCAACAGGAGATCGTCGACAATCTGTTCGGCGGCAAGGGACGAGCCGCGCACAACTTTCTGATTTCTTCACTGCCGGAATCAAAGGTCGATCCCAAGTTCAATATTTCCCATGACCCTGCACAAGCCAAGGCCTTGCTCGAAGAGGCAGGCTGGAAGGTCGGATCTGACGGAATCCGTATAAAAAATGGCACGCCCTTGAGCGTGACGTTAGTGACGCAAAGCGATACCGAGTTCAAACGCCTGACAGAAGTCATCCAGGCACAACTGAAAGCCGTAGGCATCAACGCAAAAATCTCGGTTTTCGATACCAGTTCGATTCGCGCCGAATACAAGAAGGGCACACAACAACTGGCGGTGCGCAGCTATGGCTGGAACAACGCAGACATCCTCGATTGGTTCTTCAGCGCCGAACGCCTCGGCTACCCCAATGTTTCGATGTGGAAGGACGCCAAGGCGGAGGAGCTGCGAACCAAGGCGTTGACCGGTTCGCGCACACAAGAAGAGCGAACCGCTAATTTTCTTGCTTATCACGAATATGTGCTCAGCCAATATCCCTTCGCCCCTATCTACGAGCCGGAACAGAGTTTGGTCTTCGACAAGGAACACTTGGTACTGCCGGGGAAGATCGATGGGCCACAATTTTCAGCCCAGAGCGTGCTTGATATCGCCATCAAGAAATAAGGATCAGAACATGACGGTGCAGAGACGACTGACATGGTGAGCTATTTCATTCGGAGGCTGCTGGCGATGATTCCGGTCTTTTTCATCGTTTCCGGCGTCGTCTTCCTGATCGTTCATCTGGTGCCGGGAGACCCGGTCGACAACATGATGAGCGTGGGAGCGTCGGTAACCCAGCGAGCGGAAATCATCGCTCGCTACGGCCTGGACCGCAGTCTGACCGAGCAATACTTCACCTGGCTGAACAATATCGTTCACGGCGACCTGGGGATGGCAATCGTCATGCGTCGCCCGGTGGCCGACCTCATCATGAGCAATCTCGGCTACAGCCTGGCGCTGGGCGGCTGGGCATTAATGTTCTCGGCAGTGGCAGGAGTGCTGGCGGGAACGATTGCCGCATCTTTTCAGAATCGCTGGATTGATCACAGCCTGATGGGGGTGTCGTTGCTGGGTTCGACGATGCCCACTTTCTGGCTTGGCCTCTTGATGATCATGCTGTTTGCCGTCGAACTCGGTTGGGTGCCGGTGTCTGGCGCACGTCACTGGACCTCGTTGATTTTGCCCGCGATTACCGTTGGGCTAAGCGGCATGGCGCTGGTTGCGAGGGTGACACGCATTTCCATGATTGAAATTGCCCGCGAGGACTTCGTAATGCTGCTACATGCCAAGGGCCTGTCTCGCTGGACGATCCAGATACGCCACATCCTGCGTCACGCCCTCATTCCAGTGGTCACGATCCTGAGTTTACGCATCGGTCTGATCGTCGGCGGCTCGGTGACAGTGGAGTATGTATTTGCCCGGCCAGGGCTGGGCTCACTTTTAATCCGGGCCCTGGCGCAGCGCGACTACCCGCTGATACAGGGCTGCCTGCTGTTCCTCGCCATCGCCGTCATGCTGGGCACGCTGCTGGGTGATCTGCTGCAAGCGGCGATGGACCCGCGTCAACGTGAGGAAGCCGCCCAATGACCGCCCATTCTTCCGCCGTCTGGAGGAGCATCACGGTGTTGATGCCGACGTTCAGCTCGGCCATCTCGGCTGTCGCTCTGCTGATTCTGATCCTCATTGCCTGCGCTGCGCCCTGGGTGGCGCCCTACCCCTACGATCTGCAACATCTCGCCATCGCCACCCAGGCTCCGTCTACCGCCCATTGGTTCGGCACCGACGAGTTCGGCCGGGACGTACTGTCGCGCGTCATCTTCGGCGCCCGGACCTCACTCAGCGTGTCACTGATTGCCATTAGTCTTTCGGTGACGGTTGGCATTCTGATCGGCGCCATTTGCGGCTACGTAGGCGGGCGAGTGGATCGCGCGGTGATGTCTGTCGTCGACCTGACGTGGAGCTTTCCAGAAATCGTGCTGGCACTTTTGATCGTTGCAATCATCGGTCCCGGCTCGTCCAGTACGATCCTTGCCATCAGCATCGCCTACCTGGCGCAGTTCACACGTCTTACCCGCACCCAGATCAGAAGCCTGAAACGTCAAACGTTCGTGGAGGCAAGCTTGAGTCTGGGCGCGGGACCGACGCATATCATCCTGCGTCGGCTGCTGCCGAACGTGGTGGCCCCGGTCATCGTCGTAGCCATGTTGTCGACCGGCAACGCCATTCTCCTGGAAGCGACCCTTGGCTTTTTCGGCATGGGCGTTCAACCGCCGGTGCCCAGCTGGGGAGCCATGATGAGCACTGGATCGGCGCAATTGTTTAGCGCGCCGTGGGTCATTCTGTTGCCCGGTGCGTTCATCGCCCTCTCTGTCATTTTCATCAATCTTTTTGGAGAGGGTGTCTTGCATGCCTTGGATATCAAGGCTCAAGCGAGGAGTCACTAGGCCCATGCTATTGACCATTGAAAATCTGAAAATTGGTTTCGGTCCGTTCGAACCGCTGTCTGGAGTCGACCTGGACCTCGACAAAGGTGAGATTCTTGGGCTCGTCGGTGAATCCGGCTCTGGCAAATCGATGACTGCGATGAGCATCATGGGGCTATTGCCGCTGATGGGGGGACGGGTCAAGGCCGGCAGTATCCGGTTTGATGGCACGGAACTCACTACCCTGGACGAACGTAGCTATCGCGCATTGCGTGGCGGGCGGATCGCCCTCATCACGCAAAACCCCATGACTTCACTAGACCCCGTGGTTCGCGTCGGCAGGCAAATCGACCAAGTGGCGCAACTGCATCTGCACCTCGACCGTAAAGAAGCCAAAGCCCGATCGGTCGAGTTGATGGAGCGCATGCGCATCCCGGACCCGGCGCTTGCCTACGATTTGTTTCCACACCAACTGTCTGGCGGAATGCGCCAGAGAATCGTAATCGCCATGGCCTTGGCCGGTGATCCAGAGCTGCTGATCGCCGATGAGCCGACCACCGCGCTGGATGTGACCGTCCAGGCCCAGATCATCCAGCTTCTGGTCCAGCTCGTTCGCGAACGCGGCCTTGGGCTGGTGTTGATCACCCACGACATGGGAGTCGTGGCGCAAACCTGCGACCGGGTCGCCGTGATGTACTGCGGGCAAGTGATCGAATACGGCTCGGTGACGACCATTTTCGATCACCCGCGACACCCTTACACCGGCGCGTTGATCGGCTGTATTCCTCGGCCAGGCATGCTGCCTGGAACCCTGACGGGAATCCCTGGCGTGGTGCCTTCGGCCGGCAACATGCCTAATGGTTGCCGCTTTAATACCCGCTGTAACAGGGTTATGGATGTATGTCGCCAATCAATGCCCACACCCATGAATGAGGCCGGACGCAGCGTCTCTTGCTTCCTGCACACCGCAGGACAGTTGCCATGAAGCCGATCCTCTCAGTACGCGGTCTCGGACGAACCTTTACCAGCGGCGGAGGCATTCTCAAGCCCCGACGTCACTTTCGCGCCGTCAGCGATGTCTCGTTCGACGTGCAACGCGGGGAAATCCTGGGCGTCGTCGGCGAGTCCGGTTGTGGAAAGTCGACCCTTGCCCGCCTCATCATGCGACTTTTGACGCCCACCTGCGGCGAAGTGCTGTTTGACGGCACGGATATCGCCAGCCTTACGGTACGGGCCTTACGGCCACTGCGGCGTCAATTCCAGATGGTTTTCCAGGACCCTTATTCCTCGATCGACCCACGCCAGAAAGTGCGCGATACGTTGCTTGAACCGTTTCAGGTGCAGGGCATCCACCTGTCGTCGGCACAGGCCAGCGCCAAAGTCGATGCGCTCTTGACGATGGTCGCCCTGCCGCTGCACCTGGCTGGCAGCTATCAACATCAGATGTCCGGTGGACAGAAGCAACGGGTAGGCATCGCCCGGGCGCTGGCGCTCGATCCATCGCTGATCGTGCTCGATGAGTCGACAGCCTCCCTTGACGTGTCGATCCAGGCGCAAGTGATCCGTCTACTGCAGGATCTGCGCGATCGACTCGATCTCACCTACATGTTCATTTCCCATGACCTGGCGCTGGTGCAGTATTTCTGCGATCGCACCCTAGTGATGTACCTCGGCCGCGTGGTCGAGGTCCTCCCTCGGGGCGCCACACCGATCCACCCCTATACCAAGGCGCTGATGGCCAGCGTTCTGGTTCCCGACCCGCACCAGCGACACGAGATCGTGCGGATCACCGGCGAAATCCCGAGTGGCTACGATGTACCACTCGGTTGCGCCTTTGCAGGGCGCTGTCCAAAAGTACAACCGCGTTGCCGAGAAAGCCTGCCCATCCTTCGAACCCAGACTGGCGACCATGCCGTGGCGTGCCACGTTCATGAATCGACTTTCCTTGCCCCGGAGCTCTAAATGTCATTCAAAGTCCTCACCGCCGAATTCATGCACGAATCGAACACCTTCAGCACCCGTAAGACCGGTCTGCCAGAGTTTCGGCGCGAGACCTTGATGCTGGGCGAGGAAGCTGTGAAGAAACGTGGCGAATCCAATACCGGACTGGCGGGTGCGCTGAGTTGCGCTGCCGAATTCAATTGGGACATGCACCATGTCGTCAGCGCCTGGAGCGAGCCCTCAGGCCCGGTAACAGTCGAGGCTTATGAATACCTGACGAGGTTGATTGTCGACGCCTCCAGGGCGCAAAAATTCGACGGTATTCTGTTGTGCCTGCATGGCGCCATGGTTGCCGAACATACCGACGATGGCGACGGTGAGCTTCTGGCGCGATTGCGCGCAGTGGTCGGCCCTGATCTACCTATTGCTCTTACACTGGACCTGCACGCCAATGTGACCGAACGCATGTGCGCATTGGCGCAAATTCTTGTTTCCTACAAGACTTATCCGCATATCGACCTTAAGGAGACCGCCTGCCACGCTGGAAACCTGCTGCAGCGAACCATGACGGGCGAAATCAAGCCGCGTACTCTGCGTATTCATCTGCCAATGCTCGAAGAGGCCAATGGCGGGCGTACTGACACGGGACCGATGGTCGAGCGCATCGCCAAGGCCCGAGCCTGGGAAGCAGAACAGCCTGGGGCGTTCGCAGTCAGCATAAACGGCGCATTTCCAGAAGCCGATATTGCCGAAGTCGGGCCTACCGTGCTCGTCACCTATGAAGGCAATGAGCGCCTGCATCGCGCCTTTGCCCAAAGCCTGGCAGATGACATCTGGAACCGCCGCGACGAAGTGATCAATACCTATTACACCGTGGACGAAGTGGCGAAGATCGCCCACGCTTACCCCCGTCAAAACGGTCCATTGATTGTCGCTGACTATGCCGACAATCCGGGAGCGGGTGCTTATGGCGACTCCACTGAGCTGCTGCGTGCCCTGCTGGCTGCCGGGGTAGAGGACGCCTGCTTCGGCCCGATGGTCGATCCAGAGGTCGCCGCGACTCTGTGCGAAAAGGGTGTAGGAACCACGGTCACGGTAACAGTCGGAGGAAAGAGCGATGCCCGTTTCGGCGGCGAACCGCTGACCGTGACCGGACGTATCCTGCTGGTCAGCAATGGTGATTTCATCGGCGATGGACCGATGATCGGCGGCCTGGAACAGAGCTTCGGACCGAGCGCGGTGCTGGTGGTCGACGGCATCGAAATCCTTGTCACCAGTGCTGCATTGCAAATGCTGGATCTCCAGCAATTTCGCGCCTTTGGCATCGACCCGGCAGCAAAGCGTGTCGTCGCGCTGAAGTCGATGCAGCATTTCCGAGCCGCTTTTGAGCCGATTGCCAGCAGCGTGCTGGTCTGCGACAGCGGTGCACTCTGCACATTGGATTATGGACGCCTGCCCTTCAGCAAAATACCGCGTCCGATCTACCCGCTAGACCGCGAAATGATCCGCACTACACCACCGCGCTCCGGAGTTTAATATGTCTCAGATTTTTGACGTTGCCGTCATCGGTGGCGGAATTGCCGGTGCTTCTTTCGCCTATAGGGTTGCGGGTCAGCGCTCGCTGATCCTGCTCGAACGCGAAAATCATGTCGGCTATCACTCCACTGGCCGCTCGGCTGCGGAGTTTTCCAGTCAGTTCCAAAGTCCATGGGTCGGCACCCTCGCCGAAAACTCCTACGACTTCCTGGTCAACCCCCCAACCGGCTTCACAGATATCGATCTTCTAATCCCGCGCGGCAACCTCATCATTGCGGCGAGCGCGCGGGCGCCTTTGATCGAGTCAGCATTTCGTCACGCCCTGTCTACTTCACCCGAGTCACGCATGTTGCATCCAGACGACGCTTTGGCGATGGTGCCGTTTTTGAAGGCGGACTATGTTGCTGCTGCCTTCTACGATCCGTTGAGTTGGGATATGGAGGTAGACAGCCTGCTGCAAGGCTACCTTCGCCTGGCACGACAAGCCGGGGCGCAGGTGCAGGTCGCAAGCCCGGTCACCTCGGTCCATCGTGAGCACGGTGTCTATCGTCTGCAAACGCCGGGTGGCGAGATACTCTGCCGAAAAATCGTCAATGCGGCGGGCGCCTGGGCGGATGATTTCGCCGCGCTGGCAGGCCTTGAACGGCTGGGCATCGTGCCCTACCGCCGCACGGCAATCACTGTCGATGGGCCTGAAGGCATGGACATTTCCGCCATGCCAGGTGTGAACGAAGTCGAAGAGGCGTTTTACTTCAAACCTGAATCTGGGCGGATCATGGTCTCACCCGCCGATGCAACGCCGAGCGAGGCTTGCGACGCACAGCCCGATGAACTGGACGTCGCCTACGCCGCACACTTTCTGTCAGAGTCGACGACGCTACCCGTCAACCGAATCACTCACAAATGGGCGGGGCTGCGCAGCTTTGCCCCAGACAAACGGCAGGTCGTCGGTTTTAGTCCGCAGGACGCGGATTTCTTCTGGCTGGCAGGCCAAGGCGGTAGTGGAATTCTAACGTCTCCAGCCCTTTCCGCATGGGCTGCCGGCTTGTTTCTGGAGGGTGCGCCGCCAGCCGACCTATGTAAGGCCGGGATACGACCAGACTTCTTTTCACCCGCTCGCCTGTCAACCCTCAAACAATAGAAATTGTCCGACTCCGACAACAGGATGTGTCGCGGCATTGGTGCTTCTTCAACGACCCGATGGATTCAAACGGCCTTGGTCAAGATGGACATCCGCGAGGAACAGGACGGCCATCTCCAAAAGGCGGCATCAATCACTGAAGTCAGCGTACTCGGCTCCCATCCTGCCGCTACGCTTGACTTGATAGAGCAGCCCGTCGACTTTCTCGACAAATTGCAGCGCAGTGTCATCGTGCTTGGGGGTCGTGGTGCCAACTCCGAGGCTCAGGGTCAAGAGTGCTGAAACTTCGGACGTTGGATGGCTGATCTGCTGTTGGCGGATCAGTTGCAGGCATTTCTCCGCCACATCCCTGGCCTTTTCGGCAGTGGTTTCAGGCAGTAACCAAACGAACTCTTCGCCCCCGATACGCGCAATGAAATCCCCTGGACGGTTCGCCGCCTGCGACAAGGTCTGGGCTACTCGCCGCAAGGCTTCATCGCCCTTCACATGCCCGTAGTGATCGTTGTACTGCTTGAAGTAATCGATATCCAAAATAATCAAAGACAGCGGGCGTTGATCCCGTTGCGCACTGCTCCACTCGCGTTCGAGCACCCTGTCGAACATGCGTCGGTTGGCTATCCCGGTCAGCCCATCCTGGAAGGAAAATTCTTCAAGTTGTTTTTGCAGACGAATCAGATGATCTTCGGTCCTCTTGCGTTCGCTAATGTCAAACATGAAGCCGACCAAGGCTTCAACTTCACTACCCTTGCGCACAACGTGCACCACATCGCGTATCCAGACGTAGCCGCCATCCTTGGTCAATGCTCGATAATCCGCCTCATGATCAACGCCGGCCCTGGACTGCGATACGCAGAAGTTAACCACATAGTCACGATCATCCGGGTGCATGCGCGCAACCCAGTCATCAACCCCGATCCAGCTGTCCGGCGTCCACCCGAGCAGCCCTTCGATCTGCGGTCCTATGTAGCTGAACGTCATTGTTTTCCAGTCAATCCGCCAAGGGATTGCCTTGGTCGACTCAAGCAGGGTTTTATAAACAGCACTATCGGTTTCAGGAGGGAGTTTGGCGGTGTTCATATCGACCAGGCCTCAATGAAGGAAGTGCGCAATAGCATGTTGCCACCGTCGCGGCGAATCAAGGTCGAATCCATTGAAGCGATGCGCGGAGCTCCACAGTGTTCGCTGAACGCTCCAGGGCCAATTACAGGTAATATCAACGGCCCAAGAGCACACTCAAATAAGCGATTTAAGTGCTTGCTGGAATTGTTCGATGTTCTGCTCGTGGCGCTTGTAATAAGTCCACGGGCCAATGCGCTGCGACGTTACCAGTTGAGCCCTTTGCAACGCGGCGAGGTAAAGCGAAACCGTTGATTGCGACAAGTTGGCCCGCGCCTGAATAATGCTCACGCAAACGCCAACCTCATCGGCATTGACCTCTTGCTCGGGGAAATTTTTACGGGGCTCTTTGAGCCACGCAAGAATGGACAACCGAGTGGGGTTGTCCAAGGCCTTCAGGGCTTCGCTGATATCAATACTCATAGGTCATTCGCATCTGCTTTTCGAGATATTACGATATCTACGCCGAAAATACAGCGCGCCGCCCCTCGTGGCGCATCCGATGCTTAGATGCCGTGGAAAGGATAGTCGGTATACCCCATCGCAGTGCCGCCATAAAGACTGGCGGGATCAGCCAGATTCAGTGGCCAGCCGTTGGCGATGCGTTGCGGCAAATCCGGGTTGGCGATGAAGGGGCGTCCGAATGCGATCAGATCACTCCAGCCCTCGCCAATGGCTTTCTCACCGCGCACTGCCGTGTATTTGCCTGCGTAGATGATGCGCCCACTGAACGCAGCGCGAGCAGCGTGACGAAAACTCTCCGGCAGCTGCGGTGCGTCGTCCCAGTCAGCCTCGGCCAGCGACAAGTAGGCGATACCGATGTCCTCCAGTACCTTGATCGCTGCGACGTAGGTTGCATGAGGGTCGTCTTCAACCAGCCCGAGGTAGACGCGCGCTTCGTCGGTGCTTTGAAACAGGGGCGAGAAACGCACCCCCACACGATCTTTGCCCACGCGATCAGCTACAGCCTGGGTCACTTCCCTGAGAAAGCGCAAGCGGTTGTCCAGGCTGCCGCCGTATTCATCCTCACGCTGGTTGCTGTGCCGAGAGATGAACTGGTTGATCAGATAGCCATTGGCGCTGTGGATCTCAACGCCATCAAAGCCCGCATCCATCGCGTTCTGTGCAGCTTGCGCATAGAACGAAACCAGCTCTGCAATCTCTTCGCGTGTCAGCGCTCGTGGCTGGGACGGCGCGCTTAACTCACCCGTGCCCGGTCCTGTTTCGATGAATACGCTGACCCCTTGTGCGGCAATTGCCGAGGGCGCTACCGGCGCGCCACCATCAGGTTGTAGCGAAACATGCGAGACCCTGCCGACATGCCAGAGTTGGGCGAAGATGACTCCGCCATCGGCGTGCACTTTGGTTGTCACCTTGCGCCAGCCCTCGATTTGCTCTGCAGTGTGGATACCCGGTGTCCAGGCGTAACCCTGCCCTCTTGGTTCAATCTGGGTACCTTCAGTGACCATGAAGCCCGCACCACTGCGCTGGGAATAGTAGGTCGCCATGAGGTCATTCGGTACATTGCCTGGCTGCGAGCTACGAGAGCGGGTCAATGGTGGCAGGACCACCCGGTTTTTCAGGGTATAGGGGCCGAGTTCGGTGCTGCTGAATAGAGTCGAGTGTTTCAACGTAGAATCCTTGTGGATCACGGGTACTGATTAATGACAGCGGCCACTATAATCTGCATATTGATATATCTCAATATGTATATCCGAAAAGACCACCTGCCAGGGTGGCTCTCCCGAATTTTCGCGTCAGATCAGCGGTACTTAGAACGCGAGACAGATTTTCCCCAGGTGAGCACCCGACGCTTCATGGGCAAAGGCCCTACCGATATCAGTCAGCACGAAGGTACTGTCGATCACCGGTTTGATGCCCGTCGCTTCAAGCCCGCGCACCATGTCCCGCTGGTTCTGCCGGCTACCCACGATCAACCCCTGCAGACGTTGTTGTTTGGCCATCAATGCCGCCGTCGGCACCGGACCTTCCCATCCTGTAAGGACGCCGATCAGGGCGATATGCCCACCGATACGGCACGCGATTATTGATTGAGGCAGCGTGCCCGGACCGCCGACTTCGATGACGTGGTCAACTCCTCGGCCGCCGGTCAGTTTGAGCACTTCGTTGCCCCACTCGGGCTGTTGGCGGTAGTTGATCGTGTGGTCTGCACCCAGCTCTCGAACCTTGGCCAGCTTGGCGTCCGATGACGAGGTGGCAATCACTGTCGCGCCCATCGCCTTAGCTATTTGCAAGGCGAAAATCGACACGCCTCCGGTCCCCAACACCAACACACTGTCACCCGCTTTGAGCCCGCCATCGACGACAAGTGCCCGCCAGGCGGTAAGCCCTGCCGTGGTCAATGTGGCGGCTTGCACATGGCTGTAACCCGCAGGCGCCAGCGTGAACCAGTGACTTGGCTTGACCACTACCTCGCGGGCATAACCATCCACGCCATCGCCGGGTGTCGTGCTGAAGTCAGCGATCACGGCACCGCCGGTTTCCCAGTGCGGAAAAAAACACGAGACGACATGGTCGCCGACCTTGAACTCACTGACACCCTCACCCACTGCTTCCACCACACCCGCGCCATCGGCCATAGGGATACGCCCATCGGCGGTCGGCATCATGCCGGTCACTACCGCGTAATCGTGAAAATTCAATGAGCACGCATGAATGCGCACACGAATCTGCCCGGCAGCGGGTTTTCCAGGATCGGGCAGCTCGACCAGTTGAAGGTTTTTCAGTGACGCAGGCAGCGTGATCTTGATAGCTTTCATTGAGCAATTCTCCAAAAAAGAGGCTTCGATAAGGCTCGCGCGCCGCGAAAAGCCAACACTGACAAGACAGACACCCGAGCAGCAGAAGAAATTCGACCTTCACCCCGAAAAACCGAGAATAGCACCCCGCTCTAGCGCTGGCGGTATCGCTGAGCTGTGGCTGTCGGGGCTGTCGGTGGCTGAATATTCAAACGCTATCCGACGCCTTAACAGCCAGGCCGTCTACTATCATGAATCTACCAAACAGCCTGAAGACAACGACAACGGAGGTTGAACTTGAATCATCTGGTGATCGCGGCAGTCGTTTTCATCTGTCTGTTCGGTAGCGCGCTGCTGGGTTCGTATCTACGCGGGCGGCTGCCCTCTCAACACCTGAGCGATGAATCCATCAGCGTAGTGAAACTCGCCACAGGCCTGATCGCGACAATGGCCGCCCTGGTGCTTGGTCTTCTTGTCTCGTCAGCCAAAGGCACTTTCGATACGACCAGCGCCGAGCTCGTGGGAACGGCGGCCAAGGTCGTTCAATTCGACCGAGTGTTGTCCCGATATGGGCCGGACACCCAAGAAATCCGCAGCCTGCTCAAGCATAACTACGCAGGCGTCATGCAAGTGCTTGCATCACGCGATGCGACACAGATCGCAAAGCTCGACAGCCCCGAGGCAATAAACCGGTCTGAAGAGCTGCAGCGCAAGGTGGAAGCCCTTTCCCCTGGCAATGATGCTCAGAGCGCGCTCAAGGCACGTGCCTTGCTGGTTATGGATGAAGTGTTTGCTACCCGCTGGCTGGCACTCCTTCAGGCAAATGGCTCGATCCCGCTTACGATGCTTGCGATTCTGGTGTCGTGGCTGTGCATTATCTTCGGCACCTTTGGCTTGTTCGCGCCTCGTAACGGCACCATTTTGGCCGTGCTAATGATGTGCGCACTATCAACCTCCGCGGCGATTCTTCTGGTCGAGGAACTGAACAGGCCGCTCGATGGTTTGATCGGTGTATCACTTGAGCCCATACGCGACACACTAGGCAGACTCGGTCAGTAGCCAAATTCCAGGGCGAGCACGGGTGTGAGATAGAGGCGCCTATAGTTTTTCAAATTCGCTTTTAAGCTGATCTGAATCAATGGCCCATGACCGACAGCGCTATAAACAGTACGTTTGACTGAGCAAGGAAATAACCGAGTTATGTGTAGCGCCAGGGTAAGATTCAGCAAACTGACACCTGATGGCATCACGCTAACCATCACCGGTTATGTCTGTAGCCCTAGAATTGTTAGCGCGACCAAGAGTGACCTCCTCTTTGAAATACTCAAGAGACTGAGCGCTGCCGGTATTCCGTTGGCCAGCCCTAAACCTTGATGCCTACGAAATTTTCGGGTTGGATTGATTGTTTAAATGCAGTGGGCCCGTTTGTATAGATAGCTACCCGGCTGCACGGATCTGCCTACCCACCTTCCGACGCCATTCCTGATAAACTTTCATCTCCCGCCTCACCCACCTAGATACCCAATGCCCCTAAATCTCGCCACGGCACCACCCCAATCCTTCTCCCGCCGCTTCAGTGTTGCGCCGATGATGGATTGGACCGATCACCATTGCCGCTTTTTCCTGCGGCTGTTGTCGAAAAACGCGCTGCTCTACACGGAAATGGTCACGACCGGCGCGCTTCTCAATGGGGATCACGCTCGTTTCCTGCAGCACGATGAAGCAGAGCACCCACTGGCTCTTCAACTGGGCGGGAGCGTTCCTGCCGACTTGGCAGCCTGCGCGCGTATGGCTGAAGCCGTAGGCTATGACGAGGTCAATCTGAATGTGGGCTGTCCGAGTGATCGGGTGCAGAACAATTTGATTGGCGCGGTGTTGATGGCGCATCCGGGGTTGGTGGCGGATTGTGTCAAGGCGATGCTGGATGCAGTGTCGATACCGGTGACGGTGAAGCATCGGATAGGGATCAATGGTCGGGACAGTTACGCGCAGTTGTGTGACTTTGTCGGACAGGTGAGTGAGGCGGGTTGCACGAGTTTTACCGTGCATGCGCGGATTGCGATTCTTGAGGGGTTGTCGCCTAAGGAGAACCGCGATATTCCGCCGCTGCGCTATGACATAGCTGCGCAGTTGAAGGCGGATTTTCCTGACCTGGAAATCATTCTCAACGGAGGGATCAAGACGCTCGAGCAATGCCGTGAACATTTGCAGGTGTTCGATGGCGTGATGTTGGGGCGTGAGGCTTATCACAACCCTTATGTGTTGGCCGAGGTCGATCAGCAGCTATTTGGCAGTACCGCGCCGGTGATTTCCCGGGCGGAGTCGCTGGCGACGTTACGGCCTTATATAGCGGCTCATATTGCCAACGGCGGTTCGATGCATCACATCACTCGGCATGTGCTGGGGCTGGGTACGGGTTTTCCGGGAGCTCGGCGGTTTCGGCAATTGCTGTCGGTCGATATCCATAAGGCGAAAGACCCGCTGGCGTTGCTGGATCAGGCGGCGCAGCTACTCGAAGGTCGGTAGTTACCGCGTCGCTTGGGGAACAACCGGTACGGATCGGGTTCAAAGGATTCTGGATCGCTTATCCGCCTCTTGGAGTGCCGATAAGGATGCGCCCTTGAGTGGCTGGCAGCGCTCGGGTAATGT
Organism: Pseudomonas sp. 10C3; assembly: GCF_036346185.1. Classification (NCBI taxonomy): domain Bacteria; kingdom Pseudomonadati; phylum Pseudomonadota; class Gammaproteobacteria; order Pseudomonadales; family Pseudomonadaceae; genus Pseudomonas; species Pseudomonas sp. 10C3. The sequence goes on along the minus strand of NZ_JASJVE010000008.1, from coordinate 107,927 downwards.
CTTCTAACCGCACAGGACAGAGCACGCTCATGACTTCCAAGCTGGATCAACTCAAGCAAATGACTACTGTGGTCGCTGATACTGGCGATTTTGATGCCATCGCCCGCCTCAAGCCGGTGGATGCGACGACCAACCCTTCCCTGCTGCTCAAGGCCGCGTCCAGTTCGAACAACGCCGAACTGCTCGCCGATGCGTTTAGCGGTAGCAAAAACGATATTGGACTCGCTTGCGACCGGTTTGCCGTCGCGATCGGGCAAAAAATTCTCAACGTGGTACCTGGCCGCGTTTCCACTGAAGTGGACTCCCGGTTGTCATTCGACACTGATGCCATGATCAATCGCGCCGAGCGTCTGGTTGGCCTTTACGATGATGCCGGCATTGGCCGCGACCGGATACTGATCAAACTGGCGTCGACCTGGGAAGGCATTCGTGCCGCCGAGAAGCTCGAACGCGATGGCATTCAGACCAACCTCACGCTGCTGTTCTCGTTTGCTCAAGCAATTGCCTGCGCCGAGGCTGGCGTGTTCTTGATTTCGCCGTTCGTAGGGCGGATTTACGACTGGTACAAAAAATCGGCTGGTCGTGATTTTTTTGGCGCTGAAGACCCAGGCGTGCAATCGGTCACCCGGATCTACAACTACTACAAGTCCAATGACTACAAGACCGTGGTCATGGGCGCGAGCTTCCGCAACCTCAGCCAGATCGAGCTACTGGCCGGGTGTGATCGTCTGACCATCAGCCCGGACTTGCTGGAGCAGCTGTCGAATGACAACGGTAAGCTGGAGCGAAAACTGGCACCGGGCAATGCCGGTGAGAAACGTCAGAGCTTGAGCGAGAACCAGTTCCGCTGGGCCTCGAACGAAGATGCGATGGCCACCGAAAAACTGGCAGAAGGCATTCGTCAGTTCGCACGGGATCAGGAAAAACTCGAAGCATTACTCGCCGCCAAGGCCTGAATACATCAAAGGGCGGCACCTTCACAGGTCCGCCCTTTTTAATTCCCGCGCAACAGTGCCGCTATCAGTGCCGCTCTAGCGCATTGACCAAGTCGTGAAACGCTTCGCGATTAGAGTCGTTCAAGCCCATCAGTATCTTGTGCGCTTCCAGCACTTTGGCCTTCACTACTTCTTCGGACTGATCCTGCGACGGTAAGTCGGTCAGGCACTCAGGACATGGGATCGGCCGATCTACTATGTTGAACACTTGATCAAAGCCCATCGACTGCAACAGTCGAGTGATGTCTTCGTGGGTGGTGACGACCGTCGGCAATAACCCCACTTTTTGGCGCGACAAGATGGACAACTTGGCCAGCAAGCCGAGCGTCGTGCTGTCAATGCTACGGGTTTCGGTCAAATCGATGACGATTGCCGAAAAATTCCGCGCAGTGAAGATACGTTCAATAGTTGCATCCAAAGCCGAACAGAGCGTAAGGCGCACTTCGCCAACAAACTTGAGGACAAAAGTGCCTGCTTGCTCAGCGAACTGGATTCTACCGGTACTCATTAAAGGTTCCTGCTCAACACCAACAAGGCGATATCATCCGGCATCTCTCCTAGCGTGGCCAATCCAAAAACTTGACGCAGACCATCCAGGCTGCCGCCGGCCTTTTTTACCAGCTGAGGTAAAATGGCCTCTTTCTCTTTGAGTGTATCACCGGGCAAAAGGTCCAAAATCCCATCGGAGAGTAAAGTCAGGCTGAAGGTCTCAGGCAAGTCCAGTACGTGATCCTGATAGGTCGCCTCATTGAACAGCCCGACCGGCAGGCCACGGCCTTCCAGATAATGGACATCCGTGGGCGTGTACAAGATCGGTAGCGGTAAATGGCCACCGATGCTGTAGGTCAATTTCCCGGTTTCTTCGTCGATCACACCACCCACCATGGTCACATGCTTGCCCAGGTTGCAGTTGATCAGTCCACGGTTGATATGACCCAGCACCTCCGAAGGTTTGAACTCCGGCAATGTACCGCTACGTTTGAATTCGAACAACAGGCGCGTGGTCATGAACTTCAGCAGCACCGTGACAAAGGCTGAAGAAGCACCATGCCCGGACACGTCGGCGAGGTAAAACGCCACGCGGCGCTCGTCGACCCGAAAGTAATCCACGAAGTCGCCCGACAGGTATAGCGACGGGATGATCTCGTGAGCGAACTGGAACTGATCGACCGCCCATGGATTGACCGGCAACATGTTCATCTGCACCTGTCGACCGGCGTTCTGGTCTTCCTGGAGCAAATGCAGGCTGGCTTCGAGTTCGCGGTTGGCCGTTTCGAGCTTCTGACGATAGCGCTGGTTTTCCAGAAGCAGCCGCGCACGATCCAGGGCTCGACGCACTGAGTGCTCAAGCACCGCTAGATCTTCTAGAGGCTTGACCAAGTAATCGGCAGCACCCAGGCGCAAGGCCTCGACGGCGTCGCTCATGACTCCTGCCCCGGATACGACTATCACTGGCGTTTCAGGCGAGAGGGTAGTTACCTGACGGATCAGCTCGAGGCCGCCCACCTGAGGCATACGCAGGTCGCAGATCACAAGGTCGGGCTTTTTTTGCTCAAAGACCTGAAGACCCTGCAAGCCATTGCTCGCTTGCAGGACGCTGAAACCACTGTCTTCCAAATAGGCGGCGATGCTAGCTCGCACTACTTCGTCGTCATCGATTATCAGCAGCGTGGCACTGGTTTTCTGCATGTGGGCAAACGGCGCCAGAGTAGGTTGGCGTAGGCGGCTCGGTTTTTACCGGACTCGCGTACTGGATTCGCTTCTAGCCTCTCTGAACAGTAACGACAGACTTTTGGTCGTGCGCAGCGCTGTTCAAAGGTGCCCTTCAAGGCGCAGACGGTACTCCCATACGCCGGGCGTTTCAAGCTCACGCCGATGGTCACTGGATGTCTTTACATCGCAAATCACCCGGAGTTATAAGAACAGGTAAATCAGCAACGAAATCGAAGGACATGTCATGAGCCAAAATGATCGGAACTACGCGGAAAAGAGAGATTACATCCGCATGCGTGTGGATGCCGACGTGACCCTGTTGTACGCCGGCCAGATCATTCCAGCAGTCTGCGTGGACCTGTCAAGCTCGGGCATGCAAGTGGAGACGCCTCGCGTGTTCAAGGTCGGAGACAAGCTGAGTGTGCGGATCGATTCCGACCATACGGCGCTCAAGGGGCTGGAAGCAGATACCGAAGTCGTGTGGCTAACCGATCAAGAAGAAGGGGGTCAGAAGCTAGGCCTGACTATTCTCTCAATGAATTGAATCGATTTTTTTCGAAGGGAAAATCAAACAAAAAAGGCGACCAGAAGGTCGCCTTTTTTACTGGCCGGAAGACTAGAAATCGTCTTTGACCTTGCCGTCTTTCACCTTGAACTCACGGTTTTGCAAGTAGGCGTTACGGATGAACGTGTATTTGTCGCCGCGGATCAACTTCTCAGCTGACAGCAGGCTCGCACGGGTGTCAATAATATCCACACCCCACGTGGTGTTACGGGCCGGTATGTCATTCATGTAATGGTACGGTGCATCGTAAGTATCAGGGTACAGGGCGAGGCCATCGCGCACGTTGCTAGGACCGAGCAACGGCAGCACCACATATGGGCCGCTCGGCAAACCCCAATAACCCAAGGTCTGACCAAAGTCTTCATCGTTACGCTGCAAACCCATTTTGGTACCGACGTCGAAGAAGCCGGCCACACCAAGCGTGGTATTCAAGAGCAGACGCGTTGTGTCGACGCCCGCAGCGTACGGCTTGGCCTGCAATACATCATTGGCGAAGTTGCGAACGTCACCGATGTTATTGAACATGTTGTGGATGCCGTCTTCAAGGAACTGCGGCGTGATGTACTGATAACCCTGCGCCAATGGCTTCAGCGCATAGGTATCGAGCGTGTCATTGAAGCGGAAAATGACTCGGTTGACGCCTTCCCAAGGGTCTTCATCAGCGGCCTGAGCAACCATGGGAACCAGCGCAACACCGGCACAAATACACAATTGAGCCAGACGATCGATAAAGCCTGCACCAGTCACGGGCATAGCAGACACTCCTAGAGACAGTAATGGGACGGGCGCTACGCCCTGCAACTCAAGACGCGCAGTATAAAGCCTTCCACGACTATTTAGGCAGCTTAGTGGATCCAGAGGCTGACAAAGCACAAAATCAACGGCCCACCCTCGTGACTAAGTCGTCATGCGACTGTCATCTATCACCCGTAGCGTGTGAGGATACTTCAGGGACGTCACCATGCCTGCGCCACGCGCCACACCAGCCCCCTCTCCTTCGCCGACCTTCACTGCCCTGCTCTTTGGCCTCAGTGGCTGCCTGGTCGACTTTGGTGCTCGCGCCCGAGCGGTGTCGGCCCGAAACGCACTCGACGCACAGCCGCAGGATATTCAATTCGAGATGAGCGAGCAGGCCCGCGTCACACCGGGCGCTCTGGATATTCTGCAAACTCTAAGCCGACAAGGCGTACCTTGCGTATGGCTGGATGATCTCCCCTCCACGGTCAGCCAGCGCTTGGCGGCGCCACTGCTGGAATGGGTTCAACCGGCCGATCATGCCACTCCCTCCTGCGCAGCCTGGCCCGCACCCGATGCCTGCTGGCAGGCGTTAATGGCCTTGAAGGTGAAACAACTCGATGGCTGCGTGCTCGTCAGCGGTGAACCACGCCTGCTGCAGTCCGGGCTCAATGCCGGACTCTGGACCGTCGGCCTGGCATCTTGCGGCCCCCTCTGCGGATTGTCGCCTAGTGAATGGCGAGCGCTGAACAGTACTGAACGCGAATACCGACGCGGCCAAGCGACCCTACAACTGTATGGCCTTGGTGTGCATTCAGTGATCGATCACCTTGGGGAACTCGCTTCCTGCCTCGCCGATATCAGCTTGCGCCGCACCAAGGGTGAGAAACCCTGATCGCGACCCGTTGATCAAGATCATGCATGCAGCTTCGGAGTGGATTAGTCTTATACTTATCAAGGACCTTTAGCTCAGCGCTAAGGTCCATGCCAGAGACTATCCATAAAGGGAGCACGCTATGCCTGCCCGCGAACTGCAAGAACAACTCAATACCCTGCGCGAGCAACTGGAGCAGAACCCGCCGCTGTCCGAATCGGAACGCGAGCACCTGCATGATCTGATGCAGAAGATCGAACTGGAGCTGCAACTGGAAACCGTGACTCAGGATTCGAGCTTGGCTGACAACGTCAATCTTGCCGTCGAACGCTTTGAGCTGGAACATCCAGCCATTGCCGGAACATTGCGTAGCATTGTTCAGACCTTGGGTAATATCGGGATTTAAGCCCACCCGCGAAACACATCGGTTACGCACCACAAAAACCCGTCTGATTTAGACGGGTTTTTTCGTTTACTGACGTGCCAGCCTGCGGTTTTCCAGACTGATCGCCTCGGTACTGCGATAAGGGTTGATGTCCAACCCGCCGCGTCGCACGTAACGTGCGTAGACCGTTAACTTCTCTGGCTTGAGCAAGCGTTGCAGATCGAGAAAAATCCGCTCGACGCATTGCTCGTGAAAATCGGAGTGCTGACGAAAGCTGACGATATAGGCCAACAAACTGGCGTGATCCAGAGCGGAACCGCGATATTCCACAGCAACGCTACCCCAGTCAGGTTGGCTAGTGACCGGACAATTAGACTTGAGCAGATGGCTGTGCAGGCTTTCTTCGATCACCCGCGATTCATCGCAACGCAGCAGCTCTGGGCGCGGCGTTTCATAGCTGTTGATGCTCACGTCCAGCTCATCGATGCAAACGCCCGGCAATGCCGCGACACCCTCTGCTTCAACGTCACTCAGGCTGCGAATGCGTACGCCCACCGGCTTGCCAGCGGCGGCAGACAGATCCGCCTGCAACGTCGAGACCAGGCTGGCGCGATCCGGGAACTCGGTCTGGTTCAGCGAGTTAAGGTAGAGCTTGAAAGATTTAGACTCAATAATATTCGGCGAGTCTGCCGGGATGGTGAATTCACCAATAGCTACCACCGGCTTGCCCGACGGCAGCAACCAGGACAACTCGAAACAGTTCCAGAAGTCGACACCTTGATAGGGCAGCGTTTCAGCTGTGAGCCCAAGCTCGGCCCATTTCGCCGCGCGCGGGATCGGGAACAGCAGGGACGGCGTGTAGGTAGCAATGTATTCACTGGACTTGCCCAGCGGCGAATGTTCGGCTGCGGGATGCATGGCGGGGACCTGGCTAAATAATCCCCGCAAGTTTATAGGGTTTGCCCGCAGCTTTCAGCGCCTAGTCGACGACGTTGATCTTGCCGACCATACCCGCCTGATAATGCCCGGGAATGTTGCAGGCAAATTCCAGGTTGCTGGCCTTGCTGAAGGTCCAGGTCAATTCGGCGGTTTTGCCCGGCTCAACCAGCACGCTGTTGGGGGCGTCGTGTTTCATGGGTTTATCATTATTCATTGCACCTTGCATCATGCTGTCATGACCCATACTGCCGTGATCCATTGCCTCATGGCTCATTGCCTCATGACTCATACCCGTCGGCGAGAGCATGCCGCCTTGCTGCATCGCGAGCATTTCCTTCTGATGTTCCGCGTGCATGGCCGCGTCGCCAAGGTTGAACTCGTGCAGCAACTGCCCCTTGTTGACGAGGACGAAGCGCACCGTCTCACCCGCTTTGACCTGAATAGCCTTGTCCTGGAAAAACATATCGCCCAAGGTCAACTCGACCGTGCGAGTAGCCTGAGCCGCCGGAGCAGCGTGACCGAAGTTCAGTGTATGGGCAGACGAAGCCATTAGCGGCAGGCTCAACCCCAGCAGCCCCGCGACCACGGCAATACGAACAAGCGAAACCATAGACTTCTCCAAATAAGCGACAATCAATCACCCTACTGTAGAGAGGCAGCGCTGGCAGTTAGCTGACCGGGAGATTACAACTTTGTCAGCTTCGGCCTTGGATCTGCCATTCGCGTTATAAAGTACCGCTGCATAAGCTCCTCCGCGGTCGCCACGAGTCGCCCATGAAATTACTAATCGTCGAAGATCAACCGAAAACCGGCCATTACCTGCGCCAAGGCCTGAACGAGGCCGGTTTCATCACCGAACTGGTGGCCGATGGCACCACGGGACAGCACTTGGCGTTGAGCGGCGACTACGCGCTGCTGATCCTGGATGTGATGCTGCCCGGCCGCGACGGCTGGCAGATACTCCAGGCCGTGCGCAGCGCCGGACTGGAGACGCCTGTGCTATTTCTCACAGCCCGTGATGCAGTGGAGGATCGGGTTCGAGGCCTTGAGCTGGGTGCAGATGATTACCTGGTCAAACCCTTCGCCTTCTCTGAACTGCTCGCCCGGGTCCGCAGCCTGCTTCGTCGTGGCAGCAGCGTCGCGCAGGAAACCCATCTGCAACTGGCGGATTTGCGCCTTGACCTGCTGCGTCGACGTGTCGAGCGCAATGGACACCGCATCGACCTGACGGCCAAGGAGTTTTCGCTGCTGGAACTGCTGTTGCGGCGCCAGGGTGAAGTGCTACCTAAATCGCTGATCGCATCACAGGTCTGGGACATGAATTTCGACAGCGACACCAACGTGATCGAAGTCGCCATCCGCCGCTTGCGCTTGAAGGTCGATGATGATTACCCAAACAAACTGATCCATACCGTGCGCGGCATGGGCTATGTCCTTGAAGAGCGCCCCCTGTGATGGCTCGCCTGTCCCTCAGCAGTCGTTTGGCACTGCTGTTCGCAGCCTGCACTGCCGTGGTTTCGTTGACCGCGGGCGTACTGTTCAATCGAGCCAGCGAAGCACACTTCATCGAGCTGGACCAACAATCACTCGACAGCAAGTTGCAGACATTTCGCTCGGTATTGAAGGGTGTTGCAAGCCAAACCGATCTCATCGGTCGACAAGCGGCGCTGCAAAGCGAACTCGGCCGTCAGCCTGACTTGGCGCTGCGTATCAGCGGCAGTGACGGAGGCATCTGGTTCGACAGCCTGCCGACGCTCCCGGCAACATTGTCCGTTCCGCACGGCCTGCACACCTTGCACAGCGCAGAGACTGAGTATCGAACGTATCACGCCTTGCTGGAGCCAGAGGCCGTTAATTCACCGCAGCTGACGCTGTTGCTGGACGTGACTCATCACCAACACTTTCTTCAGCGCATGCAGCACTTGATCTGGCTCACGGTCGGTTTTTCCGCTCTGGCCACCGCACTGCTGGGCGCATGGGCAGCACGCAGTGGCCTGCGCCCACTCAGACAGATGAGCGAAATCGCCGCCAGCGTCTCAGCCAGTTCGCTGACCACACGGCTGCCGCAGACGGAAATGCCCGCTGAACTGGCGGAACTGACGCACGCCTTCAACGCCATGCTTGGGCGCCTCGACGACGCCTTTCAGCGGCTCTCGGCATTCTCTGCGGACATCGCCCATGAGCTGCGCACACCGCTGTCCAACCTGCTGACCCACACCCAAGTCACCCTAACCCGCCCGCGCTCGACCGAAGATTATCGCGAAGCCTTGCTCGGTAATCTTGAGGAGCTGCAATGGATGGCGCAGATGATCAACGACATGCTGTATCTGGCCAAGGCCGAACACGGTTTGCTCAACCCGATGCGGGAAACCCTGCAACTGGAAGACGAAGCGGACGCAGTGCTGGAGTTCTTCGCACCCTTGGCCGAGGACGCACAGGTGCGGCTGTCACGCGAAGGCAACGCCACACTGGCCGGTGATCGCAACATGCTGCGCCGCGCTATCTCCAACCTACTGGACAACGCGCTGCGCTTCACCCCGGCGGGCGGACAGGTCGCAATGCGCATATCCCACTCGGATCAAGGGGTGCAACTAAGCATCGAAAACAACGGCGCAACTATTCCGGCACGAGCGTTACCCCATGTGTTCGATCGGTTTTTTCGTGCGGACCCTGCACGCAGCGAAGGCAGCAGTGAGCACGCGGGATTGGGGCTGGCGATCACTCAGTCAATCATCCGCGCCCACGGCGGACAGATTCGCTGCGAATCGGCGGACGACTGGACGCGCTTTGTGATTGAGTTGCCGGCTTGAGTTCAAGCGTGAATCACTGCACAGCAATCACTCGTAACGCAGCGCATACGCCGGCTGAATCTGTGCCGCACGCCAGGCTGGGTAGAGCGTCGCGAGAAAACTCAGGATAAACCCGGCGCTGCAGATCAGCGCAACGTCTGCCCACTGCAGCTGGGATGGCAGATTGTTGACGAAGTACACATCGGAACTGAAGATGTGCTGCCCCGTGACGCGCTCCAGCCAACCCACCATCTCGCTGACATTGAACGCCGCGATCACACCGAGAACGCCGCCGATAAGGGTACCGACGATCCCGATGACTGTGCCTTGAACCATGAAAATCATCATGATCTGCCCTGGCGTGGCACCAATGGTGCGCAAGATGGCGATGTCAGCACCTTTGTCGTTAACCACCATGATCAAGGTGGCAATGATGTTGAACGCCGCCACCGCGACAATCATCAACAGCAGCAGGCCGATCATGGTTTTTTCCATTTTCATCGCACTGAACAGGCTGCCCTGAGTGTGAGTCCAGTCATCGGCGCGGTAATCAGCACCGAGGCCGGCAACAATGGCAGCCGAGACTTGCGGCGCGGTGTACAGATCCTTCAGCGCCAGACGTACGCCTTGCACTTGATCAGGCTGCCAGCGCTGCATTTGCGCAGCGTCGGCGACGTTGATCAGAGCCATGGAACCGTCCAGTTCGGCACCCACCTTGAACACGCCGACCACCGTCAGCCGCTGCAGGCGCGGGGTAATGCCGCCGGGCGCGTTACTGGCTTCCGGGACGATCAGGGTCAGCTTGTCGCCGACGTTCAGGCGAAAACGTCGAGCGGTGATCTCACCGACCACCACACCGAATTCGCCAGCCTTGAGGTCTTCCAGGCGCCCTTGAGTGATGTGCTGAGCAACAATCGAAACCTTGTGCTCCAGCGCGGGGTCAACGCCGCTGATCTGGATCGGCTGCATCGAACCCTTATAGGAGAACATGCCCTCCATTTCAGTGAACGGAACGGCAGCGGTCACCTCGGGGTTCTTCATCGCCGCAGCGGCTGCGGGCTTCCAGTCGTCAAGCGGCGTTACGCCAGCGATAACGGCGTGGGGCACCATGCCCAGAATCCGCGAACTCATTTCACGCTGAAAACCATTCATCACCGACAGCACCACGATCATCGCCAACACGCCCAGCGCGAGGCCAATCATCGAGGTCATCGAAATAAACGAAATAAAGTGATTACGGCGCTTGGCGCGGGTATAGCGCGCGCCAATAAAAATTGATAACGGTCTGAACATTCGCGGAGCACCGTAGAAAAAATGAAAACCCCGACGCTGTGACAACCGGCGCCGGGTTGATTGAATCAATCAGCGACCAAATGACCATCTTCTAGACGCAACACCCGATCCATCTGCCGGGCCAGAGCCATGTCGTGGGTCACGACCAGAAACGCCGTTTGCGATGAGGTACTGAGCTCCAGCATCAAATCCTGAATGCCCTGCGCCGTGTGATGATCGAGGTTACCGGTAGGTTCGTCGAGCATCACCAGTCCCGGCCGGTTGACCAGCGCCCGGGCAATCGCCACGCGCTGACGCTCGCCGCCAGACAATTCCGATGGCTTATGCGCCAGGCGATGCCCCAGCCCTACCCGCTGCAGCAACTCGGTGGCACGCTGACGGGCTTCCGGGATCGCCGTCCGGCCGATCAACAGCGGCATGCAGACGTTCTCCAGAGCGGTGAACTCAGGCAACAGATGGTGGAATTGATACACAAACCCCAGCGCCCGGTTACGCAACAGACCCCGGGCTTTTTCGCCCAACGCCGACAATTCTTCACCCGCCAGCCACACGCTGCCTTGCGAAGGCGTATCCAGACCGCCAAGCAGATTGAGCAAGGTACTTTTACCGGAACCCGAACTGCCGACAATGGCGACGCGCTCGCCGGGGTGCAACTCCAGTTGCAAGCCCGAAAGGACCACCACCGATTCTGGGCCTTCCTCGTAGGATTTGCCCAGATTGCGGCAACTCAGTACTGCTTTATCACTCATGCCCGACTCACTCATAACGTAGCGCCTCCGCAGGCTGGGTGCGCGCAGCACGCCAGGCTGGATACAGGGTGGCGAGAAAACTCAGAATCAATGCAGCACCGCAGACCAGCAGTACGTCTTCGGCCATCAATTGCGACGGCAGGTAGTCGATGAAGTAGACGTCCGCATTGAGAAACTTGTGCCCGAGCAAACCTTCCAGCGCGGAGATCGCAGCGCTGACGTTGAGCGCGGCGAAAATCCCCACCACGGCACCGATCAGCGTCCCGACCACACCGATGACAGTGCCCTGCACCATAAAGATAGCCATGATCTGCCCAGGTGTAGCGCCCAGGGTCCGCAGGATCGCGATATCGCCCTTCTTGTCGTTGACCACCATCACCAACGTGGAAATGATATTGAAGGCAGCGACCGCAACGATCAGTAACAACAGCAAGCCGATCATGGCTTTTTCCATACGGATCGCCTGATACAGATTGCCTTGGGTCCGGGTCCAGTCACGGGCATAGAAATTATGATCACCCAACGTCTGCGCGATTTCCCATGACACCCGGGGCGCCTCGAACAGGTCGTCGAACTTCAGACGCAGCCCTTGCACCTGATCCGGTTTCCAGCGATGCAGACGCGCCAGATCGGTAAGATTGGTCAGGCCGAGGTAGCCGTCCAGCTCGCCAGCGCCGACGTGAAAGATGCCGACGACGGTAAAGCGCTTCATCCGCGGAAATATTCCGGCGGGGGTGACCGTCACTTCCGGAGCGACGAAGGTCAGTTTGTCACCGAGGCCTACACCCAGTTTCGTGGCGGCCTTGTCGCCGATAACGATCCCAAAGCTACCGGGTGCCAGATCATCCAGACGCCCCTTCAGCATGAAGTTATCGATGATCGAAACCTTGCGCTCCTGCGCCGGATCAATCGCGTTGAGCAGCACCTTCTGCACCTGACCGTTGCTGGTCAGCAAACCCTGCATCTGGGTAAACGGCGCAACCGCGACAACCTTGGGGTTCGCCTTGACCTTGTCGCCCAGGCTTTGCCAGTCACTGATCGGCTGATCGGACTCGATGGTCGCGTGGGGCACCATGCCCAGCACACGGGTGCGCATCTCATGATCGAAACCATTCATGACCGATAACACGACGATCATCACGACGACGCCAAGGGCGAGGCCGATCATCGACGTCAGGGAAATGAAGGAGACAAAGTGATTGCGGCGTTTTGCACGGGTATAACGCGTGCCAATAAATACAAAAAGAGGTCTGAACATGTCGGGGCTTGTTCGGAGGAAAGGGAACGTCCTTGTGGCGGGGCTCAGCGAGCAGCTTTACACTCAGAACACCGCCGCTACCATGGGTTCGCCATGTCGACATTAAATGAAGAAGATCGCCGCGAATACTACCGTATCGAGGACACGATCGCACTGGAAATTAACCACTTGTCCGACACTCACGCGCCCCATCAGGCGCCAGCGCAGGACACGTCCACGCTGTTCAACCTGCTCAGCGAGCTGCACATCAGCGAGTTCGAGTCTCAACATCTGCTACGCCAGTTAGGCGATCACGACCGCGCGCTAGGCAGTTATCTAAAGGCCCTGAACAAGCGTATCGATTTGCTCGGCCAAGTCGTGGCACACACCGTCCTGGGCAAGATCGGCGAGCCACAGCTGGTGATTCTCTCCGAAGGCGGCGTGCTGTTTCATCATCCACTGCCGATTCCCACAGGCACAAAACTGTCCATCAAGATGGTGCTGATGCCACAAGCACTGGGCTTGATGATGAACGCCAAGGTCACGCACTGCGACGCTCGCGAAATCGGAAATTTCGAAATCGGCACTGAGTTCGAGGACCTGCCGGATGCCCAGCGACAGCTGCTCGCCCGTTATATTTTGCAACGACAATCCCAGCAACGCCGCCTGGCGCGAGAGCAAAACAATGGCTCAGAGACTTGATACCTGACAAATTCGGCTATCCCGTGAAAACATCCGAACCCAGGTAACGAAGACGCTTAGGCAATAAGCAGCGCAAAAACCCACAAGGAGTAAACGTGACCCTTATTTACGGCCACCGCGGCGCTAAAGGCGAAGCACCGGAAAACACCCTGACCAGCTTCCAGGAATGCCTCAAGCACGGCGTTCGCCGCTGCGAGTTGGATCTGCACCTGTCCCGTGATGGCGAATTGATGGTAATCCATGACCCGACGCTAAAACGCACCACGGATCGGCGCGGCAAAGTCATTGAGCAAGACGCTGCTGACTTGGTGACTTTTGATGCGCGCAAAGGCGGCCCCGGCTGGATTCATCCCTGCCCGATCCCACGCCTGGAGGAATTGTTCGAGCAATGCGCCTTCGATCATTGGCAACTGGAAGTCAAAAGCGCATCACGCACACGCGCTGCGACCACCGTGCTGGCAATTCGGGAGTTGGCCCAGCGTCACGGCTTGCTGGACAAGGTCACCGTTACGTCGAGTTCGCGGGAAGTATTGCGCGCAGCGCTGGACCTGACACCCGACCTGTCACGCGGACTGGTGGCTGAATACGCCTGGCTCGACCCACTGAAGGTCGCGCAAAGTTATGACTGCAAGATTCTGGCGTTGAACTGGACACTGTGCACCCCCGAGCGCTTGCAGAAAGCCCAGCGTCAGGGATTGCACGTATCTGTTTGGACCGTCAACGAACCCGCGCTGATGCGCAGGCTCGCCGACTTCGGCGTAGATAGCCTGATTACAGACTTTCCCGGTTTGGCCACTGCCACTCTCGGGAATTGCTGAAATCGGTCTCCCCGGCCGGCTCAGGCCACCGGCCGGAGCCGCTCAAAAAAGCCGGTTGAGGCCATCGTAAGCAGCTACCCGATAAGCTTCTGCCATGGTCGGGTAGTTAAAGGTGGTGTTGACGAAGTACTTGAGGGTATTGGCCTCACCCGGCTGGTTCATGATTGCCTGACCGATATGCACGATCTCTGACGCCTGGTCACCAAAGCAATGCACGCCCAGCACTTGCAGCGTCTCGCGATGGAACAGGATCTTCAGCATGCCGACCGGCTCGCCGGAGATCTGCGCCCGGGCCATGCCCTTGAAGAACGCCTTGCCAACTTCGTACGGTATTTTCGCCTGGGTCAGTTCGTGTTCATTCTTGCCGATCGAACTGATCTCCGGAATGGTGTAGATCCCGGTTGGTACATCGTTGACGAAACGCCAGCTGCCATTGTCGACGAGACTGCCCGCCGCTGAACGACCCTGGTCATAAGCCGCACTGGCCAGGCTAGGCCAACCGATCACATCGCCCGCACCATAGATGGTCGGTACGCTGGTGCGGTAGCTCTCGTCGACTTCAATCTGACCACGGCTGTTGGCCTTGATCCCGACGTTTTCCAACCCGAGTTTGTCGGTGTTGCCGGTCCGGCCGTTACACCAGAGCAAGGCGTCGGCCTTGATCTTTTTACCGGACTTGAGGTGCAGGATCACACCATGATCCAGGCCTTCGACCTTCTCGTAATCTTCGTTGTGGCGAACCATTACGTTGTTGTTGCTGAAGTGATAGCTCAACGCCTGAGAGATTTCCGAATCAAGGAAGCTCAGCAGTTGCTCACGGTTGTCCACCAGTTCGACCATCACCCCAAGACCGCTGAAGATCGAGGCGTATTCGCAACCGATAACACCGGCACCGTAGATGATCAGCTTGCGCGGGGTATGCCCGAGGCTGAGGATGGTGTCGCTGTCATAAATTCGTTGGTGGGTGAAATCGATATCGACCGGGCGATAGGGACGCGAGCCGGTGGCGATGATGATCTGATTGGCCACCAACTTTTCCAGCGTACCGTTGGGGCACACCACGTCGATGCTGTGCTCATCGGCAAAACTGCCCGTGCCTAAAAACACGTCGACACGGTTACGAGCGTAATAGCCGGTACGCGATGTCACTTGCTTGGCGATGACTTTTTCAGCGTTTTTAAGTACGTCCGGGAACGAGAACCAGCGCGGCTCACCAATGGCCCTGAACATAGGGTTGGTGTTGAAGTGGATGATTTGCTTGACCGAGTGACGCAGCGCCTTGGACGGGATGGTGCCAAGGTGAGTGCAGTTGCCGCCGACCTGACGACGGCTATCGACCATCGCTACTTTGCGTCCTGCTTTAGCGGCGTTCATTGCCGCGCCTTCTCCCGCCGGGCCTGAACCCAGCACTACTACGTCGTAGTTGTAGACAGCCATGCGTACTCCTTTAGAACAGGCCGAGGCACCACTCTGGCGTCTCTGGCTAAATCATGCCGCGGCCAGCGGCATGAAGGATCGAAACTGGTGCGCAGTCTAACCAAGCGCGCAAGCGGCGAACATTAACCCTTGGTCGCGTCGTAGGCTAATACTGTCTGCACTACATCACACGCCTGGGTGATAAATCGCTGTCGGACTACTGCGATTTCCCGGCAAACAGCCTGTCAAACTCCGGATTGCTGCGGATGATAAAACGCTTGTCGACACGAATCACAAAAAAAGCGGCAATTTTATGCTGCTCTGCAAAAGCCCAACCCCGTTCCGGTCCGAGAATCAGCAGCAGAGTGGATAAACCATCAGCCATCAACGTCGAGTGATCAATAACGGTGACCGATGCCAGCGCATGATCAATGGGCGCACCGGTCAACGCATCAAGGGTATGGGAGTAACGGTGCCCATCCTGTTCGAAATAGTTACGGTAGTCGCCAGAGGTGGAGACGCCATAACCATCGAGTTCGATGGTTTTTTCGACGACCCGCTCATCGTCCCGGGGCGCTTCGAGCGCTACACGCCAGGGCGAACCATCAGCTTTTTTCCCAACCGCCTTGAGTTCACCTGTCGCCTCGACCAAAAAACTGCCGATACCCAACGCCTGCATCCGCGCGCTGATGCGGTCCACCGCATAACCGGCTGCGATGCTATTGAAGTCCACCTCCACCGGCGCATCCTTGCACAACTGATCGCCGTCGATATGCAAGTGACCATACCCCACCCGCTGGCGCACCACGGCCAACTGCTCAGGCGTCGGCACTTGCTCGACCCGGGCCTGCGGGCCAAAACCCCACAAATCGAGCAAGGGTTCCACCGTCAGATCATATGAGCCGTCGCTGTCGATGGACAATTGCTCCCCCACCCGCACCAACGCCAACACCCCTGCGGGCATCGTCTGACAACTGTTCGCTGGCAGCCCATTGAACCGCTCAATGTCGGAATCACTGCGGTAGGTCGACATCTGCTGATCGACTTCAGCCAGAATCGCTTCCACCTCCGGCTGGACGTGCGCAACGTCTGGCCCGGAGGGGCCGCGGATGTATTTCACCGAATACGTACTGCCCATGGTCGGACCGCCAAAGCGTTCCAGGCCATCACCCGAACCGCATGCGGCCATGGAGCCCATCAGCAGTAAGGGCATCCAAAACTTGACGAGCCAAACGCTGCAATTGAGCGCGCGCGATTCTGCTATCCAATCGGAACACATTTATTCCTCGCAAGCCCGGCATCGAGCAAAAATTGACTTAACCTGTCAGTAGGCATTCAACGAAGCGCGGCCATTATGCGACATCTGATGATTTACCTGCTGCTGACATTCAGTCCATTGGCACTGGCTAATCAAGCAGAGCGCCTCAAGGAAGCAAACTTCCCCGCGCAACTCAGCGACCACTCACCTGTGCTTGAACGCAAGAGCCAGGCGGTACTGACGTATTTATGGGTCGACGTATACGCTGCAGCCCTGTTTGCTGAACCTTCGACCAGCGTCCAACAGGCGGTTTCCGCCCAAAAAACGCAGCGCCTCGAATTGTATTATTTTCGCGACATTGATCGTCAGGACGTGATCAAAGCCGCCAGTGCTACGCTCGAACGCCAGCAAAACACAGCAACCCTCGCCCGCCTGCAACCACAACTGGATCAGATCAATCAGAGCATCCAGAGTATTCGTCGCGGAGACAGGTACGCCTTGACCTGGCAGCCTGGCCAGGGACTGAAGATGGAATGCAACAGCAAGGTCATCTTCAGCAGCCGGGACAGCGAATTGGCCCAGGTATATTTCTCGATCTGGCTGGGGACTCAGGGGGTCTCAGACGACTTGCGAGAAGCCTTGCTCACGCAGAATTGAGCAAGGCTGTTGTGCTTCGTATCAGCGAGCTAACACCAGGAACAAGCGTTGCGCCAGCTCCTTGCCAATTACACTGCGGTAAATGCTCACGACTTCTTTATTGTCACTGGCGGCTCTAAGCAAAGCCTTATAACCCAGACGTCTCTGTTCAGGTAACTTCAGATGTGCAGCCGTGAAGGCCTCGGAACTGGCGCTTTCTGTGGCGTAATGAAAATGCGCCCACCATAAGATCTGGTTGTCCTTGTCGCGAATCGCGTACTCCTGCAGAAAATCGTCACGCCGGGCACCCGACAAGTTCTTTCTACCGTCGAAGCGTGAAATATTGACCTCCCCTTGCCTATCCAGGTAGTTGATTCGTGCCGCCGTCGGCGGCCGAGCCTTGATCATACTGATACGAATGCTGCGCCCCTCTTTGGTCAATCGGGCCGCTGCCGCCCGAAGGTCTTTGAGCACGCTGACCACCTGCGCATAAACCGATTCAGCCAGCATTGCATCATTGCTGTACACGTCGAGCCGGTCCGCAAGCTCGCTCAGCTTTCCGGCCTTTTGCACCAGAATATCTTGCATATCTTCAGGTTCACTGGCCCTCTTGGACTGACGCCAGGCGCTGCTGACTGTTCGCTCCACTTGACTGAGCGACTCAAGCGCATCGCGTTGCAACTCATTCAATGGCACGTTTTTGACTTTCGGGGTGGTCGTGGGTGGCTGAGCAGTCTCGATGCCCACCCATTCCCCGTCGGCATGCTGGTGATAGGAGCCGATGACTCGATGGGTGATCAGGTCGGTCACATCTACAACCTCGCCGGGAAAATCCGGTTCTTCCGAGCGAACCTGCCCCACCAGCGAGCGCTGACCTCGTGTCCTGATTATTTTTTTCCTGGGCTGCTCAACCTTGGGTACATATTCAGACGGCAGTGCAGACGAGTCTGTTTCCTCTTGAATCAGCGCAGACAAACGGGTTTCCGCGCTGTCACGTATGGCAACCATCTCAGCCAAAAATCGCTTCAGGTACTCACTCTGAACAGAGTCAATTTCAAAGGACTGCGCATAAACCGCAATATCAACGGCCCTGCCATATTCGCGAAATGCACTTTCAAGCACGTTGATCTGCTCGATCAGCGAGTAGTCGTTAGGCTTGTCCAGCTCGGCGTGAGAACTGAGTGCACCGTGAAGGCCGTCGTCGTTACGCAACGCCTTGAGCTGCTTCAAGCTTTGATCCATGAGCATTTGTTCTTTGCTGAAACACAGTTCAAGCAAGGAGAACAGGCGCGTCACTTTCCACTCCAGACGGGTGAACATATTATTCTTGTGCAATTCCAATACCTCGACGCGCCAAAGCGACTCTCCCACCTTGGGAACCGCACGCAACTGCTGCCAAAGTAATTCCCTGGCATCTGCCCATTTCGCGCCCATTTCCTGCTGCACCAGAAGCTTCCTGAATAAATTCAGGTATGCATCGACATTAGCGGGGACCACCACACCATCCGAGGATGATTCTTGCAGGATCGCGATGTCATGCCGCGTCATGCGTTGAATATCCTGAAGCAAAAGCCCTTCGAAATAACACACGTGCCTGGCAGCGCCCCGAAGATCAGCCGCAGTCACCTGCTCTAAAGGACGATCTGCGGACCTCAACGCTTGGCCCTGCTTGATTTTTTGCTCGACAACTTCAACGACTTCCTGCAAATCTTTTTCATAACGCAGGAAAAACAATGAGCGAAGCTCGCCGGTCGCGGTCCGGAGCTGCGTGTCGTAAGCCATGATTTTTTTATACAGTGCGTCTAAACGCGACTGTGACTGCATCCTGCTTTCCGTGATTTGTTTGAGCTTGGCGGCGTTTTCCTCAATCATTTTTCCAGCTTTTTTCTTGGGGCCTCCACCGCGTAATCTCAGCCTCAGGTCCAGATCCCAGACCGGACCATCATGCTTGAGCCACGGCCCGGTTCGCAGTGAATCATTCAAGTCGACAACGACGACGCCGTCCTCCTCAAGCATCACCCGGTAAAGGTCTGAATCGACCCTGGCATACCATGCTCCCTCAACCTCATACAAACCCTCATGAGGACCGGCAGCCGCAGGAGCCCCCAGGGTCGACGCAAGCGAGACCTTAAAGGCGTCCAAAATCCCTCGTTGAGTCGCGGTCAATTGATTCCTCGGATTCGACCAAGTGAAATCGAGCACAGTTCGTCCGGCGCCAATCGGCTGCATCGCCAGCGGCTCGGATTGCCGAATAACCATTTCAGCCACAACCGATGGGGCTGCCTCGTCTCTGCGGCTCAGCCCTGATGTACGAATGGCTGACCCGCTGACAGAGAGACCTTGGTGCATGAGAATCAGAGAAATATTCAGCAAAAAATCGGCCAGCGCGGTGGCCTGGACGCTGGCATCAGTGCTGCCTTGAGCCTTCAGCGCCTGATCAACGCTGACCATCAACTGTGCAAGCCACACGGCATTGGCCACCGGACCACTGACAAAAGGCAGCAGGACATTGAGCAGCAACCAGCCACCTTGCTTGAGCCTCGCCCAGCGACTTTCGGTGTTAGAGACTGAGTTTCGGTCAGCCAGATCAACCAGCGCCCGGGCATTGGCGGCAAAAAGGACGAGCAATGGGTCGCCATCAACCGTGTCGACACTCAGCACAGCTGGTTGCGGGCGCTCCAGCGGCGCAAACTCGGAGCCCAGACCGAAGCGCACACTATGCGGTTCCTGAAAGCCGCCGTTGGCGTAGTTCAATCGCGCCCGGTCACCCAGCCAAACCAGAACGGTCTCCTGCATGTCGCCCGGTTGTTGTATGGCAGCCAGCAGCGCTGACCATGAGCCAAATTCAGTCAACGACTGACTGGCGAACGGCCGGTAAAGCACATGCGGCCCGGCAGCCACTTTTTCAGGGCCAATCACGAACATATTGCTGACCACGTCAGCGCTTGCGCCTGGGTGCGAGAAGAATGCCAAGGGCCGGATGACGATGCCGTGAGTCCCGACCTTTCGTTCGCCTGACGCTTTCATGAGCGCGGCGACATTGCGATAACCCGCCTCGCTGAACCCGCCCTCTCCCTTGATCTTCTGTTCCAGCGCCTTGAGCGGCAACTGAATCCGCAATTGTCGGGCAAACAATACCTGACGCCGCCCGGCTTCCTCGGTATCGGTAATCAGAGACCGCTCAAGCAGATGAGGATAGGCCTGGCCAATGTTCGCGCGTGCAGTCAGCGCTTTAAGGTAGTCCACCGAGAACCAGTCGGGTATTGGCTGAGCGCCGGCACGATGCAGGGTAATGCTTCCATAGGGCAGACTCGACAGGTTTTCCAGTGCGAACTCGCTCAGTGTCATACGCACCCGTTCAACCCCGCCTACCGACACGATCTGCCCGCCCGATGGCAACGCTGCAGCCGTCACTTTGTCGATCACGATCTCGATGTCGTCCAGCGACAAGTCGCTGGCACCGGGATGGTCTTCCAGCACATTCAGGCGCAAGGTCTGAAGCGTAAAATCGGTGATCGACGGCAAATCGTCATTAAACGATTGGCCGTTCGAACGTTCCTGCTCTACCGCCAACGCAGCCAGATACCAGCTGTAATCCAGACGGTCAGTTATCGTGGCGTGCTGAAGCCATTCGGGAAGCGTCTCGAGGGCCCGTGCCGGAACCTGAATATTGGCGGGGCCCGGCGCGTCGAACACGCTGCACAGGTCTGTGGCCGAGGCCAGGTGTTGCTCTAGAGACTCAAGGTCATACGAATCGGCACCTTTCAGCGCCTGCAGGGTGTTCAACTGCGTCTCCAGAAGGACCTGAGTCAACGCCTCGAAAATATTGCCCTCGGGCTCATACAGCGTCCATTGGAGCTGATCGACGTCCCACTCTCTGCCGAGCCTCGCACCCAGGCTTACGCCTAACTGATCCTGGGATGAACAGGATTCGACCTTCCCCGAAGGCCAGCACACCATCACGATCTCGTCTCCAGCCGTGTGCCCGACCAACACAATCGCAGGCAGTGGCTCGTCGTTGGATTCGCCCTCTTTGCCCATATTGAGGTAAGCGATGCACGCGCGCAGGTCATCGTCGGCCTTGCCAGGGATCGCACCGAGCAAGGCGTTGCGTTGAGCCTTATCCGCAAACATGGCAACAGCACTCAAGGCTGAGCGTTGCGCGTCAGTCTGCTGCGGAAAAGCCCCCGCTATGACCTTGTCGCTGAGCTGCTGCTTCAGCCTGCTGGACAACCATTCCCAGCGACTGATACCCGTGGTGCTTGGCTGACACCAATAGTCCGCAGTAGCCTGTTCAAAACCTTCGATCAACACCAGCGACAACCTGTCGAGCAGGGCGCTGATGTCTGCCATATCGACGGCCAGCGGCATCCATTCGCCAGCCGATGGCTGAGCCGCAAGCACATGCTGTCCTTGCGTGAAGTGCCACGGTCTCTGGCTAGAGAAATTATCCAGCAGACAGTCCGTCAGTGTCATGAGGCGGCCTGCCGTGTTTGCGTACTCGCGACTCAATGGCGGTTCGGACACAACCGCCACCTCGGGTTCAATGCTCAGCGCAGGGTATTTTTCGCTTAGGGCGTCACGGAGCATTGCGGTTGCCACGTCACGCAGTGTTGGGCGGGTCAAAAATTGTTCGACCACATCGATTTTGATTGTCATCTCGCAGGTTTACTCACTCAGTTGGGTTGTTCGCCCCCAAACGTAGCCATTGCTATGTTTGAGGGGGCACGGCCGAGTGAGTTAAGGGTGCGCCTCTGAGCCGAGTGACATACATAAGTAGTGATGCCTGAATAAGCTTTCGATATCGGTAGTCGTATGGATTGTTCTGCAGGTGTGAAACCGACCGCCACCACACTGGCAGTCACCTCTGGCGGCGCCGGTAAACGGCTGATAGCCAAATCGCGTCCAAAAAAATGCCCCGAACTGAGTCGGGGCACCTTTCTACCTTTTACTTGGCCTAGTGGTTACTTAACGCGGGAAAGCAGGCGGGTTGACCCCGGACATGTCTTCCATCACGCGAACAACCTGGCAGCTGTAACCGAATTCGTTGTCATACCAGACGTACAGAACAACACGGTTGTCATTGCAGATGGTCGCTTCAGCATCAACTACACCGGCGTGACGCGAACCCACGAAGTCGGTGGAAACCACCTCCTGCGAATGCACGAAATCGATCTGCTTGTGCAGGTCCGAGTGCATGGCCATGTAGCGCAGGTACTCGTTGATTTCGTCGCGGCTGGTTGGCTTCTCAAGGGTCAGGTTGAGAATAGCCATGGACACGTTTGGCGTTGGAACACGGATCGCGTTGCCGGTCAGTTTGCCAGCCAGTTCAGGCAGGGCCTTGGCAGCGGCGGTAGCAGCACCGGTTTCAGTGATAACCATGTTCAACGCAGCGCTACGGCCACGACGATCACCCTTGTGGAAGTTGTCGATCAGGTTCTGGTCGTTGGTGTACGAGTGAACTGTTTCAACGTGACCATTGACGATACCGAACTTGTCGTTGACGGCTTTCAACACCGGCACGATGGCGTTGGTGGTGCAGGAGGCCGCCGAAACGATCAGGTCTTCAGCCGTGATCTGATCATGGTTGATGCCATGCACGATATTCTTCAGTTTGCCTTTGCCTGGCGCGGTGAGAACCACACGCTCGATGCCTGCGCAGGTCAAATGCTGGCCCAGACCCTCGGCATCACGCCATACGCCGGTGTTATCCACCAGCAATGCGTCCTTGATGCCGTACTGGGTGTAATCCACCTCGGTCGGGTTCTTCGCGTAGATCACCTTGATCATGTTGCCGTTGGCGGTGATGGTGCTGTTGGCTTCATCGATAGTGATGGTGCCATTGAACGGGCCATGTACCGAGTCACGACGCAGCAGACTGGCACGCTTGACCAAGTCATTGTCGGCGCCTTTGCGCACGACAATGGCGCGCAGACGCAGGCCATCGCCCCCACCGGTTTTCTCGATCAGAATCCGCGCCAGCAGGCGACCGATCCGGCCGAAACCGTACAGCACGACGTCCTTGCCTTTACGAGCAGTGGCGCTTTGTTGACCGACGACGTCAGCCAGCTCTGCACGCACGAACTGCTCGGCAGTACGGCCTTGGCCTTCTGCCTTGAATTTCACGGCCAACTTGCCCAGGTCCACCGAAGCGGCACCCAGCTTGAGTTCGCTCATCGCTTTTATAAGCGGGAATGTTTCGTGTACGGACAGCTCACTGCCATCGGCCTGGCGATGACGAGCAAAGCGATGGGCTTTGAGAATCGCGATGACTGAACGGTTGATCAGACTGCGGCCATAGATCGAGCTCACCACATTGTTATTGCGGTAGAGCTGACCGATGAGGGGGATCATCGCCTCGGCGAGGGCTTCACGATCGATCCATTCACCAAGACACTGGTCGGGCTTCTGAGTCACGGGAACCTTCCACATGTAGGGGCTGAAAAAAGGGGCTACATTATGCCGCCGCCTTTGTTTATGAGCAATGCACGGCTATCAGATTACATGGCACTACATTTTCCGGCGCGCTGAAAACTGACAGCACCTACCTCCTCCCGCTACAATCGCACCCCCTGTTGCAACGCTTGGAGCTCAACCTCCCGTGCCTGTCCTGCGCCTACCGCTACTCCCTGCCGCTGCAGGTAAACAACACTGGGGCAATTTGCCTGGTGCCGCCCTGAGCCTGGCCATCGCCGAGGCTGCCAGCGCCGCCAAGCGCTTCACGCTGCTGTTGACCGCCGACAGCCAGAGTGCCGAACGTCTTGAGCAAGAGCTTAGCTTCTTTGCGCCCACGCTGCCGGTTCTGCATTTTCCGGATTGGGAAACCCTGCCCTACGATTTGTTCTCGCCGCACCAGGACATTATTTCCCAGCGCATCGCCAGCCTTTATCGGTTGCCGGAACTCGCGCATGGCGTTTTGGTAGTACCGATCACGACGGCGCTACACAGACTGGCACCCACCAAATTCCTGCTCGGCAGCAGCCTGGTGCTGGACATCGGCCAGAAGCTTGATGTCGAGCAGATGCGTACCCGGCTTGAGGCCAGCGGCTATCGCTGCGTCGATACGGTGTATGAGCACGGCGAGTTCGCGGTCCGTGGCGCCCTGATCGATCTGTTCCCGATGGGCAGCAAACTGCCGTACCGGATCGACCTGTTCGACGACGAAATCGAAACCCTGCGCACCTTCGACCCGGAAAACCAGCGCTCCATCGACAAGGTCGAATCGGTTCGCCTGCTGCCGGCGCGAGAGTTTCCGCTGCAAAAAGATGCTGTCACCCGCTTCAAGGCCCGCTTTCGCGAGCGCTTCGACGTGGACTTCCGTCGCTGCCCGATCTTTCAGGACCTGAGCAGCGGCATCACACCGGCCGGTATCGAGTACTACCTGCCGTTGTTCTTCGACGAAACCTCAACCCTGTTCGATTATCTGCCCCAGGACACCCAGGTGTTCTCCCTGCCCGGCATCGAACAAGCGGCGGAAAATTTCTGGAACGACGTCCGCAACCGTTATGAGGAGCGTCGCGTCGACCCTGAGCGACCTTTATTACCGCCCAATGAATTGTTCCTGCCGGTGGAAGACTGCTTTGCTCGCCTGAAAAGCTGGCCACGCGTGGTTGTCAGCCAGCAGGACGTCGAGCCCAGCGCTGGTCGCGAGCGCTTCCCGGCGCTGCCGTTGCCGGACTTGGCGATTCAATCCAAGGCCACGCAACCGTTGGCGGCGCTGTCGACATTTCTCGAAGGATTCCCGGGCCGTGTGCTGTTCACTGCTGAATCCGCCGGGCGCCGGGAAGTCCTGCTGGAACTGCTTGAACGCCTGAAGCTGCGGCCGAAAACCGTGGACAACTGGCCGGACTTCGTCAGTGGCAGCGAGCGCCTGTCGATCACCATCGCACCACTGGATGAGGGTCTGCTGCTGGAACACCCCTCCCTGGCACTGGTAGCCGAAAGCCCACTGTTCGGTCAGCGGGTCATGCAGCGCCGGCGCCGGGAAAAACGCACCGACGGCGGCAACAATGACGCAGTCATCAAAAACCTCACTGAACTGCGCGAAGGCGCACCGGTGGTGCATATCGACCATGGCGTTGGCCGCTACCTGGGCCTGGCCACGCTGGAAGTGGAGAATCAGGTCGCCGAATTCCTGATGCTGGCCTATGCCGAAGACGCCAAGCTATATGTCCCGGTTGCCAACCTGCACCTGATCGCCCGCTACACTGGCAGCGATGACGCCCTTGCGCCGCTGCACCGACTGGGTTCGGAAACCTGGCAGAAAGCCAAACGCAAAGCGGCCGAGCAAGTGCGCGATGTCGCCGCCGAGCTATTGGACATCTACGCGCGACGGGCCGCCCGTGAAGGGTATGCCTTCGCCGACCCGAAAGCCGACTACGCGACGTTCAGCGCCGGCTTCCCATTCGAAGAAACCCCGGACCAGCAAACCACCATTGATGCCGTACGTGCCGACATGCTCGCGCCCAAGCCGATGGACCGCCTGGTGTGCGGCGACGTGGGCTTCGGCAAAACCGAAGTGGCAATGCGCGCAGCCTTTATTGCCGTACATGGCGGACGTCAGGTGGCCATTCTGGTGCCGACCACCCTCCTCGCCCAGCAGCACTACAACAGTTTCCGCGATCGCTTTGCCGATTGGCCAGTAAGCGTGGAAGTCATGAGCCGCTTCAAGTCTGCCAAGGAAATCAACGCGGCAGTCGCGGACCTGGCAGAAGGCAAGATTGATATCGTCATCGGCACGCACAAGCTGCTGCAGGACGATGTGAAGATCAAGAATCTGGGCTTGGTTATCATCGACGAAGAGCACCGTTTCGGCGTGCGTCAGAAGGAGCAACTCAAGGCCCTGCGCAGTGAAGTCGACATTCTCACCCTGACCGCGACCCCGATCCCGCGCACGCTGAATATGGCGGTTTCGGGCATGCGTGATTTATCGATCATTGCCACACCGCCAGCTCGCCGCTTGTCCGTGCGCACTTTTGTCATGGAAGAGAACAAAAGTACGGTCAAGGAAGCACTGCTCCGTGAACTGCTGCGTGGTGGCCAGGTTTACTACCTGCACAACGACGTGAAAACCATCGAGAAATGCGCCGCCGACCTGGCCGAACTGGTGCCTGAAGCCCGTATCGGCATCGGCCATGGACAGATGCGCGAACGCGATCTCGAACAGGTGATGAGCGACTTCTATCACAAGCGCTTCAACGTCCTGATCGCCTCGACCATCATCGAGACGGGTATTGACGTGCCCAGCGCGAACACCATCATCATCGAACGTGCCGACAAATTCGGTCTGGCGCAATTGCACCAATTACGTGGCCGGGTCGGCCGCAGTCACCACCAGGCTTACGCCTACCTGCTGACCCCACCCCGGAAACAGATCACTCCAGACGCAGAGAAGCGCCTGGAAGCCATCGCCAACACCCAGGACCTCGGTGCGGGCTTCGTGCTCGCGACCAACGATCTGGAGATCCGTGGTGCTGGCGAACTGCTGGGCGACGGGCAGAGCGGACAGATCCAGGCCGTGGGCTTCACCCTGTACATGGAAATGCTTGAACGCGCGGTCAAGGCCATTCGCAAGGGCGAGCAGCCAAACCTCGACCAACCCCTGGGCGGCGGCCCGGAAATCAACCTGCGCTTGCCAGCGTTGATCCCCGAAGCCTACCTGCCCGATGTTCATACCCGCCTGATTCTGTACAAACGCATCGCCAATGCCGCCGACGAAGAGGGCCTCAAGGACCTCCAGGTCGAGATGATCGACCGCTTCGGCCTGCTGCCCGAACCGACCAAAAACCTGGTACGCCTGACGCTGCTCAAATTGCAGGCCGAGCAGCTGGGCATCAAAAAAGTCGACGCCGGACCGCAGGGTGGACGAATTGAGTTCAGCGCCGATACCCAAGTTGATCCGCTGGTGCTGATCAAACTGATTCAGGGCCAGCCCAACCGCTACAAGTTCGAGGGTGCCACGCTGTTCAAGTTCATGGTGCCGATGGAGCGCCCGGAAGAGCGATTCAATATTTTAGAAGCGCTGTTCGAGCGCCTGACTCCAAAAACGGCTTAAGGATTCACCCATGCGTGTGCTCCACTCATTGATTCTGCTGCTGACACTGGTCACACCGGCAGCGTTTGCCGACGGCCTGTATCAGGTCGAAATGATCCTGTTCCGGCAGATTGGCCAACCAGCCACGACCAACCAGCCCTCCCCCGAAGCCTGGGCCGCCGGGGCGCAGAAAATCAGCTCCGAGAATGAACGCAGCCCGGCGCTGACCGGAATGGCCAGCAAACTGGAGGCGAGCGGCAACTATAACGTGCTGCTGCATCGGGCCTGGCAGCAAAACCTGAGCGCTGACCCGAGCAAAATGGCGGTCAGCAGTGGTCAGGAGCAGTTTGGTCACTTTCCCATTGAAGGCACCGTCACCTTGAGCCTGGCGCGGTTTACTGATATCACGGCAGACTTTTGGGTCAATCAGCTCGATGCCTATGGCGTGGTGCGCACCAGCGAGCGAATGACCCAGACGACCCGGGTGAAGAATGGCGAATTGACCTATATGGACAATGGCAGCCTGGCCATGCTGATCAAGGTTTCACCTCTTTAAGCATCCAGGGAGCGCGTTGCGCTCCTTGCCCTTTGAGCATCGCTGCGGCGTCGGGCTGTACTGAACTGTGTCGTCCATTCTTGAAAAAGTTCTAGCCTCTTCATGGGCACAAGTCTTCAAAGCTCAAAGCCTTGAGCGAGGGCGCGACTACGCCCAGCAGCAACGCATCAAGTTGCAGCACCTGAGTCCCGAGCTGGTCAGGACAGTGTGCAAAGGCTCGGGCCTGGAAATCTACACGCAAACCCTCACCCTCAAGGACCCAGCCGAGCATAAACAATTCGTGGCGTGTAAATGCACCTGCCCCGTGCGCAACAATTGCAAACATTGCGCTGCCGCTCTTTTCTTTCTGCAGGACCCGGAAAACAAGGCCTCGATCCTCACCGCGCTGGGTGCGCCAGACCGTGCGCCTGCGCCAGCACGAGCCGAGCCCAAGCCCGCATTGCCAGAACGCTTGATCGACACCCAGCCTCGGCCTCGGCTGATTCTCGCCAGCTTCGAGTTCAGCGCTTACGAACCGCGCAATGGCCGTATGCAGCGCCATATCCAGCATCGCGCCGCGCTGGCGTTTGGCTACGGTGAGTATTACGCGACGGGAAGCAAAACCACCGACGTCCTGGAGCACTTCGATACTGAAACCGTGCGCATACGCCGCTATCCAGAGGCAGAAAAGCACTGGCGACAGGTTATTCAGGACCTCGGTTTCAGGCTGGCGACTCGGC
Source organism: Pseudomonas sp. 10C3 (assembly GCF_036346185.1). Lineage (NCBI taxonomy): Bacteria > Pseudomonadati > Pseudomonadota > Gammaproteobacteria > Pseudomonadales > Pseudomonadaceae > Pseudomonas > Pseudomonas sp. 10C3. The sequence continues at coordinate 79,515 of NZ_JASJVE010000008.1, read as the reverse complement.
AAAGCAAGGCCTTGCCCGATAGCGCTGGGGACATGTTCGAACTGCCGAGCGACAAGGCCTGGCTGAATTTCATGACCCACGACCTGCCGCAGTTGCGTGAGCAAGGCTGGGAGATCGACGTCGCGGAGGATTTCGCGTTTGACGTCACCCCCGTAGACGACTGGTATGCAGTCATTGATGAGCAGCCTGAGCACGACTGGTTCGACCTGGAGCTGGGCATCATCGTCAATGGTGAGCGCCTGAGCCTGCTGCCGATTCTGATCAATCTACTGCGCAGCCACCCCGAACTGATGAGCCCGGCCGGGATCGCCAAGCGTCGGGATGATGAGCAACTCTTGGTCCAGCTCAACCACTTCACCCAGCGAGGTGGCGGCCCGGTGCAAGTCGCCCTGCCCTACGGCCGTCTAAAACCAGTACTGGCAACCCTGGGTGACTTCTATTGGCGCGAAGACGGCAATACCGCGCTGCGCCTCAATACTGCAGACGCCGCACGCTTGACCCAGCTGGACGATATGCCGCTGACATGGGAAGGCGGTGAACGCCTGCGCCAATTCGGCGAGCGCCTGGCGGACATCAAGAATTTTTCAGTAAGTGTCCCCGATGGCTTGAATGCGACCCTGCGACCCTATCAGCTCGAAGGCCTGAGCTGGATGCAATCGCTGCGCGAACTGGAAGTGGGCGGCATCCTGGCCGATGACATGGGCCTGGGTAAAACCCTGCAAACCCTGGCCCACCTGCTGGTGGAAAAACAGGCCGGTCGCCTTGATCGCCCGTCCCTGGCCGTGATGCCCACCAGCCTGATTCCCAACTGGATGGATGAAGCTGAACGCTTCACACCTCAACTACGTGTATTGGCGTTGTATGGGCCAGGTCGGCGCCAGAACTTCGCCAACCTGCAGGATTACGACCTGATTCTCACCACCTATGCATTGCTGCCGCGCGATGTAGAATTGTTGGCGCAGCAACCGCTGCATGTGCTGATCCTCGACGAAGCGCAGTACATCAAGAACCCCAACAGCAAGGCCGCTGAGGCCGCGCGCAGTCTAAACGCCCGACAGCGCCTGTGCCTGAGTGGTACGCCGCTGGAAAACCATCTGGGCGAACTCTGGTCGCTGTTCCACTTCCTGATGCCCGGCTGGCTGGGCGACAGCAAGCAGTTCAACAGCAACTACCGCACCGCCATCGAGAAGCAGGGCAACGAAGAACGCTTGCAGCACTTGAACGCGCGAATCAAGCCGTTTTTGCTGCGTCGTACCAAGGAGCAAGTCGCAACCGAACTGCCGCCCAAGACCGAAATCATCCATTGGGTCGAGCTCAACGACGCCCAGCGCGATGTGTATGAGACGGTGCGCCTGGCCATGGACAAAAAGGTGCGCGACGAAATCGCCCGCAAAGGCGTTGGTCGCAGTCAGATCATCGTACTTGAGGCGCTGCTCAAACTGCGCCAGGTCTGCTGTGATTTACGGCTGGTCAACAGCGCACCTGCAACGGGGCGCCATGGCAGCTCGGCCAAGCTGCACAGTCTGATGGAAATGTTTGAAGAGTTGCTGGCAGAAGGTCGAAAAATCCTGTTGTTCTCGCAGTTCACCTCAATGCTGACCCTGATCGAAGCCGAGCTGAAACAGCGCGGCATCGAATACGCATTGCTCACCGGGGCAACCAGAGACCGTCGCACACCGGTGCAGGATTTTCAGAGCGGCAAGCTTCCGGTTTTCCTGATCAGCCTCAAAGCCGGTGGCACCGGCCTGAACCTGACCGCAGCCGACACGGTGATCCATTACGATCCCTGGTGGAACCCGGCGGCCGAAAATCAGGCCACCGACCGCGCGTACCGCATCGGCCAGGAGAAACCGGTGTTCGTCTACAAGATGATCGCGCGCGGCACCGTGGAAGAGAAAATCCAGCGTTTACAGCAGGAAAAATCAGCGCTGGCGTCAGGCGTACTGGATGGCAGGACCGCAGGTGACTGGAAGCTGGGAAGCGAAGACATCGCCGCCCTGTTCGCGCCATTGCCAGCGCCGGTCAAAAAGATAAAGCATTGAGTCAGCCACCCCTAACTTACCCTGTGAAAGCTGAGTGAGCGTTCACTGGGTAAGCGAGGGGTAACAATAGATGCAGGAGCGGGCTTGCCCATGTCCGTCCCCAGCGCAGCCTTCAGCCAGCAGCAAGCACCCGCGCCAAAGTTGCCTTCACCTTGCCCATTCCGTCATGCAGTGCCTGTTCAATTTCGGCCATGGTAATCACTGCCGACGACTTGCCTGCCGCAGGGTTGACCACCAGCGCCAGACAGGCGTAATCCAGTTCTATTTCGCGGGCCAGTGCCGCTTCAGGCATACCGGTCATACCGACGATATCGCAACCATCACGCTCCAGGCGGATGATCTCCGCCACGGTTTCAAGGCGCGGGCCCTGAGTACAGGCATACACGCCCTGGTCGCTGTAAGCACAGCCTTCAGCCGCCAGCGCTGCAATAAGTCGCGTGCGTAGCACTTCGCTGTAGGGGTAGCTGAAGTCGATGTGGGTCACCTGCTCCAGATCATCGGCAAAATAGGTGTGCTCGCGACCGCTGGTGTAGTCGATTAACTGATGCGGTACGCAGAAATGCCCAGTGCCCATCGCCGGATGAATCCCGCCCACAGCATTCACGGCCAGAATCGCCTCTGCCCCGGCCTGCTTCAATGCCCACAGATTAGCGCGGTAGTTGACCTGATGCGGCGGTAGGCGATGGGGGTGACCATGGCGCGCCAGAAACAGCACCTCGCGGCCTGCATATTCGCCAATCTGAATCTCGGCCGACGGCGCACCATAAGGCGTATTCATCGGCAGGGACTGACGGATATTCAAGCCCTCAAGTTGGGTCAGGCCAGTGCCGCCGATAATCGCGTAAACAGTCATTAATACATCCTTCAGTCGATCAGTTGGGCGGCACGCAGTGCATCAAGGGCCGCCAGCCAGCGTGGGTGCTGACGATATTCAGTAGTGGCGTACGCCTGGCCTCGCATCCTCGCAATGCGTGGCGACGGCTTAACCTTCAGCCGTTGCGCAGAACCGAGTGCCAGCTCGGCAGCAGCCCGATCATTGCAGACCAGGCCCATGTCACACCCGGCGCTCAAAGCAGCCTCGATACGACTTGCAGCATCACCGACCACATGTGCGCCGGCCATGGACAGATCATCGCTGAAAATCACCCCATCGAACTGCAACTCGCCGCGCAAGATATCTTGCAACCAACGCAGGGAGAAACCAGCAGGCTGGGCATCGACTTGCGGATAAATGACGTGGGCCGGCATCACGGCAGCCAGTTGCTTGCTCAGGCGAGCGAACGGCACAAGGTCCTTGGCGCGGATTTCATCCAGGCTGCGCTCGTCCGTTGGAATCGCGACATGGGAGTCGGCTTCAGCCCAGCCATGGCCAGGAAAATGTTTCCCGGTTGCCGCCATGCCCGCGGCGTTCATGCCACGAATAAAGGCGCCCGCCAGCAACGCCACACGTTCAGGATCACCGTCAAAAGCCCGGCTGCCGACCACGGCACTGCGCTGATAATCCAGATCGAGGACTGGCGCAAAACTCAAATCCAGCCCGACCGCCAACACTTCAGTGGCCATCAGCCATCCGCAATGCTCGGCCAGAGATTCGGCATTCAGGTTGTCGGCAATCGCCCGCATTGCGGGCAATCGGACGAATCCCTGACGCAGGCGCTGTACCCGCCCGCCCTCCTGATCGACCGCCAACAACAACTCAGGCCGTATCGCACGGACAGCGGCACTGAGTTCACGAACCTGGCGTGGATGCTCAATATTGCGCGCGAAAATAATCAGGCCACCAACTTCGGGCTGACGCAAAAACTGGCGATCCTCAGCGGTCAGCCAAGTACCGGCGACATCCACCATCAACGAGCCTTGCAGGCCAGAACTCATATGCAATTCCTTAACTCAACGCAGCCGACACCCGATCCGGGCGTGGCATCAAAGCGCAGTGAAGACAGCCAGACGCACACACCGCTGCCCATCGGCGAAGCCGGACACATACGGAGTGGCGTGGGAGACATGAATAAATCGAGGGTACGCATGGGCGGCTAGCTTAGCCGATGAAAGCTGCCGCGCCCACCCATCAACAGTCAAACCTTGGCGACGGCGACCGTACTTTTGCTACGTGGCTTGAGTTGTGCAGAAACCATGGCCGCGTCGGTCACGCCTGTTTCGGCGCGCATGCCGGCTGCCAGGAACGGCACCATCAGACGCATGACTTGTTCAATGGAGGTATTGACCCCGAAATCAGTCTCGGCGATCGCTCGCAACGCTTTGATCCCGGACATGCTGAACGCCGCAGCGCCGAGCATGAAATGCACGCGCCAGAACAGTTCGATCGGTGGAATATTTGGGGCGGCTTCATTGACCAGTAGCATGTAGCGGCGAAACACCTTGCCGTACATGTCTTCCAGGTAACGACGCAGGTGCCCTTGGCTCTGACTAAAGGCCAGGCCCAGCAAGCGCATAAAAATCGACAGGTCGTTACCGCTCCGCGGCTGCACCACCAACGCTTGTTCGACGAGGATTTCCAGCAGCTCTTCAAGTGTCGGCTTGTGTTCAGGCTTGGCCTGACGACGCTCCAGCTCTCGATCGAGACTGATACAGAACGGACCGAGGAAGCGCGAGAAAACCGCCTGAATCAGGGCCTTCTTCGAACCAAAGTGATAATTCACCGCGGCCAGGTTGACCGAGGCTTTGCTGGTGATCAACCGCAACGAAGTTTCGGCAAAGCCTTTTTCCGCGAACAGCTGCTCAGCAGCATCAAGGATACGTTCAACTGTTTCCGACTGGGCCATGGTTTTTCTGCCTGACAAACACTCGTTTGAAACATACGTTTCAGCCGGGCTATTTGTCAAGTCTGTCCGTTCGTTTTCTGGCTGACCAGTCATGCATTTAATCATATAACCCGGGGCCTGTAGCCATTGCGTGATTTATTGCCTCGGATCACCTGCCAACACCCTTCTGCACACCGTCCAGCGGCCTGAGTAAAAAGGACGATTGCCAAGACGCAATCACTGTATATAATCCCAGTCACTGTATAAAAAGACAGAGCGATCATCATGATAAAACTGACGCCACGCCAAGCTGAGATTCTGGGTTTCATCAAACGCTGCCTTGAAGACAACGGCTACCCGCCGACCCGTGCGGAAATCGCTCAGGAACTGGGCTTCAAGTCGCCCAATGCGGCGGAAGAACACCTCAAGGCTCTGGCGCGCAAAGGCGCTATCGAAATGACGCCAGGCGCCTCGCGGGGTATTCGTATTCCAGGCTTCGAGGCCAAGTCCGAAGAGCGCAGCCTGCCAATCATCGGTCGCGTTGCCGCTGGCGCACCGATTCTGGCGCAGCAACATGTCGAAGAGTCCTGCAACATCAACCCGTCTTTCTTCCATCCGAGCGCAGACTATTTGTTGCGCGTACATGGCATGAGCATGAAAGACGTCGGCATCCTCGATGGCGACTTGATTGCCGTTCACACCTGCCGCGAAGCCCGCAACGGTCAAATCGTCGTGGCGCGAATTGGTGATGAAGTGACGGTTAAACGCTTCAAGCGTGAAGGCAGCAAGGTCTGGCTACTCGCCGAGAACCCGGATTTCGCCCCTATTGAAGTGAACCTCAAAGATCAGGAATTGGTGATCGAAGGCTTGAGTGTCGGCGTCATTCGCCGCTAAAGGAGACGTTATGCAGTTCCCCCAAACACCACAGCAAGCACAACTACCACTGTTCGAGGCATTCATGGCTCAGCCCATCGCCCCGCTCCTTAAAGAAGTGGTCGACACGCCCTGGAACACAGAGCCAGACGCTTTTAGTGAACTGTCATTGCGCGGCGCAGCCGGGAACTGTCTGAACCTTCTGGCGCCGATTTTGCGGGAGCTGAGTCAGGACCAGGATGCACGCTGGCTGACATTGATCGCGCCGCCTGCGAGCCTGACTCAGACCTGGCTGCGTGATGCGGGGCTTAATCGTGAACGGATTCTTCTACTGCAACCACGCGGCACACAAAGCGCGTTGCAATTGACCTGCGAAGCTCTGCGACTGGGTCGCAGCCACACGGTTGTCAGCTGGCTCAACCCGATTAATACCGGGGCGCGCCAACAGCTGGTCAGCGCTGCCAGAACGGGTGATGCACAAAGTTTGAATATTCGGCTGGGCTGAAATCAGCCCGTGATCAATGAAGAACGCGCGGGCCATCGTGCTTATCAAGGTCGCCTTCCGCAAGGCGCCCAGCCATCTGAACGCCGACGCTCAGCATGGCTTTAGCGATTTCTACGTGCTGACCTTGCAAAAAAGCTTTGGCATCAGCGGAGAAATCCAGGGTAACCAAGGAGCCCTCGTCCTCAGCACGGCGCAGTTCGATACGGCCGTCGGGCAACTCGACAATTTCTAAAAAGGACGTTGGCATAGGATCTGTTCTCCACGAAAGGCCAGCATTGTATCAGCCTGTCGACTCAGCCCCTAGCCCATCGATCAATCAGCACTCGCTCAGCCCTTCGCGAAAACGAATCGTCAAGCTCTTGAGCTGCTGACGCCAACTTTCCATTTCCTCGCGGCCCAACTCAGGCTCAGGCTCGTCATCCAGGCTGACAGCGATAATCATTGGCTGCGTAACGTCACCCTTGGCTTTCCTTGGCGCACGTGGCGGCAGGAACAGCGCGTTGTAGGCTGCTAGCAACTGCGCAAGCCAGGTTTCCCGGTTTTGTGCCAGCTCGATCAGCTCGGCCATTTCAGGGATCGCGATAGCGTCCAGCACGTCCTTGGTCAGCAGCAGCTCTGCGCGCGGCGCATTGGCTTGGGGCAAACGGTAAAATCCTGCGATTTCATGGCACAAACCGAGCAACGCGCCATACAGGTGAAACAGTACGGACTCACGCTCAGCCTGAACCAGCGCGATAGCGTTCATTGCCCGGCTTTCCTGAGCCTTGCCCAGCGCCTCAAGAGCAAGCCCTGCAAAATAGATCTTCTGGTTGGTACGGGTATAGAGTTCATGGGCCATGGTGGCATTCTCCATCACAAACAAAAAAGAACGGCTCGACTCAAAGCAAATCTGGCTCGCGCAACGCGCTTTGGGCGCACCGGGCGAGCCAGCATCAGACAATCGATGGGCGCCTGACAGGTGGCGTCAGGCGTAATAGATCAACGTTTGTCTTCGACCTTCCAGGCCTTGCCATCGTAGAACGCGCGCCAGCCTGTCGGCTTGCCTTCCACTTCGGTCTGCACATATTGCTCTTTGGTTTTGCGGCTGTAACGAATCACCGCAGGGTGCCCGTCGGGATCTTTCTTCGGTGCTTCGCAGAGGAAGTGGTACTTCGGATCGATTTCATCCTTGTGCGGCACGATCTCGATCACCAGCGGAGCGCGGGTCTCGCGGTTTTTCGGGAACTGACTGGCCGCCAGAAACAGGCCGGAAGCACCGTCACGCAGAATGTACGTGTCGGTGACCTTCTCGCATTTGAGTTCGGGCATTTTCACCGGGTCCATTTTCGGCCCGGCCGCTTCACCGCTTTTCAGCAGCTTGCGGGTGTTCTTGCAGTCAGGGTTGGTGCAACCGAAGAACTTGCCGAAACGACCCGTCTTGAGCTGCATCTCGGAACCACACTTGTCGCACTCCAGGCTCGGGCCTTCATAACCCTTGATCCGGTAGGTGCCCTCTTCGATCTCATAACCCACGCAATCGGGGTTATTGCCGCAGATGTGCAGCTTGTGCTTCTCGTCCAGCAAGTACGCATCCATGGCCGTACTGCAAATATGGCAACGGTGCTTGCCACGCAATACGCGCGACTCGGACTCACCCTCGTCATCCTCGGCAATTTCGTCGCCGGGTGTGAGGTTGACGGTCGCCTTGCAGCGCTCTTTAGGCGGCAGGCTGTACCCGGAGCAACCGAGAAACACTCCGGTCGACGCCGTACGAATCTGCATCGGGCGACCGCAGAGCTTGCAGGGGATGTCCGTCATCACCGGCTGGTTGGAACGCATGCCGCTGTCTGGCGCTTCGGCTACTTCGAGCTTCTTCTTGAAGTCACCGTAGAACTCGTCGAGCACGTTTTTCCAGTCGCGCTGACCTTGAGCGACGTCATCGAGGTTCTCTTCCATGCCGGCGGTGAAGCCGTAGTCCATCAGGTTCGAGAAGCTTTCAGACAAGCGCCCGGTAACGATATCGCCCATTTTTTCGGAGTAGAAACGGCGGTTATGCAACGCGACGTAACCACGATCCTGAATAGTCGAAATAATCGCAGCGTACGTCGATGGACGACCGATACCGCGTTTTTCCATTTCCTTGACCAGGCTCGCTTCAGAGTAGCGCGCAGGCGGCTTGGTGAAGTGCTGGCTTGGATCGAGCTTGTTCAGCTTCAGATTGTCGCCCTGAGCCATGTCCGGCAACACATCGTCGTCACCCGGCTTGGCCATCTGCGGCATGACACGGGTGTAACCGTCGAACTTGAGGATGCGGCCTTTGGCGCGCAGCTCAAAGGTGCCAGCAGCGACGCTGACGGTAGTCGACAGGTATTGCGCCGGTGGCATCTGGCACGCGACGAATTGACGCCAGATCAGCTCGTAGAGGCGCTCAGCGTCACGTTCCATACCCGTCAGCTTGCTCGGGTGGGTGTTGACATCGGACGGACGAATCGCTTCGTGCGCCTCTTGTGCGCCTTCTTTGCTGCTGTAGACGTTTGGCGATTCAGGCAGGTACTTCTTGCCGAACTCGGTTTCGATGTAGCTGCGCGCCATGGTGACCGCATCGACTGACAAGTTAGTCGAATCGGTACGCATGTACGTGATATAGCCCGCTTCATACAAACGCTGGGCCATCATCATGGTTTTTTTCACGCCAAAGCCCAGGCGGTTGCTCCCCGCCTGTTGCAGGGTCGACGTGATGAACGGCGCAGAAGGTTTGCTGCTGGTCGGCTTGTCTTCACGCTTGACGATGCTATAGCTGGACGCTTTAAGCTTCTCCAGCGCAGCCATGGCATGGGTTTCATTCAACGGCTTAAAAGCTTCGCCGTTTTCGCGAGCCACTTCAAAGCGTACGTTGGCGCCTTTGGTGGTGCCCAGATCAGCGTGGATTTCCCAATATTCTTCGGGGTTGAACGCACGAATCTCGCGCTCACGCTCCACCACCAGCTTCACGGCAACCGATTGCACACGGCCTGCCGACAAGCCACGGGCGACTTTCTGCCAGAGCAGCGGCGACACCATGTAACCCACGACACGATCGAGGAAGCGACGTGCCTGCTGGGCATTGACCCGATTGATATCCAGCTCGCCCGGCTTGGAGAACGCTTCCTGAATCGCTTTCTTGGTGATTTCGTTAAACACCACGCGCTTGTAGCGGCTGTCGTCACCACCGATGGCTTCGCGCAGGTGCCAGGCAATGGCTTCCCCCTCGCGGTCCAAGTCGGTTGCGAGATAGATGATGTCAGCATCCTTGGCGAGCCGGCGCAGCTCCTCGACCACCTTCTCTTTACCAGGAAGGATTTCGTACTTGGCTTTCCAGCCATGATCAGGATCGACACCCATGCGCGAGACGAGCTGGCGCTTGGCTTTTTCCTTTGGCGTAAGCACAGGCGCATCACCAGCGGCAGCCTTGCCACGCTTGGCAGCGGGCTCTTTGCTGGCGCTAGCGGAACCGCTAGTGGGCAAGTCTCGGATATGGCCGATACTCGACTTCACCACGTATTGGTTACCCAAGTACTTGTTGATGGTCTTGGCCTTAGCCGGGGATTCCACAATGACCAGCGATTTGCCCATGGATCAGAAAATTCCTGAATTCTAGAAATGAAAGGCGGTTGGTGCCTGTCGAGGCCCGCTATATATAGTGGCAATCAGGTGAGGTCAAGCACAGGTTACTGCGCGATCTCAGCTCAAGGCCTTGAAAACAGACTGGGTTCAACCTGAACCAAAGCAAAGCGAGGCACCTGTTCACCGTCAACTTCGACGGATTCAAGGAACATGCTCAAAGGCCGCACCCACAGGCCGTAATCGCCATAGAGTGCTTGGTAGAACACCACTTCCTCTTCGGTTTCAGAGTGTCGGGCAACGCTGAATACACGGTACTCAGGGCCCTTGTAATGGCGATAGAGTCCTGGCTGTAACTGCATGCTGCTGCCCTCGTAAAAAATCCGAAATAAAAGATTTCAAAAACAATTTTTCAGAAAAACAAAAGCCGGGGCACAAGGCCCCGGCGTCCATCACTCGAACCGTTTAGACGCGTTCGAAGACGGTGGCAATGCCCTGACCGAGGCCGATGCACATGGTAGCAACCCCAAGGTTACCGCCATTTTGCTTCATGACGTTCAGCAACGTGCCGGAGATCCGCGCGCCAGAACACCCAAATGGATGACCCAGAGCGATCGCGCCGCCGTGCAGGTTAACCTTCTCGTTCATCTTGTCGAGAACTTTCAAATCTTTCAGCACTGGCAGGGCCTGTGCAGCGAAAGCTTCGTTGAGCTCGAAGAAGTCGATATCGGCAATGCTCAGACCGGCACGTTTCAACGCTTTTTGCGTTGCCGGTACTGGACCATAGCCCATGATCGCCGGATCAACACCTGCCACTGCCATCGAGCGGATAACCGCCATAGGCTGGATGCCAAGGTCTTGAGCGCGTTGTGCGGACATGACGATCATGCACGATGCACCGTCGGTGATTTGCGAGGAAGTCCCCGCCGTCACGGTACCGCCTTTCGGGTTGAACGCAGGCTTCAAGGCGGCCAGGCTTTCCAATGTCGTTTCTGGACGAATGGTCTCGTCGTAGTCGAACATTTTCAGGAAGCCGTTCTCGTCATACCCTTGCATCGGGATGATTTCGTCCTTGAACTTGCCTTCAATCGTGGCCTTGTGTGCCAGCTGATGCGAGCGCACACCGAAAGCGTCTTGCGCTTCGCGGGTGATGCCGTGCATTTTGCCGAGCATTTCTGCAGTCAGGCCCATCATGCCGGAAGCCTTGGCCGCGTGCAGTGACATATGCGGGTTCGGATCCACGCCATGCATCATGCTGACGTGGCCCATGTGCTCGACACCGCCGATCACGAACACATCACCGTTGCCGGTCATGATCGCTTGCGCAGCAGTGTGCAGAGCGCTCATGGACGAGCCACACAGGCGGCTGACTGTCTGTGCCGCCGAGGTGTGCGGGATCGGCGTCAGCAGCGACACCATGCGAGCGATGTTCCAGCCCTGCTCCAGGGTCTGGTTCACACACCCCCAGATTACGTCTTCGACTTCCGCAGGATCGACCTTGACGTTACGTTCCAGCAGCTTGGTGATCAGGTGCGCGGACATATCTTCAGCGCGGGTATTACGGTGCATGCCACCCTTGGAGCGGCCCATCGGAGTGCGACCGAAGTCAACAATCACGACATCTCTCGGATTCAAGCTCATAAATTCCTCTCAATCGTTGGGCGCTTAACCGAAGAAGCTCTGGCCATTCTTGGCCATCTCACGCAGCTTCGCGGTGGGTTGGTACAAGGCGCCCAGATAAGCGTACTTGTCAGCCAGCGCGACGAATTCAGCGACACCCACGGAGTCGATGTAACGCAGCGCACCGCCACGGAATGGAGGGAAACCGATGCCGTAAATCAAGCCCATATCAGCTTCGGCGGCCGTTTCAACAATGCCGTCTTCCAGGCAGCGTACGGTTTCCAGGCACAACGGAATCATCAACCAGTTGATGATGTCGTCGTCGGACACTTCGCGCTGCTCGTAGACAATCGGCTTGAGTACTTCAAGCACGGCGGCATCGGCGACTTTCTTCGGCTTGCCCTTCTTGTCCATTTCGTAGGCGTAGAAACCCTTGCCGTTCTTCTGACCCAGACGATTGGCTTCGTAAAGCACGTCTATAGCCGAACGACGATCATCCTTCATGCGATCAGGGAAACCTTCAGCCATGACATCGCGGCCGTGGTGGCCGGTGTCGATACCGACTACGTCCATCAGGTAGGCCGGGCCCATTGGCCAACCGAATTTTTCCATGACCTTGTCGATGCGAACGAAGTCCACACCGGCGCTGACCAATTTGGCAAAACCGCCGAAGTACGGGAACAGGACACGGTTGACCAGGAAGCCCGGGCAGTCATTGACCACGATCGGGTTCTTGCCGATTTTCTTGGCGTAAGCCACAGCCGTCGCAACCGCGACTTCACTGGATTTCTCACCACGAATCACTTCGACCAGCGGCATCATGTGCACCGGGTTGAAGAAGTGCATACCGACGAAGTCTTCCGGACGCTTGAGGGCCTTGGCCAACAAACTGATGGAAATGGTCGAGGTGTTAGACGCCAGAATGGTGCCTTCCTTGACCTGAGCTTCGACTTCAGCCAGTACAGCTTGCTTGACCTTAGGGTTTTCGACCACGGCTTCGACGACGAAGTCGACGGTGCCGAAATCACCGTAGGACAGGGTTGGACGAATTGCGTTGAGGGCCACAGCCATCTTCGCCGAGGTCAGGCGACCTTTGTCGACACGGTTGCCCAGCAGCTTGGACGCTTCGTTCAGACCCAGTTGAATGGCGTCTTCGCGGATGTCCTTCATCAGGATCGGCGTGCCTTTTACCGCCGACTGATAGGCAATGCCGCCGCCCATGATGCCTGCACCGAGTACCGCCGCCTGCTTCACGTCTTTTGCGACTTCATCGTAGATCTTGGCTTTTTTCTTCAGTTCCTGATCATTCAGGAACAGACCGATCAGACTATGCGCAGCCGAGGTTTTGGCCATTTTGACGAAGCCGGCAGCTTCGATTTCCAGCGCTTTGTCCCGGCCAAAGTTGGCGGCTTTCTGGATGGTCTTGATCGCTTCGACCGGCGCCGGGTAGTTCGGGCCAGCCTGGCCTGCAACGAAGCCCTTGGCAGTTTCGAATGCCATCATCTGTTCGATGGCATTGAGCTTGAGCTTGTCCAGTTTCGGCTGACGCTTGACCTTGAAATCGAACTCGCCGGAAATGGCGCGTTTGATCAGGTCCTGCGCGGCTTCACGCAGTTTTTCAGGGGCAACCACCGCATCGACAGCACCGACTTTCAGAGCATCTTCAGCACGGTTTTCCTTGCCCGACGCGATCCACTCTATAGCGTTGTCGGCACCGATGATGCGTGGCAGACGCACGGTGCCGCCGAAACCTGGGTAGAGGCCCAGTTTGACTTCAGGCAGACCGACCTTGGCGCTGCTGGACATCACGCGGAAATCCGCTGCCAGGCACATCTCGAAACCACCGCCCAGGGCGATGCCATTGATGGCCACGACGGTTGGAACGCTGAGGTCTTCAAAATCGCTGAAGATTTTGTTGGCTTCGAGGTTACCCGCCAACAGCTCTGCATCCGGCAACTTGAAGTTGTCGACGAACTCGGTGATGTCGGCGCCGACGATGAAGACGTCCTTGCCGCTGGTGACAATCACGCCCTTGATCGAACCATCTGCCTTGATGGTGTCAACGGCCTGACGCAGGTCGTTGAGGGTTAGACGGTTGAACTTGTTGACGGACTCACCCTTGAGATCGAAATTCAATTCGACGATGCCACTTTCAAGAGCCTTAACCGTGATGGCTTTACCTTCGTAAATCATCAACTGATCTCCACGATATGGAAGCTGAACAATACACGTCGGACACTGGAGGCCGGCGTGACTACGACGTTTCCGTCAATGCTAACGCCAAACCGCCAGACACACCCGCCGACGTGTTAGTCGGGATTCTGTAAGAGCCTTCTGACAATGCAAACGCTCAATTCATACGCCCGTTTGATTTGGGTAACACACCTTCACGGAAATCCTGGCAATTGTCAAATCAACAAAACACCAATAAAAGCGGCGAATTATGGGGGCACATGATCATTCATCAGCACCCATCACAGGTTTGATGCATGCTTAATGGGGAAGTATTCATGCCCGTTATGACGAACAGACTGACGCAAAGTGTCAGGCAAACCCTGCACGCTTGAGGTGACGGGCATCTTTTGCGAATAAAATGATGGAAGCGACAGCGACAAACGCTTCGGGAGCGACTACATTCATCGCACCGAACGTTTCAGGCCAAACACGTCCGGCCGAAACATCGCGCAGCACAGTGCCTTCCCAGTCTCGTCACAGGGATCGCTACAGATTATCGGCCTGCCTGGCCACCCCCAGCCCGATGTTGTTGTCGGGCTTTTTATTGCCTGAATTTTGAGGTGTGGCTGATTACCAATACCGGCAGAATCATCAAGCCAGCGCCTTAAGCACGACGGAAATGCGTTGCAGTATTTCGGGTTCGCCGCGCTCGCCCCAGTACAAGGCGATCATCTGCTGACCCGCCTCGACCTTGAACACGTTGGCTGGAAGCGTACTGAACTGGGCCATCAGTTGCGCATCCTCGCAGGGCTCACGCCATTGGTTGAGCCAGACGCCCGGCGTGGTTTGCCAATAGACCCAGCACGCGGCCCGTTCGCTACGGCGCGGTCGGTGGTATTGCGCGCAGGGGCTTGGCGGCTCTTCTGGCAGCCAGTGCGGCCATTCTTGAGGGGCCAGCTGCATGCCAAGTCCAATACGCCGTGCCTCCATGCGCAGGGCCATCTTGCCGCTCTGGTGGCGCGAAGGTCGCAGCCACGCCAAAGGGCTCAGGACCAGCGCAAGGATTGACAACACTATCCAGACCGTCATATTTCTTATTCCCAGAAGTAATTATCAATTTAACCGCGCACCCAGCCCAGGGTGAAAAGAGCCATACTTACAGTTATCGCAATCCTAAAGAGGAACTCCTCATGCCATACGAACACATTTTGGTCGCTATAGACCTCACTGAAGAGTGCGATCCTGTTATCCGCCGCGCTCGCGAACTCGCCGTCAGCAATGGCGCCAAATTGTCCCTGGTGCATATCGTTGAACCCATGGCCATGGCCTTTGGTGGCGATGTACCGATGGACCTTTCCCAACTGCAACAGCAGCAGTTCGACCAGGCCAAAGAGAAACTCGAAGCCTTGAAGCTGAAGTACCCGGAAGTCCGGATCGGCGACAGCCATCTCACCTATGGCCAGCCACGACAGGAGATCCATCAACTGGCCAAGACACAGGGCTGCGACCTGATCGTTGTCGGCAGCCATGGCCGGCATGGCTTGGCGTTGCTGCTCGGCTCGACCGCCAACGACGTCCTCCACGGTGCGCCGTGCGACGTTCTTGCCGTGCGCCTGAAGCGCCCTGAGTAACCGGGATGTAAATTGAAGGCCGGTGCGACCAGCCTTCAGTAAAAAGCCCGGGCCATTTGCAAAATGGCCCGGGCTTTTTTATTCAGCTCAGCAAAGCAAAACGCATTACGCGTCCAGCTCGGCCCAGCGCTCCAGCAATGCATCGAGTTGCGCTTGCTGGTTTTCCATTTGCGCCAGCACTGCCGCAGTCTGTTCGGCTGGACGCTGATAGAAACCGGCATGAGCCATTTCAGCCGTCAGAGCAGCCATCTGCGCCTCGACTTCGTCGATTTGCGCAGGCAGCCCTTCCAGCTCGCGTTGCAGCTTATAGCTGAGCTTCTTCTTGGCCACTGGCATTTCCTGCGCAGCCACCGGCGTCGCAGCAACAACCGCCGTCGCCAGTTCGGCTTTACCGGATTTATTCTCGGTCACACCCAGCAGGCGCGGCGAGCCGCCCTGACGCAGCCAGTCCTGATAACCACCGACGTACTCACGAACCTTGCCTTCACCTTCGAACACCAAGGTGCTGGTCACGACGTTATCGAGGAATGCCCGGTCGTGACTGACCATCAACACGGTGCCTTTGAAGGTCAACAGCACTTCTTCAAGCAACTCGAGGGTTTCCACATCGAGGTCGTTGGTAGGTTCGTCGAGTACCAGCAGGTTGGCTGGCTTGCTGAACAGTTTGGCCAGCAACAGACGCGCACGCTCGCCACCGGACAATGCCTTCACTGGCGTACGGGCACGTTGCGGGCTGAACAGGAAGTCGCCCAGATAGCTCAGTACATGCCGGCTTTGACCGTCGATATCGATGAAGTCCCGACCTTCGGCCACGTTGTCGATAACGGTTTTTTCCAGATCGAGCTGGTGACGCAACTGGTCGAAATAGGCCACTTCCAGACGCGTCCCCACTTCCACGGTGCCGCTGGAGGGTTGCAGGTTATCGAGCATCAGCTTGAGCAAGGTGGTCTTGCCGGTACCGTTGGCGCCCAACAGACCGATACGGTCCTCGCGCTGCAGGACCATGGAAAAATCCTTGATCAGGAACGGGCCGCCCGGGTGAGCGAAGCTGACGTTGTCCAGAACCATCACTTGCTTGCCGGACTTGTCGGATGTATCCAGCTGAATGTTGGCCTTGCCCGTGCGCTCACGACGCTCGCCACGTTCCACACGCAACTCTTTCAAGGCGCGTACGCGACCTTCGTTACGGGTACGACGAGCCTTGATGCCCTGACGAATCCAGACTTCTTCTTGCGCCAGGCGCTTGTCGAACAACGCGTTGGCGGTTTCTTCAGCCGACAACTGGGCTTCCTTATGGACCAGGAAGCTGGCGTAGTCGCCATCCCAGTCGATCAGACCGCCACGGTCCAGCTCAAGAATGCGAGTGGCCAGGTTCTGCAGAAAGGACCGGTCGTGGGTAATGAACAGAACCGCGCCCTGGAAGCCCATCAAGGCCTCTTCGAGCCAAGCGATCGCGCCGATATCCAAGTGGTTGGTCGGTTCGTCGAGCAGCAGCAGATCGGGCTCGGAGACCAACGCCTGGGCCAGCAAGACTCGACGACGCCAGCCACCGGACAGCTCAGCCAGGGTTTTGTCGGCCGGCAATTGCAGGCGGCTCAAGGTGCTGTCGACCAATTGCTGCAGACGCCAGCCGTCGCGGGACTCAAGGTCGTGCTGGACATGCATCAGCTTGTCCAGATCCTCGGCGGTGACGATGTTCTGGCTCAGGTGGTGGTATTCGGCAAGCAATGCGCCGACGCCATCCAGGCCTTCAGCAACCACATCGAATACTGTCCGATCGTCGGCCACCGGCAATTCCTGCGGCAACTCGCCGATTTTCAGGCCCGGGGCACGCCACACAGAACCATCGTCAGGCTTTTGCACGCCCTTGACGAGTTTCAACATACTGGACTTGCCAGTGCCATTGCGGCCGATGATGCACACCCGCTCACCACGGGCGATCTGCCAGGACACCTTGTCCAACAACGGCATAGCGCCGAAAGCAAGGGACACATCGCTGAATTTGAGCAGGGTCATGAGTTTCTCCAAAAACTGGGCGCGCATTCTACCTGAGATACCCAGGCTATGTCGGCATTCAATGACGAACAACCCGCCGCGGCTGAACGCAAATCCCTGATTTTCGCCCTGGAACAGACGCGGATGAATATTTCTGTCGCACGTCGTATAGTCGGCAATGCTTTCACCCAGAGCTGGCAAAGGGCTAAGCTAGTAGTACCTTTCACGGTTCATCTGCACGGAAGTCTCATGCGCAGTCGTTTGTTCAGTTTTTTATCCTGCCTGCTTCTCTCTGCGACCGCTGCGCAGTCGGCCCAAGCAGCAGATCTCACCCTTCAGCGTCAGTATTACGACGAGGCAAAGCGCGCACTGGCCAAAGGTGATTCCGGCCCCTACGTGCGTTATAGCCAGGCGCTCGCCGATTATCCGCTGGAACCTTATCTGGCCTATGACGAGCTGACCGCACGACTCAAGACAGCGACCAACCCGGAAATTGAACGATTTCTCTCGGCTCACGGCGACCTGCCTCAGGCCAACTGGATGAAGCTACGCTGGTTGCGCTGGCTGGCAGAACGTGGCGATTGGCAAACATTCGCCCAGTATTACGACCCAAAGCTCAATTTCACCGAACTCGACTGCCTCTACGGCCAATACCAACTGAGCCATAACCTGCGCGCAGAAGGCTATGCCAACGCCGAGAAGCTGTGGATGACTGGTAAGACTCAGCCTGCCGCGTGCGATGCATTATTCTCGCGCTGGGCAGCTGAGGGCCAGTTACCGGAAGAGAAACGCTGGCAGCGTGCCAAGCTGGCCGCACAAGCACGCAATTACAACCTGGCCAATTCCCTGGTCGACAGCCTCGTTACACTGGCCCCGCAAGGCAAGCTGCTAATCGCGGTCGCACAGAAACCCGAACTGCTCAACGACCCTTCCCGCTTCATGCCGGTCGATGAAGCCATGTCCGATGTGGTCGGTCTTGGCCTGCGACGTCTGGCCAAGCTGGACCCGCAGAAAGCCATGGACATGCTCGACAGTTACTCGGCGAAGATGCATTTCTCACGCGATGAGCAAGTGGAAATCGCCAAGGAGATCGGTCTGACGCTGGCCCGCCGCTTCGATGGCCGGGCGCTCGAGGTCATGACCAAATATGACCCGGACTTGCGCGACAACACGGTCACCGAATGGCGTTTGCGCCTGCTGCTGCGCCTGGGCCGTTGGGACGATGCGTACCAGTTGACCCGCAAACTGCCGCAGGACCTGGCGATCACCAATCGCTGGCGTTACTGGCAAGCGCGCTCTCTGGAGCTGTCACAACCGACTAGCCCGCTGGTGCCAACGCTCTACAAAGCGGTCGCCAAGGAGCGCGACTTCTATGGCTTCCTTGCCGCCGATCGTACGCAGACCGCTTATCAGCTGAACAACAAGCCGCTGATGCTCAGTCAGCAGCTCATCAACAAGGTCCGCACCACGCCTGGCGTACGTCGGGCACTGGAGTTTCACGATCGTGGTCAGGTGGTCGACGGTCGGCGCGAGTGGTACCACGTCAGCCGCCTGTTCAGCCGCGATGAAATGGTCGCTCAGGCCAAACTGGCCTACGACATGCACTGGTACTTTCCGGCCATCCGCACCATCAGTCAGGCGCAATACTGGGACGATCTGGATATTCGCTTCCCGATGGCCCACCGCGACACGTTGGTACGTGAAGCCAATGTCCGCGGCCTGCACTCCAGCTGGGTGTTTGCCATTACGCGTCAGGAAAGCGCCTTCATGGACGACGCACGTTCCGGCGTCGGCGCCAGTGGCCTGATGCAACTTATGCCAACCACTGCCAAGGAGACCGCTCGCAAGTTCAGCATCCCGCTGGCATCGCCCCAGCAAGTGCTCGATCCGGATAAAAACATCCAGCTGGGCGCTGCCTATCTGAGCCAGGTACACAGCCAGTTCAACGGCAACCGCGTACTCGCATCGGCCGCCTATAACGCAGGCCCCGCCCGCGTTCGCCAATGGCTCAAGGGCGCGAACCACCTGGCATTCGATGTGTGGGTTGAAAGCATCCCCTTCGATGAGACCCGCCAGTATGTGCAGAACGTACTGTCTTATTCGGTGATCTACGGCGAAAAACTCAACTCCCCGCAGCCTCTAGTGGATTGGCATGAGCGGTTTTTCGACGATCAGTGAGCACTGATGGTGTCAGGCGGCTCTTCGCTGCCTGACACCTTATCTTCTCTTCGCGCGCGTGTGAATGATGGGCACACAGTAGATATGCGCACCCGCTTTCGCCCTACTCCAACACTGTCACCGGCATCCCGACGTCGAGAGTGCCAAGACCGTCGCTGACCATGTTCTGTCCAAACCACACCTCCCCTTCGCGCTCGCGATAGGTCTTGAGGGTGGTCAGTGGTTCGCGATCCTGGGTGCGCTCACCGGTCTTGGGGTCGATGGTCGTGAGTATGCAACGCGAGCAGCCCTTTAGCAGACGAAACTCGATGTCGCCTATACGGATGCGCTTCCAGCCATCCTCGGCAAACGCTTCACTGCCCTCGACCACCAGATTGGGCCTGAACCGGAGCATCTCCAGTGGCCAGCCGACCTTTGCCGACAAATCATCCAGCGAAGCCTGACCGATCAGCAGCAAGGGGAAGCCGTCGGCAAAACCCACCCTGTCTTCAACCGTGCCGTAACCGCTGGGCAACCAGCGAGCCCGGTTGTCGGGCACGTGAACCATGCGCGTAGGCTTGCCCATGAACTCGCTGAGCCAGCGGGCCGCCTCATCCCCCGCATCGGGCACACGCAGGGTGTCGCGCCACACGGTCACGCCACGCAGCGACGCCTCAGTGTCTTCAGGCAGGGGCACATCAAGGGCCTGGAAGCCAGGAGCATTGAGGGTCACCCCACCGTCGGCATTCCACAACACCGACAACTGTGACATGTGCGGCATGGCTCGCTGAGTAAAGAAACGCCCAGAAGCCTCTTCCACCAACATCCAGCGTCGATCCCCAGCCAGGCCCAGCCCATCGAACCGGGCTTGTTGCAGAGGTTCGGCCATGCCAGATTTGAGTGGAAATCGATAAAGCGCGCTGAGACGCAACATGGTCAGCTCCGTAATGGGCAAAGCGTTAATCTATACGAGTTAACACCCCGTACGACACCCCAAACCCACCTCGAAACCAAAAATCCGTCAGGCCTGATCCAGCATCAGACGCTCACGCACCACGTCGACCAATTTGTCCGGCTGGAACTTGGAGAGGAAATTGTCGCAACCGACCTTCTTCACCATTGATTCGTTGAAGCTGCCCGACAACGAGGTGTGCAGCACCACATACAGACCGCGCAAGCGCGGATCGTTGCGGATCTCGGTGGTCAGGCGATAACCATCCATCTCCGGCATCTCGGCGTCGGTGAATACCATCAACAGTTTGTCAGTCATGACTTCGCCGGTATCAGCCCATGCCTTGAGCATATTCAACGCCTTCAGACCATCACGAGCGATGTGCATCTTCACCCCAAGCTGGGACAAGGTGTCACGCAGTTGCGCCAATGCCACATTCGAATCATCCACCAACAGCACTTCGCGACCACGGGCAAGCTCCAGGACGGGATCCTGCAATTTGTCACGAGACACTTTGGCGTTGTAAGGCACGATTTCAGCAAGGACTTTTTCGACGTCGATAATCTCCACCAACTGATCATCGACCTTGCTGATGGCGGTCAGGTAATGCTGGCGGCCAGCACTGGCAGGCGGTGGCAGGATCGCCTCCCAGTTCATGTTGACGATGCGATCCACCCCCCCGACCAAAAACGCCTGCACCGACCGATTGTACTCAGTGACGATGATTGTACTGGTGGGCCCTGGTATCAGCGGACGCATACCAATTGCCTGGGAAAGATCGATGACCGGGAGCGTCTGACCACGCAGGTTGACCACACCACAGACAAAGGGATGACGCTGCGGCATCAAGGTCAGTTTGGGCAGTTGCAAAACCTCCTGAACTTTGAAAACGTTGATCGCGAACAGTTGTCGCCCGGCCAGACGAAACATCAGAATTTCCAGGCGATTCTCACCCACCAGCTGCGTGCGTTGATCTACCGTGTCGAGAATGCCAGCCATTAATGACTCCTGGGGGATAGTTCGTATTGAGAGCGCTCAACCCGTTATCGGCCGAAGTGAGCAGGACCTTAATTGCAACAAAATGAGGCGCAAAGCAATTGATGTCATATTGATATCATGATTTACTCAATTTGCATTTCCAACGATCGAACTTTCGGTCACGACGCTGCTTATCCAGCGATGGAAACTGACTCCCAACTCATTCTCTAGGGGAAACCCTGAGTGGCAATCAGGCCCAACCTGATATGAGTAATATCTAATAGCCATTATTGTGACGCCATTCTCATTGCATGAATGGAGTCAGGCTCTTGTTTGCTATCGCAGGACCACGTTCAGACAACACCATAAGGGTCTCGGCCTTCCTTGATCGCGTATCAAGGTATGTCACAGGCCAAAAACAACTCGCCCGGTACTTTGCAACGCATTCGCAAAAGCGGGAGGCGGTGTCGCAGAACGCGATCAAAAAACAATATTCGGAAATAGACTACAGACATCTGTTTGCTTTCAACATTAACTTGAAGCCACTCGCCGAGCGCGACCTACGATCGCTGTCCATGAGTTGTGGAGATAAAACATGTTGAACGGCAACGAGTGGCAACATTCGCTCCCTGATTTTTTGATCACATCGCAGGCGCTTCTCGCCAAGTCCGAAGAGTGCCTGTGTCATCTGGAGCTGTTCATTAACGATAAGGACGCTATCGAATGCCTGCTCAGCACCCTGTTCACCCTCTCCCACGAGGCTGACGCGCTGTCCCTTGAGAGTATTGCTGACTTCTCCCGGCAGATTCGTCACCTCCTGGCTCTCGCCTCCCCACACACCAGCCTTCAGGGCGATGCATTGTCCACCCTCAGGGACTGTTTCGCTCTTCTCGCCTGGCAACTGGAACTGGTCGATACCGACACAGGAATACTATTACTCGACGACAGCGAACAATTGGAACTACTGAACACATTCGCGACTATCGTAGGATTTGAAGATCAATTGGCAAGTGCTATATCGCCCACGCGCTGGCCTACTGCCCTGACACTGAAATCCGAAGTAGCACCAGAAAGCATCGCCGCCTCAAGGATTGCCTGACGCCGCGAGCTGGAAATAAGCGCCTGGTCAACTGTACGGTCCCCTGCGGTGCGACACAGGGTTGCCTGTATCAATAACAACCCTGTGGATCAATTAGCCACATAAAAGCATCAACTTCGTCGTGCTCCACGATGTTTCAAGCGCTGCACTGATTGCCTGTCTTCCCGCTGAAGGACGAACTGAGCGACTGCGTTCGACAGGCATATTACTGACCAGCCAGACATGCATTGACCGGGTTTTTCTGCCGACAACACCCAAAACAATTAATTATTCAAACAATTGAGGTAAGCTCCACGCGTTCGAATTGACGGTCGAAGTTTTTTATCCAGAGAGGCATAAACTCCATCGTCACCTGACCAGCCACTGGCTGGACGAATGATGATCCGAAGGTGATGCGTCGGCACCGTCGAGCTCCCTCACACTGACCTGATAGCAGCCGAAACAGGTTATCCGCAGCGAACATCCAATGGCTCCATCAGCTATGCATGCCAGCATCAAGTCATTCAAACTTTGGCCCCTCAGCAAAAAAAGCGCCCGTCGGCTTACCGCCTTACTTTGCATGGGTTCAGTCGCGGGCAACCTTACGGTCTATTTCAACGGCATGGCATTACCAGCCGGCTTGCTTGCACTGAACCTTGCAACCATCGCCAGCGTTTGGCACGTTCAGCGACAATCTGGCAACTCGATCAAATTCCAGCCTCGAGAGCTGGCCGAACGCATGCTTGAGGTGCAAGAAACCGAGCGCCATCGGCTCAGTCGTGAATTGCACGACGACATCGGCCAGATGCTCACCGCCGCCAAGATGCAAAGTGACTGGCTCCAGCGTCGCGTGGCGCCCGAGTGGCATAAGCAATGCGCGGTACTGTGCAGCACGCTGGATGAAACCCTGGCCAAAGTGCGCGACGTGTCTGCCATTCTCAATCCTCGCCAATTGGCCAGCCTGGGGCTGGAAGCCAGCTTGCGTGCGCATCTTGTGCGCACACTGGGGAACACAACAGTGAGCTGGAGTATGGAATGCCATCAACGCCTGGCGGGTATCCCGGACGACATGGCAGTCGCCGCGTATCGGATCACTCAGGAAGCCGTCACCAACATGTTGCGTCATGCTCAGGCCGATAATGTATTAGTGCGTCTGGAACGCTCGCCCGAGGGCTTGCTGCTGCATATCGCAGACGATGGCCTTGGCTTTACTCCGGCAGAAAATCCGGGCCAGGAAGGCCAGCGTGGTATGGCTGGCATGGCCGAACGGATAGCATTGCTGGGAGGCGCACTGACAGTCCATAGCGAACCCGGCAAAGGCACCCAGATAGAAGCACTTTTCCCTTGGGCACCACGTGTCCGCGAACGAGCCAACAAAAGTAAGGGCTTATGATCAACCTGCTTCTGGTCGATGACCACGCGCTCATCAGGGCCGGCGTACGTGCACTGGTCTCAGACATCCCTGGTTATGCCGTGATCGGCGAGGCCAACGATGGCGCGCAGTTGCTCGATCTTGCACAGCAACTGCGCCCTGACATCATTCTTCTGGATATCTCCATGAAGGAGACCAGTGGCCTGGACGCACTAGAAACGCTGCTCCTGAAGCTGCCCCAAAGCAAAGTGCTTATCCTGTCGATGCACACAGACCCCGAACTGATCATGCGAGCGCTTGAGATGGGCGCCCATGGCTATCTGCTCAAGGACGCCACCGGCACTGAGCTGGAGCAGGCCCTGAATGCGCTACACAATAATGAACGCTACCTGAGCCCCGCAATCGCCCACACCGTGATCGATCAGGCCCTGATCAGCGTACAGGCGAACAGACCCGAGCGGATTGAAAATCACAACCTGACAGCACGCCAACTGGAAATTCTGAGGTTGATAGTGCGCGGTAAATCCACGCGCGAGATCGCTGGCGGTCTGGGCCTGAGTATCAAGACGGTGGAGGCCCATCGCTCGCAAATCATGAAACGCTTGCACATTTACGATGTCGCTGGCCTGGTGTTGTTCTGCGTACGAGAGCGGATCATCAGCCTCGACGACTGATTCGTCTCCGCCGTACCGAGCCTTGACGAGCGCAGCCCTCACAGCGGAACGAACCTCTTCGTTGAGGGCCTGCTTACCGCGCAAAACCAAGATGTCTTGCGCAATCTCATTACTGTCTTCTCCCTCTCGGGACTCAATACCCATGTGGCTTGCGCAGACTATTGACCATGCGGCAGGCAAAAAGGCTCCTTCGACCAAAAAAAATGGTTAATCCCTTAACGCCATCACAAAACGACACCCTCTGTTTCAGCCGCCTTACGCCATAAAATCAATCCAGTTGAATTGACCCTGGAGATAAAACAGAGAGGTCTGAAATATTTTGTAGAAAAAACACTGCCTAAATACAAATTGCCATTGAAATGCAATCAAGGGCTGTGTTTAATTCGACAGAATATTGGCTATATCGAAAAATGAATTCACATAAGTCATTTTATTGACTTTGCTAATGAATATCCGTCTCAGTACCGCGGGATTTGGCACTGAATTCATGGCTTGAGGGATGGACAGTTATGCGCTTGCAACCTGTTGACAGTCTTCTGTTTACGCGTTCCAGCCTGGTCGAATACTTTTTGTTCGGTATTCGCCTCGTGCACGGTATGACCTGCATTCTCGCGGGATTATTGATTCTGGCGCTCTGGCAAACTGACCACCCCATTGCACTGCAGAGCTATTTAATGGTGCTGATGTACCAGCGCCTCATGCAAAAAGGCTTCTTCCTGCAGAACGCGATCATTCCCGGTGCAACTGAAAACGGTCAGCGCCTGGCCGAGTACCTGGCGAAGAGTCAGGACATCCGTTCCGGCGTTTCCGAGCTTATCAACGACCGTATCGGACGCATGCCTAACGCAAGACCAGCCTTGACGAGCCGCCACAACTGCTCAACGTCTTCACCGGCAGTATGTCCATGGTCGTGCCGCGCCCCCCCCCGCGCCACGGCAACCAAAGCTGCGGGCATTCTTTTTGAAGAAGCGGTCAAAGAATACACGGCTCGCCATCGGGTCAAACCAGGCATTACTGGCTTGGCGCAAATCAACGGCTATCGTGGTGAAACGGACACGTTGGAAAAAATCGAAAAGCGCGTCGAATTCGACCTTGAATACATAGAAAACTGGTCGGTCTGGTTCGATTTGTACATCCTTTTCCGCACTGCTCCTGCAGTGTTGTTCACTCGTGAGGCCTATTGATGAGCACTCTCATCCCTTGCATTATCGCTGGCGGCGCTGGCACCCGACTGTGGCCGGTTTCCCGCGAAGCCATGCCCAAGCCCTTCATGCGTCTTCCCGATGGAGAAAGCCTGCTGCAAAAAACCTTCGTTCGGGCCGTCGGGTTGGCCGACGTCGACCGAATCTTGACCGTGACCAACCGTGACGTGTATTTCCGGACGGTGGACGACTACCGCCAACTCAATAAGAACCACGTAAGCCTGGACTTTATCCTCGAACCGTTCGGGCGCAATACTGCCCCGGCCATCGCGGCTGCGGCGCTGCATGTCGCTCGTTTGTATGGCGACGATGCTCACCTATTGATTCTTCCAGCCGATCATTTGATCAAGGATGTGGAGGCGTTCGCTCAAGCCGTGAGCACCGCTCGAGAACTGGCCGACCAAGGCTGGATGGTGACATTCGGCATCGTGCCGACCAAGGCTGAAACCGGGTTTGGTTATATCGAAAAAGGTCAGTCCTTGAATTCGACAGCCACAGCCTATCAAGTGGCCCGTTTTGTCGAAAAACCAGACGCTGATACTGCTCAGGGTTACCTCGACGGTGGATTGCACCTGTGGAACGGCGGCATGTTCTGCATGCGCGCCGACACGATCTTGCGCGAGCTGCAAGAGCACGCGCCGCAGGTATTGGCCTCGGTCAAAGCTTGCCTGGAGCGAAGCCCGAGTAAGGAAGGCAATCACGAATTGCAGCTGGAACTGGACAGTGAACTGTTTGCGCTGGCCCCGGACATTTCCATCGACTACGCCGTGATGGAACCCTCGCAAAAAGTCGCGGTGGTGCCATGCCAGCTGGGCTGGAGCGACATCGGCTCATGGCAGGCCATGCGCGAACTGAGCCCGGCCGACACCGATGGCAACCAATGCAACGGCCAGACCGTCTTGCATGAGGTGACCAATTGCTACATCGACTCGCCACGACGCCTGGTGGGCGGCGTCGGCCTGGATAACCTGATCATCATCGATACCCCCGACGCGCTGCTGATTGCCGACGCCAATCGTAGCCAGGACGTCAGAATCATTGCCAAGGAGCTCAAGCGCCAGGGACATGATGCTTATCGCCTGCACCGTACCGTCACCCGCCCGTGGGGGACCTACACCGTGCTCGAAGAAGGCAAGCGCTTCAAGATCAAACGCATCATGGTCCGCCCTCAGGCATCGTTGTCACTGCAAATGCACCATCACCGCAGCGAACACTGGATTGTGGTCAGCGGCATGGCGCGGGTGACCAACGGCGACAGTGAGTTTCTACTCGATACCAATGAGTCGACGTTTATCAAACCTGGCCGCACTCATCGTCTGATCAACCCCGGCGTGGTCGATTTGGTCATGATCGAAGTACAGAGCGGCGAATACCTGGGTGAAGACGACATTGT
Source organism: Pseudomonas sp. 10C3 (assembly GCF_036346185.1). NCBI lineage: Bacteria > Pseudomonadati > Pseudomonadota > Gammaproteobacteria > Pseudomonadales > Pseudomonadaceae > Pseudomonas > Pseudomonas sp. 10C3. The sequence goes on along the minus strand of NZ_JASJVE010000008.1, from coordinate 52,527 downwards.
TCGTTTCACCGACGTTTATGGTCGCGTGCCCGTGGAAACGCTCAATACCTAGAAAGTCGACATCACCCTCGAGAGAACAGCAGGCCTGTAGCGACGGCTGTACCCGCTCAGGTCTGTTCGGAAATCTCGATCAAGTTCAGGTCCGGGTCACGCACGTATACCGAGCGAATCGGCCCGGTGGCGCCCGTGCGCATGATCGGGCCTTCGACAATTGGCCAGCGGGCCTCAGCCAGGCGCTCAATCACCTGTTCCAGCGGGATCGACGCAATAAAGCACAAGTCCAGCGCGCCCGGAACTGGCAGATGCGCCTTGGGCTCGAATTCGTGCCCGCGAATGTGCAGGTTGATTTTCTGGTTGCCAAACGTGAACGCCATACGTCCGGCACCAAAGGTCTCCAGTTGCATGCCGAGCACGCGGGTGTAGAAATCCCGGGTGGCATCGGCATCGCTGGCGGTCAGGACCAAATGGTCAAGATGATCGATCATGGGGTGAGCTCCTTGAATAGGGTCGAAGGCACTTGCTGGTGCATGCCAGTGACGCGGGCGGGAATCGAGTGCCCGAGCACAATATCCCGAATGCCTTGCAGAGGCTGACGAAGTCGACTGACGACTTTAGGGATGTTTAAGCATTGAATGGCCACGCTCAGTCAACCGATACATCTGCACAGGGCTGCGGGGCGAGTCGGGATCGGTCATTTCTACCAGCCCTGCCGCCAATGCCGGGTTGAGGTACGTGCGACGAAATGATTGCCGATGCGCGAGGCCCAATTGATCCATCAGCTCGCCGGACTTGAACGAAGGATGGCTTGCGAGAACCTTGAGTAGTTTTTTTACCGGGTCGGTTTGTCGTTTCCCGCAACGACGACAAGCGACCGACCTCTTCGCTGATATCTGCGACGAGGGCGAGCATCCGTGAAGTCAGTGTCAACGGTGGCTGGTATTTCTTCATTTACTAAAGTCCATGATCAATCTTCATGTTACAGAGTGGGTTTCTCGCTGAAATCCTTTACGTGTTCGATGAAGCGCGCCACCGCCGGAGCCTTTTCAAAACGGCGATAAACCAGCGACAAGAATGACGAAGGTTGGCAGTCTTGAATACGCCGGTACACCACATTGGGCAACTTGATGTGGTCCACCATTGACTCCGGCACCACGGCCACACCCTGGCCGAGAGACACCAGCGCCACAACAGCAACTAACCCACCCGGTTGAGGCCCAAGCGTTGGCGCATAGCCGCCTTGCGCGGCGACCTGCAAGGTGCCAGAGATCTGTTCGGGGAGAATGAAGATTTCATTCTGCAAATGCGCCGCATTGATTTCTTTCAGACGACACAGCCATGAGCTGCTTGGCAGCGCCAGCGCAAAGCCTTCTACCAACAGACTGACGGTGCTCAGGGCTTCGGGTAAATGCATGGGCGAGCGAACATAACCGACATCCAGCCGCCCCTCCTCGATCATTTCTGGCAAGGCCGACATCAGGTTCTCGCTGATGGTGAAGCCAATGTCCGGATAACGCAGGCGAAAGCTGCTGACCTGTTTTTGCAGCACCCCGGAAAACACCGACGAAGCCACATAACCCAGCTCGATGTGACCCGTCTCACCGCGCCCCGCACGTTGCGCATTGAGCTGCGCGGCTTCGAACTGACGCACGGTCGGCTCCGCCTCTGCCTGCAAGGCCCTGCCCGCATCCGTCAGGCTGACCTCGCGTTGCAGGCGCAGGAACAAGCGCGTGCCCAAGGCGCTTTCCATGTCCTGAATCTGTCGGGTAAGCGTCGGCGGAGCAATGCCCAGTTGTGCTGCGGCACGGCTGAAATTCCTGTGCTTGGCGACGGCCAGAAAGTAACGAAAGTGGCGTATTTCCATGACTGCATTAGCTCAAAGGTAATGAAGTGCTCAAGCCCAAGTAACAAAGCGCCTAAGGCATTGCAATAAGCTTGCTAGCACGTTACCCATAAAGCAATCGTGTATCTGCGAGGAATGACATGAAAACGCCCAGCCCGCGCATGACTCTGTTGGCCGCCTCGGCGGTCTGCTCGCTTATCGTTCTTGACACCAATATTGTCGCCGTGACCTTGCCCAGTATTGCCCGTGACCTGGGGGCCAATTTCGCCGACATCGAATGGGTGGTCAGCGCCTACATGCTGGCCTTCGCCGCACTGCTATTGCCCGCAGGCAGCATTGCTGATCGTTTTGGCAGGAAGAAGACCCTACTCTGCGGCCTGGCGCTGTTCATTCTGGCCTCACTGGGCTGTGGCGCGGCGCCAAACATCCTCTTCCTCGACATTGCTCGAGCGATCAAAGGTGTAGGGGCCGCGCTGTTATTGACCTCGGCACTGGCGACTATCGGCCATGCGTTCCATGACGAGACCGAACGGGCCAAAGCCTGGGCGTTCTGGGGGGCCTGCATGGGCGTAGCCATGACCGCCGCGCCCACCGTGGGTGGTCTGATTGCCTCATTCGTGGGCTGGCGCTGGATTTTCTACCTGAACCTGCCGCTGGGCTTGCTGCTGGTGAGCATGGTATGGCGCAACATCGACGAGTCGCGCAACGAACAATCAGCGCGGCTCGACCCTTGGGGCAGTCTGGCGTTTAGCGGCAGTCTGCTGTGTCTTATCTGGGGCCTGATCGAGGCCAATCGCATTGGCTGGGACACTTCATTGACCACACTGCGCTTGCTGGCCGGCGTACTGTTGATGGTCCTGTTCGTGGTGGTTCAGCGGCTACAGCTTCGGCCTATGGTCGATCTGCAATTGTTCAAACACCCGCGGTTCGTTGGTGCGCTCCTGGGCATGTTCGCTTACGCAGGTTGTGCCCAAGTGATGATGACGCTATTACCGTTCTACTTGCAGAATGGCCTAGGGTTCACTGCCATCGCCTCCGGGCTGGGCATGTTGCCGTTCGCGCTGACCATGCTCACCTTCCCGAAGATCGGCACGCGGTTATCTCGCCTGTTATCGCCAGCCAGCATGATGGCCCTCGGGCTGACTCTGGTCGGTTGCGGCAACCTGCTAAGCGCCTGGGCGGTGTCGATGGGCGGCTACCTGAGCTTTGCCTGCGCCATCGCCGTCACCGGGGCTGGCGCAGGACTACTCAATGGCGATACCCAGAAGAACATCATGGCGTGCGTACCGCGTGACCGCGCAGGCATGGCGTCAGGAATGAGCACCACGATGCGTTTCAGCGCGATCATGCTCGCCATCGGTGTGTTCGGCGCCTTGTTGGCCAGCCACTCACAACAGGCCTTGACCCGTAGCCTGCAACTCAATGCTCCCGGTTGGCTGGCTCAGACTGATCACATCGTGTCCCGCGTGGTAGCCGGTGACATGGTCGCGGCGATGCAGCCGCTGACGGAGAATGCGCGGCTGATCGTCCAGCCGCTGGCGCAACAGGCATTTGTTTCAGGCTTCAGCACGGTCCTGTGGGTGGCCGGATTGATGGCGCTGCTTGGCGCCCTGCTGGTGGGCACCCTTATGCGCAACCCGATACCCGCGGTTCAGTTGAGTGCTGCATAAACCCTCATGACACCACTCTGTCGCGCAGCGAACTCGGTCGGGGAAGGAACACGCATCAGCGCGACACAGCCAGCCGCCAGACCCGCGCCAGATCACGAGCTCGATCATGCAACAAGCTCGCGGCGTTGCGACAGGCATAACCGAGCGTCATTGGGCCACTGGTCAACGCAAACGCCGCACTGATGCCATGCGCGTACAGATCGGCATAGCCCTCACCCAACGTCCCGGCCAACACGATCACCGGCACCCCCTTGCGCCGGGCAATGCGGGCGACACCGAACGGCGTTTTGCCACGCAGCGTCTGAGCATCAAAACAGCCTTCGCCGGTGATCACCAAATCGGCACCGTCCAGTGCATAGGCCAGGCCCACAAGGTCGGCCACCACCTCTACGCCAGGGCGAAAAGTCGCGTTCAGGTAAGCCTTGGCAGCGAAGCCCATGCCCCCTGCCGCCCCGCAACCGGGTTGGTCGCGCACGTCATGACCCAGAACCTGAGCCGAATGGTCGGCGAAATGCCCCAACGCGGCGTCCAGCTCCAGAACTTGCTGCGGGGATGCCCCCTTTTGTGGGCCAAAAATATGAGAGGCACCCTGCAGACCGCACAATGGGTTGTCGACATCCGCCGCAACCTCAAAGCGCACGTCACGCAAACGTGCATCAAGACCGCCCAGTTCGATCCGTTGTACCTGCGCCAAAGCCTGACCACTTGGAATCAGAGGCTGATCATTACCGTCGAGAAAACGCGCACCCAACGCCGACAGCATGCCACTGCCCGCATCATTGGTCGCGCTGCCGCCAATCGCCAGGATGATACGTTGCGCGCCAGCGTCCAGCGCCGCACGAATCAACTCGCCCGTGCCATGCGTGCTACTCAGGCAAGCGTCCCTTTGCTCAAGGGTCAGTAACTGCAAGCCGCTGGCCATGGCCATTTCAATGATTGCGGTCCGGGTCTGTTCCAGCCAGCCCCACTGAGCCTCGACCGCAACGCCCAACGGTCCGCTGACAGTGGTGCTCATCCACTGCCCATCACAGGCGGCCAGAACCGCTTCGATGGTGCCCTCACCGCCATCGGCCATCGGGCATTGAACCAACTCGGCGTCAGGCCAGACTTCGGCCAGGCCCCCGGCAATAGCATTGGCGACAGCCTGGGCACTCAGGCTGTCCTTGAAAGAGTCGGGTGCGATGACGATTTTCATGGGGGCTCCTATCCGTAATGAGTAGATGTTCTCACCCTAACCGACGTTTTCCGCCTGACCTTCGCCCAAGAAACGTAGGCAGTTATTGGTCATTGGACCAAAACAACATACTGGATTTTAGTCCGCAGTGATTCGAGGCGTCATTTGTACGCCCAGATACAGGCGCAACAAGTCGTCAGTTTTGTAGGGGTCGCAACCGCTGAGCTCCGCGACCTTTTCCAGTCGATAACGCAGGCTGTTGCGGTGAATGCCCAGCGCGTCTGCACAGGCCTGACTTTCGCCGCTGTAGTCGAACCAGCTGCGCAGGGTTTCCAGCAACTGCCCGCTGTTGCTTTCTTGCAGCCGGATGATCGGGGCGGCCACGCCTTGGGCGAGCCAATCGTTGCGATAACGCCAGAACAGCACGGCCGGACGATGAACGGCCAGACGCAACAGCCGCCGCTGCGGATGGACATGGCGGGCGTAATCGAGCAAATCACGCCCCGCAGCACAGGCCTGTTGCAACGTCGCCAGATCGGCCGATTGCTCGACCGTGACCATCCGCACCACGGGCCAGCCCTGCTCGTCGAACTGCTCCAGCAGCAGCGTATCGTCGCGTTCCTTGCCTGCGGCGCGGCACCAGTGCAACAACGTCGGCTCGCGCACCACACACCAACTATGGGCATAACGGGCGTTCAACCAAGTGGCAATCTGGCTGGCCGCAGGCGTTTGCGCAGGCAGCTCGATCAATACCGACTGACGCGGCAATTGCGGTTGCAGCCCCAAATGCTCGGCTTCGTCGACCTGGCTGTCGGGGCAGTCGACCAGCAACAACCGCGAAAGCAGGTCCTCGCTGCGCTGATGCCTCCACTGTTGATCCGCCTGCTGGCGCCGGTGCTCCATGAGCATCTCGGCGGTCATCTTCACCAGCTCGCCATAGACCCGGACCTCGTCCGGCTCACCGGTAATCCCCAGTACGCCCATCAATTTCTGGTCAAGCATCAGCGGCAGATTGACCCCCGGACGCACACCATTCAGATGCTTGGCCGTCTGCGAATCAATCTCCACCACCCGGCTGTTGGCCAACACCAACTGAGCACCTTCATGCCGGGTATACAACCGATCAGCCTCGCCACTACCAATAATGATGCCCAGACAGTCCATCACATTGACGTTGCACGGCAGGATCGCCATGGCACGGTCGACGATGTCCTGCGCAAGGTCGTGATCAAGAGCAAACATGGTGGACTCCGGAGAAGGTGGGTTGCGGTGAAGGTGTTTATAGAAACACTTTTAAATTAGATGGTGAGGAGTCTGCCTGGTTCGGTAAGTTGCAGAGCCTATAAGTTGCAAGTGCGGTAAGGCTATTCCCAACGTGGCGCGCGGCGCGGAATCACTTCCGCGCCGTTTTTTCTTCTGGCGCAGAGGCCGTGCTAAGGTTCGCCAAGACTCTGACCACGATGCCCTCAAATGCCCCATCTCGCCCACACCCACCCTCGCCTGACCGCTGCGGCACTGCTCGGTTGTGTCGGTGGTTTTCTTTCCAGCTACGTTGTTCCCGATCTCGCGCCCACCACCCAAATATTGATTGGCTGGAACGTTGGGGTGTGGACCTACCTGATCCTGATGATCTGGCTGACGTTTCGCGCACAAGCCGAGGACGTCAAACGCTTCGCTATGATCGAGGACGAAAATGCCGGACTGGTGTTGGCGACAGTATGCGTGGCGGCGATTGCCAGCCTTGCAGCGATTACCCTGGAACTGGCTGGCAGTAAAGACCTGAGCGTCCACATCAGGTTGCTGCATTACGGTTTTACCGGCCTGACCATTGTCGGTTCCTGGCTGCTCACCGGTGTAATATTCAGCCTGCATTACGCTCGCCTGTTCTACACCGCCACTACCAGTAAACCCCCTCTGCGCTTCGCCGATGGCGAGAAGAACCCGAACTATTGGGACTTTCTTTACTTCTCATTCACCATCAGTGTCGCGGTACAGACAGCAGACGTAGGGGTCGCAAGCCGAGACCTGCGCAAAACCGTACTGGCCCAATCACTGATTGGTTTTGTGTTCAACACCGCGATCCTGGGGTTCTCGATCAACATCGCTGCGGGGCTGTTTGGTTGAGCGGGACCCTGCTTCAATCGCAATCTACCTGGCGGCACTGTTAGTCTCACGAATAATTTCACTGTGTTTTTGGCGAGGAAAACCACAATGGCTGAACATTCCCTCTTACAGATCGCCGTGCTCGATGACTGGCAGTCGGTGGCGAGTAACGTGGTGGACTGGACCGTTCTCGACCTGATCGGCGAAGTCAGTTTTCTGCACGAGTTCCCGGCAGATACCGCCAGCATGGTGGCGCGCCTGGAGTCGTTTGACGTGGTGTGTGTCATGCGTGAGCGCACCCTGTTCAACGAAGCCTTATTGAGCCAGTTGCCGCGCCTGAAATTGTTGGTCACCGGTGGCATGCGCAATGCCGCAATCGACCTTCCGGCGGCTGCACGACTAGGCATTCAGGTGTGCGGCACTGACAGCTACAAGCATGCCGCCCCGGAAATGACCTGGGCCTTGATCATGGGAATTACCCGCAATCTGGTGGGCGAAGCCAACTCATTGCGCGACGGCGGCTGGCAGATCGGCCTGGGCGGCGATTTATACGGCAAGACCTTGGGGATTCTCGGTCTGGGCAGCATTGGTAATTGGATTGCACGCTATGGCCAGGCCTTTGGCATGCGGGTGATCGCCTGGAGCGAAAACCTCACGCCCGAGCGTGCCGCGGAATCGGGCGTGACGTACGTCAGCAAGCAAGCGCTGTTTGAACAGGCGGATGTATTGTCGGTGCACCTGGTGCTCAGCGACCGCAGTCGCGGGATGGTCGATGCACAGGCACTGAGCTGGATGAAGCCCTCCGCGTACCTGATCAACACCGCACGCGGCCCGATCATCGACGAAGCGGCATTGATCAATGCACTGCAACAACGCCGAATCGCCGGAGCGGCTCTGGATGTCTACGAACCTGAACCCCTGCCCGCTGACCATCCATTCCGGCACATGGACAACGTGCTGGCGACACCACACATCGGTTATGTCACCGAGAACAACTACCGGACATTCTTCAGCCAAATGATCGAAGACATCCAGGCATGGCACGGTGGCACACCGAGTCGGGTGCTTGGCTGATCATGACCGGCGGGGCAAGCGTGCGCAGCACCTACTCGCCTAACGCAAAGCTCTTCAGGGTTTCGCCGTCCAGCCGGTAGCGCACCCACTCATCCTGCGGCGCGGCGCCGATGGCTTTATAAAAATCGATAGCCGGTGTGTTCCAGTCCAGCACGCTCCATTCGAAACGACCACAACCGCTGTCGTATGCCAGCTTCGCCAGATGCCGGAGCATTTTCTTGCCCGCCCCGCCGCCGCGATGGCTGGCCGAGATGAACAGGTCTTCCAGGTACAAACCCTTGCGCCCCTGCCAGGTGGAATAGCTCAAGAAGTACACGGCGAAACCAATCGGTTCATCATTCTGCAGGCAGATCAGCGCCCGTGCTGGCGACGGCTCGTCAAACAGGCTGCGCTCGATGTCCGCCACACTGGCCAACACTTCATGCTCGGCCTTTTCGTAGATCGCCAGTTCGGTGATAAAACCCAGAATAACCCTGGCATCGGCCCTGGTCGCTTCGCGGATATGGATGCTCACGGTCACGCTCCTGAATTTGAACGGTTTTACTTAACGAAATGCTCTCACCCCGGAGGGCGAACGCTCAGCAGCGAATTGTGTCTCAACCATCAGTGCCGTGCAGCATTCGATGCACGACTTAGCGACATTACTAAATTCGACCCGAGGCGCTTATGGACAGTGAAAAAGATGGCAAGACCCCTGGTCTGTCCGCTGAAGAAGAAAGAGAGGTCGACAAAAACCAGCCCCCACGTGCCGCCGTGCTGCACGAAACCATTCGCCTCCAGGGTGATCAGGAGCTTGAGCGCAGCATCGCCGCTCTTTGGTGGTCGGCCCTCGCTGCTGGTCTGACCATGGGCTTATCGCTGATGGCCATGGGCCTGCTCGATGCTCGACTGCCCGAAGGCGATACCAGCAAAGTAATCGCCAGCCTGGGTTATTCGGCGGGGTTTCTTGCGGTAATTCTGGCACGTCAGCAGTTGTTCACCGAAAACACCCTGACCGCCGTGCTGCCGGTGATGACCAAACCAACGCTGGGCAACTTCGGCCGGCTCTTGCGTTTGTGGGGCGTGGTATTGATCGGCAACCTGACCGGCACCCTGTTGGTGGCCTACGTCATGCTGCACTTGCCGATTTTCGATGCAAAAACCGATGCAGCGTTTCTCGATATTGGCCGTAAGGTCATGGAAAACAACGTCAGCCAGATGTTCTCCAAGGGCATCATTTCCGGCTGGATGATCGCCACCATGGTCTGGATGATCCCGTCCATGGAGAGCGCAAAAATCTGGATCATCCTCCTCATCACCTACCTGATGGCGCTGGGCGATTTCACCCACATCGTCGTCGGTTCGGCCGAGGTTTCATACCTGGTGTTCGCCGGCCAACTGCCGTGGAAAGACTTCTGGCTGACCTTTGCCGGGCCGACCCTGGCTGGCAACATTATCGGCGGCAGTTTTATTTTCGCCCTGATCAGCCATGCCCAAATCCGCAGCGAAAGCGGTCCACCCAAGCAACGAGGAAGCAAGGACCTGGGTCAGCCTGACAAACACAAGAATGAAGAGATAAAGCGCGGATAAGAGCGCGCGCCTATCTGGAAACGGAGCGTCGCGCCTCAACGCCGCCAACGGAAAACTGTTCGGCAAAGGCGGCGCGGCGGAGCTGTTGGGGCTTAAACCTACAACCCTGGCTTCAAGGTTGAAGCGGTTGGACATTGAGTTGGAAGGCGGAAATAAAGGGTAAGCACCCCATCATTATTTTCAGGAATAGTCGCTATCACCCTCACCCCCCTTCTCACCTCGCGGCAGAACAATTAGCCTGCGCGCAATCTATTACCAGACAGCCTTTCGCGCGCATGTTGCAGGCGTGTTTGGTTCACTTGTCCGCCCGAGAACGCTTTTCTTATGAGTACCACGACCCAAACCCGCCACGCCGAGGCCCCCACTATGACGCGAGGCATGGTAATGCTGTTCGCGTTTTGCTGTGGCGCTATTGTCGGCAATATCTATTACGCCCAGCCCATCATCGAGCTGATTGCGCCCGACATCGGCCTGTCCAGCACCATGGCCAGCGTGATCGTGTCGCTGACTCAGATCGGCTACGCGCTTGGGCTGTTCTTCCTAGTGCCGTTGGGCGACCTGCTGGAGAACCGACGGTTGATGATCATGACCTCCCTGTTGGCCATCATCAGCTTGTTGGGCGCAGCGTTCAGTCAACAACCGAATGTGTTTTTGCTCGCGTCGTTGTTGGTGGGGTTCAGTTCAGTGTCGGTGCAAATCCTGATTCCGCTGGCGGCGCATCTAGCACCTGAGGAATCTCGGGGGCGGGTCGTTGGCGGGATCATGGGCGGGTTACTGCTGGGGATTCTGCTGGCACGGCCACTGTCCAGCGTGATCGCCGACCACTTCGGCTGGCGCGCGGTGTTTGTCTCGGCATCGGTACTAATGATGATCATCAGTGTGGTGCTTGCCACCACCATGCCCAAACGCCAACCTGACCATAGCGCCTCGTACGGGCAACTGCTGTTTTCACTGTGGACCTTGCTGCGTACGCAACCAGTTTTACGTCAGCGGGCGTTCTACCAAGGGCTGATGTTTGCTGCGTTCAGCTTGTTCTGGACCGCCGTACCGCTGGAGCTGGCACGCAACCATGGCCTGTCGCAGACACAGATCGCCTTGTTCGCGCTGGTCGGTGCCATCGGCGCGATCGCAGCGCCCATCAGTGGGCGTCTGGCCGATGCCGGACACACCCGCATTGCCAGCCTCGGGGCATTGGTTCTGGCTGCGTTGAGTTTCTTGCCGGCGCTGATTCACCCGATTTACAGCGTGATCGGACTGGCCGTGACCGGTGTGGTCCTGGACTTCTGCGTGCAGATGAACATGGTGTTGGGGCAGCGTGCGGTCTACGCCCTGGATGCCGCCAGCCGCAGCCGCCTGAATGCGCTGTACATGACCAGTATTTTCATCGGAGGGGCCTTCGGTTCGGCGATTGCCAGCGTGCTGTACGACCGCGGCGGCTGGCTATGGATCGTCGTTGCCGGCAGCGCGTTCCCGGTGGTTGCGTTGCTCAGTTTTCTGAAAGACGCTGCAGGCGAACGGCACGACGCTGTCATCGCTGACTGATCAGCGCATTGACCCGTCCGGAACATGAGGGCCGCCCGGCTCGAATGCCTTCGCGCACTACACTGCGCGTGCCGGGGTGCCCCACAGGTTCAGATCGTCAGAGATGCAACGCATGCCCCAGCGCACGTAGCGCCGCTTCCTGAACCGCTTCGCCGAGTGTCGGGTGGGCGTGGATGGTGCCTGCGATGTCTTCCAGGCGAGCGCCCATTTCCAGGGATTGGGCAAAGGCCGTAGACAGTTCCGACACGCCGACCCCGACGGCTTGCCAGCCGAGAATCAGGTGATTGTCACTTCGCGCGACCACCCGCACGAAACCGCTTTTCGATTCCAGGGTCATCGCCCGGCCGTTGGCAGCGAACGGGAAGTTGGCGACCAGCACGTCCAGTCCTTCGGCCTTGGCCTCCTGAGGCGTCTTGCCGACCACCACCAGCTCCGGGTCGGTAAAGCACACGGCGGCAATCGCCAGCGGATTGAACTCTCGGTGTTTGCCCGCGACCAGCTCCGCGACCATTTCGCCTTGAGCCATGGCGCGGTGAGCGAGCATCGGCTCCCCCGCCAAGTCGCCAATGGCCCAGACATTACGCATGCTGGTCTGGCAACGCTCGTCGATCTTGATCGCCGCGCCGTTCATGTCCAACGCCAGGGCTTCAAGGTTCCAGCCTTGGGTGTGCGGACGACGACCGACAGCGACCAACACCTGATCAGCTTCCAGCTCGAGGGTCTCGCCCTCTGGATTACGCACCTGCAAGGTCTGCGTGACGGGGTCGAAACCTTCGACGCTGTGTTGCAGGTACAGCTTCACACCCAGGGTTTTCAGGGTCTCGGCAATCGGCTGGGTCAGTTCCTGATCGTAAGCCGGCAAGATCCGGTCGCGAGCCTCGACCACGCTGACGTCCGCGCCCAGCTTGCTGTAGGCAATGCCCAACTCCAGGCCAATATAACCGGCACCGACCACGATCAAACGCTTGGGGATGGCGCTGGGTGTCAGCGCTTCAGTGGACGAAATGATCGGCCCACCGAGGGGCAGCATCGGCAGATTGACCGAGGTCGATCCGGTGGCCAGCAGCAGGTGCTCGCACTGAATACGCATGCCAGCGCCTTCAACCTCGACGGTCTTGCCGTCAATGATCCGCGCCCAGCCGTGAATGACCTGAACCTTGTTTTTCTTCAGCAACGCCGCGACGCCCGAGGTCAAGCGGTCAACGATGCCGTTCTTCCAGTTCACGCTTTGGCCAATGTCCAGGGTGGGCGGCTGGACACTGATACCCAGCGCCGAGCCTTGACTGAAGCGCGTGGTCTGATGGAACTGTTCCGCGACGTGGATCAGCGCCTTGGACGGTATGCAGCCGACGTTCAGGCAGGTGCCACCCAGTGTCTGGCCTTCGATCAAAATAGTCGGTATGCCCAACTGCCCGGCACGGATCGCCGCGACATAACCGCCGGGGCCGCCGCCGATGATCAGCAAGGTGGTGCTCAGAGTCTGCTGCATGATTACTCCACAAACAGGGTGGCGGGTTGTTCGAGCAAGCCGCGAATGGCCTGGATGAATTGCGCCGCGTCCATGCCATCGACCACGCGATGGTCGAAGGAGCTGGAGAGGTTCATCATTTTTCGAATCACGATCTGGCCTTTAATCACCATTGGCCGCTCGACGATGCGATTGACCCCGACGATGGCCACTTCCGGCAGATTAAGTACCGGCGTACTGACGATGCCGCCCAATGCGCCGAGGCTGGTCAAGGTAATCGTGGAGCCGGACATCTCGTCGCGACTGGCTTTGCCTGTACGTGCAGCGCTGGCGAGCCGGGAGATCTCCTCAGCGTTGGCCCACAGACTGCGGGCTTCGGCGTGACGGATTACCGGCACCATCAGACCGTTATCGCTTTGGGTCGCAACACCGACATGCACCGCGCCGTGACGAGTGATGATTTGCGCTTCATCGTCGTAGCGAGCGTTGATCTGCGGGAAGTCGCGCAGAGCCACCACCATCGCGCGTACAAGAAATGGCAACAGCGTCAGTTTGCCGCGACTGGCGCCCCATTTTTCGTTGAGGTGGACACGCAGTTCTTCGAGCGCGGTGACGTCCACTTCTTCGACATAACTGAAGTGCGCCGCACGGCGGGTGGCGTCTTGCATGCGTTGGGCGATTTTGCGTCGCAAGCCGATCACTGGGATCTGCTGTTCGTCATTGCGCTCGGCGTAAGCGGCTGCGGGGGCTGCACTGGCCTGCTGGCTCTGCTCGATATACGCGTCCAGATCTTCATGCCGAATAATGCCGGCCGGACCACTGCCCTGCACAAAACGCAATTCAATACCGGCATCCAGGGCACGCTTGCGCACGGCTGGCGAGGCTAACGGACGATCATTGGCCTGCCGAGTAGACCGGGCTTCCAGCGAGCGTTTTACACCGGGGACAGGCGCGGCTTGAGGTTTGGCTTCAGCCACGACGCTGACATCGACCTTGGGCGGGGCGACAAGCACGGGCTCACGGGCGGATTCGGCCACGGCACCCGAGGCGGTCTCCTTGAGGTTACCGGCGCCTTCGACTTCGATCCGAATCAGCTCACTGCCTACGGCCATGACTTCACCGGGCTGCCCGCCGAGGGCGATCACCTTGCCATGTACCGGGGACGGGATATCGACCATCGCCTTGTCGGTCATGACATCGGCCAGCACCTGGTCTTCAACGACCATATCGCCGACCTTGACGTGCCACTGAGACAATTCAACTTCTGCAATGCCTTCACCAATGTCCGGCATTTTAATAACGTGCGTGCCCATTCAGACCTCCATGACCCGTTTCAAAGCCGCACCCACTCGGGATGGACCGGGGAAATACGCCCACTCTTGAGCATGAGGATAAGGGGTATCCCATCCGGTGACGCGCTCGATAGGTGCTTCCAGATAGTGGAAGCAGTGTTCTTGCACCAACGCCACCAGTTCAGCGCCAAAGCCGCAGGTGCGCGTGGCTTCGTGAACCACCACACAGCGACCGGTTTTCTTCACCGAATTGACAATGGTTTCCAGGTCCAGCGGCCAGAGGCTGCGCAGATCGATGACTTCAGCGTCAATGCCGGTTTCCTCGGCCGCCACTTGAGACACATACACAGTGGTGCCATAGGTCAGCACGGTGACGTCGTTGCCGGGGCGGGCAATCGCCGCCACGTCCAGCGGCACTTTGTAATAACCGTCAGGCACGGCACTCGCCGGGTGTTTCGACCACGGCGTTACCGGGCGGTCGTGGTGACCATCGAACGGGCCGTTATACAGGCGTTTGGGTTCAAGAAAAATCACCGGATCATCATTCTCGATGGAGGCGATCAACAGGCCCTTGGCGTCATAGGGGTTGGACGGCATGACCGTGCGCAAACCGCAGACTTGGGTGAACATCGCCTCAATGCTTTGGCTGTGAGTCTGACCGCCATAAATGCCGCCACCGCAGGGCATGCGCAGGGTCAATGGGGCGGTGAACTCGCCGGCCGAGCGATAGCGCAAACGTGCGGCTTCAGAAATGATCTGATCCGACGCCGGGTAAACGTAATCGGCGAACTGAATCTCGACCACTGGCCGCAATCCGTAAGCCCCCATGCCCACCGCGACGCCGACGATCCCGCTTTCGGAGATCGGCGCATCGAACACTCGCGAGGTGCCATATTTGCCTTGCAGGCCTTCGGTGCAGCGAAAAACGCCGCCGAAATAGCCCACGTCCTGGCCGAACACAACCACGTTATTGTCACGCTCAAGCATGATGTCCATGGCCGAGCGCAAGGCCTGGATCATGGTCATGGTGGTTGTGGTCATGGCGGTTTCCAACTGAATATTATTGTTGTGATCGTTCATGTCAGATCCCCAGTTGCTGGCGCTGCAGGCGTAGGTGCTCCGGCATCTCTTTATAGACGTCTTCGAAGATGGTCGCGGCGCTGGGCATTTGCCCGCCCGCCAAGGTGCCGTAGCGTTCGGCTTCTTTCTGCGCAGCGATGATTTCGGCTTCGAGCTCGGCGCTGGTGGCCGCGTGCTCCTCTTCGGACCATTGGCCGATGCGGATCAGGTGTTGCTTGAGGCGCATGATCGGGTCGCCCAACGGGAAGTGACTCCAGTCATCGGCCGGACGGTATTTGGACGGATCATCCGACGTCGAGTGCGGGCCGGCACGGTAGGTCACCCACTCGATCAGAGTCGGGCCCAGGTTGCGTCGTGCGCGTTCAGCCGCCCAGGCCGAGGCCGCGTAGACCGCCACGAAATCGTTGCCATCCACCCGCAACGAGGCAATACCGCAGCCCACACCGCGACCGGCAAAAGTCGTTGCTTCGCCGCCGGCAATGGCCTGGAAGGTAGAGATGGCCCATTGATTGTTGACCACGTTGAGGATTACTGGCGCACGGTAGACGTGGGCGAACGTGAGGGCGGTGTGGAAATCCGATTCGGCGGTGGCGCCATCGCCGATCCAGGCCGACGCGATTTTAGTATCGCCCTTGATCGCCGACGCCATGCCCCAGCCAACCGCCTGGACGAATTGGGTGGCCAGATTGCCGGAGATGGAGAAAAATCCGAAGTCACGTACTGAGTACATGATCGGCAGCTGCCGACCTTTGAGGGGGTCGCGTTCGTTGGACAGCAGTTGGCAAATCAGATCCACCAACGGCACTTCGCGGGCCATCAGGATGCTTTGCTGACGATAGGTTGGAAAACACATGTCGGTTACGTTCAATGCCAAAGCCTGGGCGCTGCCAATGGCCTCTTCGCCAAGACTCTGCATGTAGAACGACATTTTCTTCTGGCGCTGGGCAACGACCATGCGGTTGTCGAAAATCCGCGTCTTGAGCATGGCACGCATGCCTTTACGCAGGATTTCGACAGAAACGCCTTCAGCCCATGGGCCGAGTGCCTGACCTTGATCGTCGAGCACCCGAATCAGGCCTTTGGCGAGGTCAGCGGTATCGGACGGTTCGACATCAATCGGGGGCTTGCGGACGAGACCGGCATCGTTCAGATGCAGGTACGAAAAATCGGTTTTACAGCCTGGACGGCCAGAAGGTTCAGGAACGTGCAGGCGCAGGGGTTCGTATTCGTTCATGGGCTTTCTCTACGCTCGCTTTTGTCATGTGTTTTTGTTGGGCGCTGGAGCTTGTTCAATCATTGGACGCCGATATCCCCTTTGGAAAATCTTGTCCTACACAAATCATAGGCCTGAGCGTGGAGAATATTTTTCTCAACTTCGTTGCGTGCGGAGCCATTTAAAGATATCTATTCTGAATAAATAGAATAAACAGGCGTATTTGTCTCATGAGAAAGCTTGATCGTACTGACATAGGGATTCTCAACAGTCTTCAAGAGAATGCCAGAATCACCAATGCCGACCTCGCACGCTCCGTCAATCTCTCCCCTACCCCCTGCTTCAATCGGGTCAAGGCGATGGAAGACCTGGGGCTCATCCGGCAACAAGTCACCCTGCTGGACCCGGAACTATTAGGACTGCACGTCAACGTGTTTATCCATGTCAGCCTGGAAAAGCAGGTTGAGGAAGCCTTGCACGAGTTCGAAGAGGCCATCGCCAATCGTCCCGAAGTGATGGAGTGCTATTTGATGGCGGGCGACCCAGATTATTTGATCCGGGTGCTGGTGCCGACCATTCAGGCACTGGAGCGTTTTTTGCTGGATTTCCTGACCAAAGTGCCAGGAGTGGCCAACATTCGCTCCAACTTCGCGCTCAAGCAGGTGCGCTACAAAACGGCGTTGCCATTGCCAGCCAATGGGCTGAGTCTGGAGCGTTAGTGAGCCTGGTACGGACGCTTGTCAGCGTCTGACCCGCTGCAAACGAACCGCCCGTCAGCCACGGCCGTGTTACTATCGCCCCTCATTCGCAGCCGTCTGGCATCGTCGTGAAATCTTCTCTTCTCTTCTTTTTTTGCCCATGACCTCGACGTCCGATACCCAACCCGACTTGCCGACAATTCTTGTTGTCGATGACGAGTTGCGCTCGCGGGAGTCGCTGTGTCGGGTGCTGAATCAAGAGTTTGAAGTGCTCCTGGCCGACTCGGCGATCGAGGCCCGCAAGCTGCTCGAAGAGCACCCGGTCTCGGTGATTATCTGCGACCAGCGCATGCCCGGCATGAGTGGCATCGAGTTCCTCCAGGAAGCTCGCGAGCGCTGGCCGGAAGTCGTGCGTATTGTTCTTTCCGGCTACACCGATTCGGAAGACATCATCAACGGCATCAACCTCGCCGGGATCTATCAGTATCTGCTCAAACCCTGGTTACCGGAGCACTTGCTGAGCACCGTACGCAACGCGGTGGAAAGCCAGGCCCTACAAAATCATATGCAACGACTGGATCTGGAGCTGCGCGCCGGCACGCCAGTGTTGCGACGGCGCAACCAGGAGACCCTTTCCAGGGTCCGTGAAACCTTCGACTTTTCACGCATTGTGCGCGCCGTTGGCGGACCGCTGGATGCGCTCTGTGAAATGGCCGCGCGCGTTGCCCGCTACGACCTTCCAGTGCTGCTGCTGGGTGAGTCGGGCACCGGCAAGGAACTGCTGGCTCGCGGCATTCACTATGCCAGCCCGCGAGCGGCCAACGCGTTTGTCATGGAGAACTGCGCGGCGCTGCCCGACACCCTGCTTGAGTCCGAGCTTTTCGGTCACAAGCGTGGCGCCTTCACCGGCGCCCACCAGGATCACATCGGCCTGTTCCAGAGGGCAAACGGCGGCACCCTGCTGCTCGACGAGATCGGTGATACCTCACCGGCGTTTCAGGTCAAGTTATTGCGGGTTCTGCAAGAAGGCGAGCTGCGTCCGGTCGGCGCGTCCAGCACAGTGCGAGTCGACGTTCGGGTCATTGCCGCGACCCACCGCGACCTTGAAGAGGACGTGCGCGCCGGACGTTTCCGTAGCGATCTTTATTACCGGCTGGCGGGCGTCAGCCTGGCGCTGCCGCCACTGCGCGAACGCAGCGCTGACGTATTACCGATTGCCAACAAGTTGCTGGATGACGCCCGCCAGGAACTCGATTTACCCGAATTGAACTTCGCCAACGATGCCTTGGCCAGCCTGATCGGCTATTCCTGGCCCGGTAATATCCGCGAACTGCGCAACGAGATTTACCGCGCCGCCGCCTTGTCCGATGGCGCGCAAATCAACGCGCGGGCCTTCTCCTGGCGCGTATTGCAAGGCCAGGCCAGACTTGCCCTGTCCACCAGTACACCGACCTCAAGCCCAAGCGGGACACTGCAAGAGCAACTCGACGCCATTGAGGCAACCCTGTTAAAAGAGTCGCTGTTGCGTCATCGCTGGAACAAGACCCACGCGGCCCGTGAGTTGGGCCTGTCCCGCGTAGGCTTGCGGCAGAAACTGCGCCGCTTCGGTTTGGAGGAGTCCTGATGAAAGACAACGCGTTCAACGTGCTTTGGCTGCAATCGGGTGGCTGTGGGGGCTGCACGATGTCGCTGCTGTGCGCCGACACTCAGGACTTCGCAGGCATGTGGCGCAGTGCCGGAATCGAACTGCTCTGGCACCCGTCGCTGTCGCTGGAAACCGGCGACGAAATGGTCAGTATCCTCAACGACTGCTTGCAGGGACGTACCCGTCTCGACGCGCTGTGTATCGAAGGCTCCATGCTTCGCGGCCCCAACGGCACCGGGCGCTTTCACATGCTGGCCGGCACGGGTCGGGCAATGATCGACTGGGTTCGGGACCTGGCCGAAGTAGCCGAATACACCTTGGGCATCGGTACCTGCGCCGCGTATGGCGGCATCACCGCTGCCGGTAATAACCCGACGGACGCCTGCGGCTTGCAATACGACGGCCATCGCCTGGGCGGCTTGCTGGGTGCCGATTACCGTTCACGTCGCGGCCTGCCGGTGATCAACGTTGCCGGATGCCCGACTCACCCTGGCTGGGTCACCGACACCCTCATGTCACTGGCCGCCGGCCTGTTCGCCGAGCCCGACCTGGACATCCTGGGGCGGCCGCGCTTCTACGCCGATCAGTTGGTTCACCACGGCTGCACGCGTAACGAGTTCTACGAATACAAGGCCAGCGCCGAGAAACCTTCGGACCTCGGCTGCATGATGGAAAACCTCGGCTGCAAGGGCACCCAGGCCCACGCTGATTGCAATACGCGCTTGTGGAACGGCGAAGGCTCCTGCACCCGTGGCGGCTATGCCTGCATCAACTGCACCGCCCCTGGTTTCGAAGAACCGGGGCATGCGTTCAACCTCACGCCCAAGGTGGCAGGCATTCCCATCGGCCTGCCAACCGACATGCCCAAAGCCTGGTTTGTCGCCCTGTCAGCGCTGTCCAAATCGGCAACGCCCAAGCGGGTCAAGCAGAACGCCACGTCCGACCATCAACTCATCGCGCCCGTTGTGCTTATCCCACGGCGTTAGGAAAGCCTTATGTCACGTCTGGTGGTGGGTCCTTTCAATCGTGTCGAAGGTGACCTCGAAGTGCAGCTTGAGGTGGAAGACGGCCGCGTGCGTTCGGCGCAGGTCAACGCCACCATGTTTCGCGGCTTCGAGCAAATACTGCTACAACACGCCCCGCTTGATGCGCTGGTCTATGCCCCACGTATCTGTGGGATTTGCTCGGTATCGCAGTCGATTGCCGCCGCCCGTGCACTGGCCTCACTGGCTGGCGTGCAACCGCCTGACAACGGTCTGCTGACGATTAATCTCATGGCGGCGACAGAGAACCTCGCTGACCACCTGACTCATTTCTATTTATTTTTCATGCCCGACTTCGTGCGCCCGGCGTATGCAGAACGACCGTGGTACGCGGCGGCTCAGGCGCGCTTTACGCCGGGCCAGGGCAGCCAGCAACGTCTGGCGGTGTCCGCCCGCAAACGCTGGCTGGATCTGATCGGCACCCTGGGCGGAAAGTGGCCGCACACTGGCTCCATCCAGCCCGGCGGCTCGACCCGTGCCATTGATGCGGCCGAACGCCTGCGTTTGCTGACACGGGTGCGCGAGTTCCGCCAATTTCTCGAAACCGAGCTGTTCGCCACCCCACTGGAGCGCATCGTCGGGCTTGGCAGCGAAAACGAACTTTGGGCCTGGCAGGCAGAAGCGCCAGGCCAAGGCGATCTGCGCCAGTTCCTCGATATCACGCTGGACAGCGGTCTGGAGCATCTCGGTCCGGGACCGGGGCTCTACCTGTCCTATGGCGCCTATCCGCAGCCCGACGGACATATGGTGTTCCCACAAGGCCTGTGGAACGCTGCTACGCAGCGGGTAGAAAGCCTGGAGCTGGCGGATATCAGCGAGGACGCCGCCCACGCCTGGCTGGATGACAGCGGCGGCCCGCTGCATCCGGCCCAAGGCCAAACCGAACCGCTGGCAGAAAAACCTGCCGCCTATACCTGGAACAAGGCCCCACGACTGGCAGGCGCCGTGCTCGAAACCGGCGCCTTGGCCCGTCAACTGATCGCGGGTCAACCGTTGCTGCGCGACGCTGTCGCCCGCTGCGGGGCAACCGTCTACACCCGTGTACTGGCTCGGCTGGTGGAACTGGCCCGTGTAGTGCCGCTGATGGAGCAGTGGCTGATGGCCCTGCGCCCCGGCGAACCCTATTATCGCGCCGCAGAACTGCCCGACAACGGCAGCGCCGTGGGCCTCACTGAAGCGGCGCGCGGCGCCCTCGGCCATTGGCTTCGGGTCGAGCACGGACGCATCGCCAGCTACCAGATCATCGCGCCGACCACCTGGAATTTTTCCCCGCGTGACGCTCAGGGTCGGCCCGGTGCACTGGAGCAAGCCCTTGAGGGCGCACCCGTGCTGCCCGGCGAGAAAACGCCGGTTGCGGTGCAGCATATCGTTCGTTCTTTCGACCCGTGCATGGTTTGCACGGTGCATTGAACCAGGAGAACGTCATGGCGCGCAAAGCAGCGCCCGGCAACCTCGACGAGGACGCCTGGCTGGAAGTAATCGGCAAGATGGATGAAGTCTATTCACAGCTGGTGCAGGACGAAATCGCCCTGGAAGAAAAGAATGCCGAGCTGGAACAGTCGCAGCAGTTCATCGCCGGGCTGCTGTCGTCCATGTCCGACGTGCTACTGGCCTGCGACCCGGACGGACGCATCGAAGAATCCAACAATGCCCTGCGCACACTGGTAGGACGCGACGAACAGACACTGCTCGGCAGCCCGGTCTATGCCTTGCTGGCCGACGCGCGAAGTGACGAACAGCTGCGCGAGACATTGGCCGGGTTGCGCAGACCCAATGCCAGCGCCAGCCTCGAACTGAATTTCAAGGACGCCCTCGGCGCGCCGCTCCCCGTAGACATCAGCTGCACCGTGCGCAGTACTGGCAACGGACGCTGCATCGGTCACGTGCTGGTGGGGCGCCCGCTGGGTGAGCTGAAACACGCCTACCGCCAGTTGCACGAAGCCCACGAAGCCCTTAAGCGCACCCAGCAACAACTGCTGCATGCGGAGAAAATGGCCTCCCTCGGTCGGTTGGTCGCCGGGGTCGCCCACGAACTGAACAACCCAATCAGCTTCGTACTCGCCAATGCCCATGTTCTGGGGGGTTACCGAGAGCGTCTTGAGCAGTATCTGGAGGCGGTCAACGCCGACGAACCACGGGAGATACGTGAAGCCCTGCGCCGACAGTTGCGCATTGACCCACTGCTGGCCGACCTGCCGTCGCTGATCGAAGGTACGCTGGAAGGCGCGCAACGGACCGCCGACATTGTCAGCGCGCTGAAGCGCTTTTCGGCGGTGGATCGCGAGACGCTGGGCGAGGTTGCGCTGAACGAAGTAATCGAGCGGGCCATTCACTGGATCACCCGCGGCATCGCACCAGATCTGCGCGTGCACTGGCACCCCGAAGGTGCACCTTGTGTGCACGGCAACAGCGGGCAGTTGCTGCAAGTGCTGATGAACCTGATGCAAAACGCCTACGACGCCGCCCAGGCTGCCGAGCGCGAAACACCGGAAGTGTGGATAAGCGTCGAACAGGAACCCGGCTGGGTCACCCTGCGCCTGCGCGACAACGGCAGCGGCATTGCCGCAGAACATCTGACCCAAGTGTTCGACCCCTTCTTCAGCACCAAACCGGTTGGCAAGGGCACAGGCCTGGGGCTGTCGATCAGCTACAGCATTGTCGAACGCTGCGGTGGCCGTCTGATCGCAGGCAATCATCCTAAAGGCGGGGCCGAGTTCACCCTGATCATCCCCAGCCAGTCCGCTGACTAAGCGCAGACGCGCCTAGCGCCACTGCAAAGCGAGTATCCGTTTACCCACGAACAGTGCAAGAACAGTGTCCAGCGCACGGCACACAAACACGGCTGCAGCGCGTTCGAACAGGGCTGGCACAGGGTTTGTATGACATTCTCTTTGATTTCCAGCCAGCCCCCCTTCCTTGCGGAGTACCCATGCCTGTATCCAACGCCGCCGGAACCGCCAAAAGCGCGGCACCTTTGATCTTCAAGCGCCACGTGGTGATGATTTTCGGTGGCCTGCTCGCCGTCAATCTTATGGCCTGGCTCTGGGCCTTCATTGCCTTCCGCGACTACCCGTTGCTGCTCGGCACCGCGTTCCTCGCCTACAGCTTCGGCCTGCGTCATGCCGTCGATGCGGACCATATCGCCGCCATCGATAATGTCACTCGCAAGCTGATTCAAGAGGGTCAACAGACCGCCACCGTGGGCCTGTTCTTTTCCTTGGGACACAGCACCATCGTGATCCTCGCGACCTTGGTCATCGCCTTGACCGCCTCGACGTTCAAGGCGGACATTGAGGCGTTCCACGGTATCGGTGGCCTGATTGGCACCTCGGTTTCCGCCGTCTTCCTTCTATTGGTGGCGCTGATAAACCTGATCATCCTGCGCTCGGTGTACCTGGCTTTTCGCCGGGTTCGGCGCGGCGAGCGGGTCGGCGAACAAGAGATGAATGCAATGCTGGCGGGCGGCGGCCTGATTGCGCGACTGGTACGCCCACTGTTCGGCCTGATCAGCCGCAGCTGGCACCTTTACCCACTAGGCTTTCTGTTTGGCCTGGGCTTCGATACCGCCACGGAAATAGGTTTGCTGGGCATTTCAGCGGCACAGGCTTCGCAGGACTTGCCCATCTGGTCGATCCTGGTCTTCCCCGCGCTGTTCACCGCTGGCATGGCGCTGGTCGATACCGCCGACAGCGTGATGATGACCGGCGCCTACCACTGGGCGCTGATCAAACCTGCGCGCAAGCTCTACTACAACCTGACCATCACCTCGGTCTCGGTGTTGGTGGCGCTGCTGGTGGGTGGCCTGGAAGTGCTGCACCTGATTGCCTCGCGCCTGGGTCTGGAAGGTGGCGCATGGGACGTTATCGCGTCCCTGAACGACGACTTCGGCTTGATCGGCTACCTGATCATCGGGCTCTTCATCCTCACGTGGACCCTCTCCCTGCTGTTCTACCGTCTTAAAGGCTACGACCGGCTGGACCTCGACTACCCTGCGGCTTAAAGCGGGTCCCCGCCTGACAAACAGGTCGGAGCCTTCGGGGCAGCGTTGGCTGAGCGACAGCGCTGCCCTCACCGATCAGCCCGTTACCAGTAAAGAAGACCAGTGGAAACCAAGTATCCACTACTGCGCGTTCGACCCTAAAGCGCAACGCTCGAATACGATTAAAAACTCCTTAAAAAACAACCGCATACATGAAATTAAGCGCTATCCGGCAAGACCGCGACGAAATGGCACAGGTCTTGTAGTTACCAGGCATTACTTTCAGTACGTGGCGTGCAACCCCACTCGAAGAATATTCCTGGGGAGGAGAAAACAGGTGACCGAAACATTTTATGAAGTGATGCGCAGACAGGGCATCTCACGTCGGAGCTTTCTCAAGTTCTGCTCCCTAACCGCGACGTCACTGGGGCTCGGCCCGGCGTTCATGCCCAAAATCGCCTGGGCGATGGAGAACAAGCCGCGCACGCCGGTGCTCTGGCTGCATGGCCTGGAATGCACCTGTTGTTCCGAGTCGTTCATCCGCTCCGCGCACCCGCTGGCCAAGGACGTGGTGCTGTCGATGATCTCCCTGGATTACGACGACACCCTGATGGCTGCGGCCGGGCACCAGGCCGAAGCCATCCTCGACGAGGTCATGACCAAATACAAAGGCAACTACATCCTCGCCGTTGAGGGCAACCCGCCGCTGAATCAGGACGGCATGAGCTGCATCATCGGTGGCAAGCCGTTCATCGAACAATTGAAGCGCGTTTCCCGCGATGCCAAGGCGATCATTTCCTGGGGCTCCTGCGCCAGTTGGGGCTGCGTGCAAGCGGCCAAACCCAACCCGACCCAAGCGGTGCCGATCCACAAGGTCATCACCGACAAACCGATTATCAAAGTGCCGGGTTGCCCGCCGATCGCCGAAGTCATGACCGGGGTGATCACCTACATGCTGACCTTCGACCGTTTGCCTGAACTGGACCGTCAGGGTCGGCCGAAAATGTTTTACAGCCAGCGTATCCACGACAAGTGCTATCGCCGTCCGAACTTCGACGCCGGCCAGTTCGTCGAGGCCTGGGACGATGATGCCGCACGCAAGGGCTACTGCCTTTACAAAGTAGGCTGCAAGGGCCCGACCACCTACAACGCCTGCTCGACCGTGCGCTGGAATGGCGGCACCAGCTTCCCGATTCAATCCGGGCACGGCTGTATTGGCTGTTCCGAGGAAGGGTTCTGGGACAAAGGTTCGTTCTACCAACACCTGACTGACGTCAACGCCTTTGGTGTGGAGGCCAATGCCGATCAAATCGGTCTTGCCGCAGGTGTCACGGTCGGCGCTGCGGTCACTGCCCATGCCGCAGTGACCGCCCTCAAACGCGCCAGCAACGGCAAAACGCCCACTGCACCGCATGACGCCCCAGCGACAAGACAGGAATAACCATCGATGAGCAACTATTCGACCCAGGGTTTCGACCTGAACAACACTGGCCGACGCATCGTCGTTGACCCTGTCACTCGCATCGAAGGCCATATGCGCGTAGAGGTCAACCTCGACGCCAACAACATCATTCGCAACGCGGTCTCCACCGGCACCATGTGGCGCGGCCTCGAAGTCATTCTCAAGGGCCGCGACCCGCGTGACGCCTGGGCGTTCGTCGAGCGCATCTGCGGCGTGTGCACCGGCTGCCACGCGCTGGCCTCGGTACGTTCAGTCGAAGATGCACTGGGCATCCGCATTCCGCCGAACGCGCACCTGATACGCGAAATGATGGCCAAGACCCTGCAGATCCACGACCACGCAGTGCACTTCTATCACCTGCATGCGCTGGATTGGGTTGACGTGGTGTCCGCACTCAAGGCGGACCCCAAGCGTACTTCGGAATTGCAGCAACAGGTCTCGCCGTCTCACCCGTTGTCGTCGCCCGGCTATTTCCGCGACGTACAGAATCGGCTGAAGAAGTTTTTCGAAAGCGGCCAACTCGGGCCGTTCATGAATGGCTATTGGGGCAACCCTGCCTACCAATTGCCGCCGGAAGCCAACCTGATGGCGGTCACCCATTACCTCGAAGCCCTCGACCTGCAAAAAGAATGGGTGAAGATCCACACCATTTTCGGTGGCAAGAACCCGCACCCGAACTACCTGGTGGGCGGCGTGCCCTGCGCGATCAATATCGACGGCGATCTAGCCGCCGGTGCCCCGCTGAACATGGAACGGCTGAACTTCGTCCGCGCCCGCATCGATGAAGCGCTGACCTTCTGCCGCAACGTTTATGTACCGGACGTGCTGGCCATCGGCACCATCTACAAACAGAAAGGCTGGCTGCATGGCGGCGGTCTGGCCGCGACCAACGTGATGGACTATGGCACTTACGCCAAGGTCAATTACGACGACAGTACCAACCAGTTGCCGGGCGGCGCGATTCTCAATGGCAACTGGGACGAGATCCTTCCGGTTGATCCTCGCGATCCGGAGCAAGTGCAGGAGTTCGTCACCCACTCTTGGTACAACTACCCGGACAACGATAAAGGCCTGCACCCGTGGGACGGCATCACCGAGGCCAATTACGAGTTGGGTGCGAAGACCAAGGGCACTCGCACCGCCATCGAAGAAGTCGACGAAAGCGCGAAATACTCTTGGGTCAAATCGCCTCGCTGGCGTGGGCATGCCATGGAGGTCGGGCCACTGGCTCGCTACATCCTTGGGTATGCCCACGCACTCAAAGGCAACCCGCACTGTCAGCGAGTCAAAGAGCAACTTGAGGGCGCGTTGCAGGCGGTCAACCACAGCCTGCCCAAGACCCTCGGCATGCCTGAGACCGACTACAGCGCCAAGATATTGTTGCCGAGTACCATCGGCCGCACCCTGACCCGCGCGCTGGAGGCCGAATACTGCGCGGAGATGATGGTCGACGACTGGAACGAGCTGATGACCAACATCCGCAACGGCGACCGTTCCACCGCCAACGTCGAGAAATGGGACCCTGCCACCTGGCCGTCCGAAGCCAAAGGTGTCGGCATCGTCGCCGCACCGCGTGGCGCGCTGGGCCACTGGATACGCATCAAGGACGGTCGCATCGAAAACTACCAGTGCGTCGTGCCGAGCACCTGGAACGGCAGCCCGCGTGACGCCAAGGGACAGATCGGGGCTTTCGAAGCCGCCTTGATGAACACCCCCGTGGCCATTCCCGATCAGCCAGTGGAAATCCTGCGCACCCTGCACTCCTTCGACCCTTGCATGGCCTGCGCGACCCACGTGATGAGCGAGGACGGCGCAGAGCTGAGCACCGTCAAGGTGAGCTGAGTAATCAAGGCATCCGGCAGGTGCGAAAAGGCACCTGCCCTTCCAAAGGTGAAGATATGACCCTCCAGACCGAAACACCCATGGGCCTGCCGGAGTACGTTTACGAGGCACCGGTGCGCCTGTGGCATTGGATCAACGCCGCCTGCATTCTGGTACTGGCGGTAACCGGGTACTTGATCGGCTCCCCATTGGCTACCCAGCCAGGCGAGGCCAGCGCACACTTCCTGATGGGCTACATCCGTTTTGCGCACTTCAGCGCAGGGTATGTGTTTGCCATTGGCATCCTGGGCCGCGCCTATTGGGCGCTGGTGGGCAACCATCACGCCCGCGAGCTGTTCTCGGTTCCGGTGTTGAGCAAAGCCTACTGGACCGATTTCCTCAGTTGGCTGCGCTATTACCTGTTCATTGGCCCTACGCCGGAGCCCACATTCGGGCACAACCCACTGTCGCGCTTTGCAATGTTTTTCGTCTTCCTGCTGAGCTCGCTGTTCATGGTACTGACCGGTTTCGCCCTCTACGGCGAAGGCTCGCAAATGGGCTCATGGCAGGAACGGATGTTCGGCTGGGTACTGCCATTGCTCGGGCAATCCCAACAAGTCCACACCCTGCATCACGTGGGCATTTGGGTCATCGTGGTGTTCATCATCCTGCATGTGTACGCCGCTGTGCGCGAAGAAATCAACGGTCGCCTCAGCCTAATAGGCGGGATGATCTCCGGCTACAAGACCTTCAAAAAATGAACACACCGACAGAGTCGCACATGATCACCTCAGAATCGCCCCGTCCGCGCATCACCGTATTGGGAATCGGCAACCTGCTGTGGGCCGACGAAGGCTTCGGCGTGCGCTGTGTCGAGGCCTTGCAACAACGCTATGAGTTCGCCGACAACGTCGCGCTGATCGATGGCGGAACCCAGGGTCTGTACCTGATCCAGCATGTACAGGAAGCCGATTACCTGCTGATTTTCGACGCCGTCGACTACAACCTCGCCCCCGGTGAATTGAAATTCATCGCCGATGACGAAGTGCCCAAGTTTCTCGGGATCAAAAAGCTCAGTCTGCACCAGACCGGCTTTCAGGAAGTGCTGATGCTGGCCCAACTGACTGCTCACTATCCTCAACGAGTCCTGCTGATTGGTTGCCAGCCAGAGCAGATGATGGACTATGGCGGCAGCTTACGACCCAGCGTCAAGGCAGCCATGGAAGGCGCGCTGGACGAAGCCGTTCGGGTGCTTGAAACCTGGGGTGCCGAGCCGCGCAAACGTGCTTCGCCGCTTAACGGGGACGACGCTGTGACCCTGCCGCACCTGGAATTGCAACGCTACGAAGGCGAGCGTCCATCCGCGCAGACCGCCTGCCGGATCGGTGACGAACGCATCCTCGCCAGGCGCGCCTGATATGTGCATCGGACTGCCCATGCAAGTGGTTGCCGTAAACCCTGGCTCAGCGCTGTGCCGTGACCGCCACGGCGAGGAACGGCTCATCGATACGGTATTGGTCGATACCTGCACCGTCGGTGACTGGTTGCTGATCTTCCTCGACGCAGCGCGCGAACACCTCGATGCACGACGGGCAGCGGAGATCGACTCGACCCTCGCCATGCTCGAAGCCGCGCTGTACGGCACCCCGCCAACACCCGACAGCGCGCCCGGTTTCAGTCTGCCCTCCGCGATGAACGCCGAACAGCTCGCCGCCCTGCTGGGCCAGATGCCACCCGTTGCTGCGCGTACGCGGCCTAACCTCAAGGAACCCATATGAGTGAATCCGCCGCCTTCATGGCGCCCATTCCCGCCACCCCTGCTATCCCGCCACTGATCACCCGTCTGGTAGAGCAATTCGATGCCACCTGGATTGGCAGCGACAACCTCGACGCCTGGCTCGCTGAAAGCGGTGACTGTCTGTTACTGCTGTGCGGTGACCCGGTGCGCCACCCTGAATCCCTGGATGTGGCGGTGGTGTTGCCCGAACTGCGCCAGGAAGTTGCCAGGCGCCATGGCTGCACCCTGCGGTTGGGCGTGGTTCATCGCGCCGAGGAAGAAGCCATCGCGGCACGCTTTGCCCTGCGTCGCTGGCCAACCCTAGTCTGGCTGCGCGACGGTGGCTACGTCACCACCATCGACGGCATGCATGACTGGGACGAATACCTCAGCCTGGCCGACAAGGCCTTGAACCTGAGCAACGCCCGCATCCCCTTGTTCGCCGAAACGCCCAGCGGCGCTACCGGCGGCTGCCAGTGAACAGAGGAACGCCCATGGCCCCGCAAATGTACATCCCGGTGGTCGATCTAGGCCCAGGCTCTCAAGTGGAAGACGAGGTCCTCGAATACATCAGCATGCCGCAAGGTATGTACACCCACAGCGCCCCGATACTGCCCGAACCGGAAGAATTGGACACGCTGCCAGGCGCCCGCCAAGCCTTGCAGGACCTGCTGCAAATGCTCCACACCTGCAATCGCGGTGAAGTGACCCGGAGCCTCGACCTCAGCGGACTTGAAGCCGGCGACCGCACGCTGCTCGATCAACTGCTCGGTGAGGGCGAAGTCAGCGTACGCGTTGTCGTGCAAACCCCGTTGCGCATCCAGGAATCGATCTTCGCCGGGGTCTGGCGAATTTACGGTGAGGGCCACGACTATGTCGAAGTCGGCGCCGCACCTGTGCAACTGCGCACTACCGCCCATGCCGCGGCCCGACCAGCCGCGTTTGACCTGCCGTCACAACTACCGCCTGGCGTGATGAACGCTCCGGCGATTCTCACCGAGGTGGAAGACCAGACCCGGCACTGGCAAACCGGTAGCCCCGCGCACGTGATCAACCTGACACTGCTGCCGCTGTCCGAACAAGACATTGCCTTCCTCGACGCTTATTTGCCGGTCGGCCCGGTGCGGGCACTGGCTCGCGGTTACGGCAATTGCCGGATCAGCAGCACACTGGTGCACAATTGCTGGCGCGTCACCTACTTCAATTCCCAGGACGCGCAAATCCTCGACACCATCGAGATCACCGACTTGCCAGAAGTGATTTGTGCTGCGCCGGAAGACCTCAGCGATTCGCTGGAACGCTTCGAGGATGTCATCCAATGGTTCGAAGGGCAGTAACATGACCGACAGACCCAGCTTCGAAGGCAGCTACAGGGGCGACTCCGCGCGCATCAGCGATACCACCCGTCTGGAGTGCAAAATCTGCTGGTGGGTGTACGACCCGAGCGAGGGCGACCCGGTCTGGCAAATCGAGCCCGGCACGCCGTTTTCAGCGCTGCCGGACCATTGGTGCTGCCCGAACTGCGATGGTGCCGCCGAGCAGTTCATGGTGATCAATGACACAGTCTGAATCGCCACCCTCCCCGACCCTGCGGGGTGAGGCGCTGGCTGCCCACTTCAGAGACATCGCCGACACCCGCATGCGCGGCCTGCCCTTTCTCAACCCAAGGCTGGACGTCGAGGCGGTAGGCTTCGCCGTGCAGATTGCGGGTGAAGATGCGACCTCTGGCGTACTCGGCATTCTGATCACGCCCTGGTTCATGAACCTGATGTGGCTCGCGCCCGCCTTGAGTGCACCGCTGGCCCAAGGTGCCTCCCGAGAGCATTTTTTCGGTGGCCAGCGTCTGACATTCATAGGCGCAGTCGACGAGGCGTTCGGCGTTTACCAAAGCTGTTCGTTGTTTTCCCCGATGTTCGAGTTCGCCGATCAAGCGGCGGCCCGCGCTACCGCCGAACAGGTGCTCAGCCTGTTGCGCGACACCCCCAAAGAGGAAGAGCCGCAATACCCGGCGCTCAGTCGTCGCGCCCTGCTGTTCGGGCGTCGGCCTGGTGCCTCGGAATGAATGCCTCAAGCAGTTTGTCGCCACTCGGTGGATCGCTGAGAGTGCGTCCCGGTCAGCAACCGGCGATCATTGGCGGTCGGCCATTACTGGCGGCTCGGCTATTGCGAGGCCAGCCACCCGAGGCCGCCGCGCAACGACTGCCCCTGCTCTACAGCCTGTGCGGTCAGGCCCATCGTTTGACTGCACAACTGGCCATCCGCGCAGCACTGCAGGGCCAGACGAACACCCTCGTGGCCGCCAGCCAGGCGTTGCTGGCCGAAACTCGCCGTGAACACTTGCGACGCGTCTTGCTGGACTGGCCGCCGCTACTCGACCCAGGCGCTCCGCGCCCCTCTCCAGGGGAAATGCGCGCGTGGGATCAGGCACCCGAAGCGGCCATGACTTTCTGGCTTGGCGGCCCGGTACGCGTCTGGCTACAGCAGTGGGAAGACGACCCTCATCACGCGTTGCTGGAATGGACCCAGCGCAACGAACACTGGCTGAGCCGCATACTTGCCAACTGCCGCAGAGACGCAGACGCCCTGCAATTGCCGGTGCATGCACTGCAACTGATCACCGATACCCCGGCGCTGCACGCCGTGGCAGATCACCTGCGCCGTTCCACCGACTTTGCCCTGCGCCCTGAGCTGAATGGACAGCCGTGCGAAACCGGCAGTTGGACCCGGTTCGGCGAAACACATCCGGAACGCTACACCAGCGCCTGGCTGAGGTTGGGGGCGCGGGTCGCCGAATTGGCACGACTGTCACTGCCCGATGCCCGCCCACCGGCGCTTGGGGTGATAGCGTTGGGTCAGAACGAAGCCCTGGCCTGGAGCGAAACCGCTCGCGGTCTGTTGCTGCATCGGGTATGTCTGGAACGCAGCGGCGGCACCGTGCAGATAGCCGACTATCAGATCGTCGCCCCCACCGAGTGGAACCTTCATCCGCAGGGTGCTCTGGCCCTGGCGCTGTCATCGCTGCCGAGCGCCGATCCACGCAGCCAGCGCCAGGCTGAACTGTTGATGGCAGCCTTCGATCCCTGCATCGCTTTTACGCTGGAAACAGACAAAGACAACCACCAAGGACAATCAAGCCATGCATGAACTGAGTCTGGCGGGCGGAATTCTCAGCGCCGTGGAAGCAGCGGCTGCCGCTGATCCGTTCGTGCGCGTCAGCCGTTTGCGCCTGGAAGCCGGAAAGTTGGCAGGGGTCGAGGTACACGCGCTGCGTTTCGCCTTGGAAGCGCTGGCACCGGGCACCTTGCTGGCCGGTGCGCAGATCGACATCGAAGAACCGCACGGACAGGCCTGGTGCCTGGACTGCGCCGCCACTGTGCCATTAGTCGAGCGCGGCGCACCGTGCCCGACCTGCGGCGGTTTCTGGCTGCAACCTACCGGCGGCACCGAATTACGCATCCTCGACCTGCAGGTCGAGGATCACTGATAGTTGATTTCTGATTTGAAATCTGGAGGAACGCCATGTGCGTCGTTTGCGGCTGCGGTACCGGCCATTCACACGAGCAACACCCAAGCAACGAGTCAACCACCGATAGCGAAGCGCGGGTCGACGCCACGGGCGATCTGCATTACGGCGCGGGCGAAGCGCGGGTCTCGGTGCCCGGCCTGAGCCAGGCAAGGACGATCCGCATCGAGCAAGATGTGCTCGGCGAGAACGACCGCCACGCCGCACGCAACCGAGAGAATTTCATCGCCCACGGCGTGCTGGCCCTCAATCTGGTGTCCAGCCCCGGCTCCGGCAAAACCACCCTGCTGTGTGCCACCCTCCTCGCCCTGCGCGAGCGCCGAGCCGGGTTGCCAATCGCGGTGATTGAAGGCGACCAGCAGACCCGCAACGACGCCGAGCGCATCCGCGCAACAGGGGTGCCGGCGATCCAGATAAACACCGGCAAGGGTTGCCACCTGGACGCACGGATGATCACCGAAGCTTACGCGCGCCTGCCGCTGCACGACGCATTGCATGCCGCAGGGCATGAGCATCACCACCCAAAGGCCCCGCTGCTCTCCAACCACCATCATCACCACGCCGCCCACGATCATCATGCACACGGCGCAGGCGAACCGGCGGGCATTCTGTTTATCGAGAACGTCGGCAACCTGGTGTGCCCGGCACTTTGGGACCTCGGCGAGGCCGGTAAAGTGGCGATCCTGTCAGTCACCGAGGGCGAGGACAAGCCGCTCAAATACCCGGACATGTTCGCCGCTGCAAAGCTGATGATCCTCAACAAGATCGACCTGCTGCCTCATCTGGACTTCGACGTGCAGCGCTGCCTGGACTATGCCCATCAGGTCAATCCGCAGTTGCAGATCATTCAGCTCAGTGCCCGTGACGGCACCGGCCTGGACGCCTGGCTCGACTGGCTACTGGCGGGTGCGCCGGAGAGTGACCGCAAGGCTGCACGCATCGCCGCACTCGAAGCCGAACTGGCAGCGCTGAAAGCGCCGGCCAAGGGGGCCTGACGTGCATAGCCAAAAACTCCCCAACGCGAACGTCTGGCCGCCCGTATTGGCCTGCGGTGCCTGGCTGAAAAACGCAGCCTGTCTGCTGCAACGCGATCAAGTGCTGTGGTCCCCAGTGCATGGCGATTTGGGCGATCCACAAAGTTGTCTGGACCTCGAAGCCTCGCTGGAGCGTTTGCTCGCGCATGCCGACGCTACCCCGCAGGCAATCGTCCATGACCTGCACCCGGACTTCTACAGTTCCCAACTGGCCGTGAGCCTGGCCGCTCGGCTGGACGTGCCCGCGCTGGCGGTCCAGCACCACCATGCGCATATCGGCGCACTCATGGCCGAACATGGGCTCGACGGCCCGGTGCTGGGTCTGGCGCTGGACGGCGTCGGCCTCGGCAGTGACGGCGCCGCCTGGGGGGGTGAGTTGCTATGGGTCGCGCCCCACGCCTGGCGCCGACTCGGGCATCTGCTGCCACTGCCACTGCCGGGCGGCGACATCGCCGCCCGTGAGCCTTGGCGTCTGGCCGCAGCCGCGCTGCATCTACTGGGCCGCAATGAAGAAATCATTACTCGCCTCGGCGCGCTGGTCGGCGAGCAAAGCGCTGGCACCGTTGCAGGCATGCTCCGCCGTAACCTCAACTGCCCACCCAGCAGTGGCGCGGGACGCTGGTTCGATGCCGCCGCCGGTATTCTCGGGATCAGTGTGCGCCAGCAAGCCGAGGCAGAAGCCGCCATCGCCCTGGAACGTCTGGCCAGCGACTATCTGGCAGCGAATGCCGAGCCAACGGTCGAAGGCCTATGGCGCATCCGCGCTGACGGCGTGCTTGATCTACGGCCGCTGCTCACACGTCTATTCGACTTGGCCGATCATGGCCGTAGCGCCGAAGGTGCCGCACTGTTCCACCTGACACTCGCGGCGGCCCTGACTGACTGGGTGCTGCAACAGCCTGCAAAACTGCCGGTACTGCTCGGCGGTGGCTGCTTCGCCAACCGTCTGCTCAGTACGCGCCTCAGCCATCTGCTCGGCACCCACGGCGTGCCGGTCTTCAGCGCACAGAGCGTGTCCTGCGGCGATGCCGGACTGGCCCTCGGCCAAGGCTGGATCGCCGCCCACTGGCCCGAACTTGAAAGCCAAGCGGCGTTGCCGCTGGAGGAACCTCTGTCATGTGCCTAGCTATTCCCGCCCGTGTGGTCGAACTGCGCAGTGGCGACACCGCACTGGTCGATCTCGGCGGCATCCGCAAAGAAATCTCTATAGCGCTGGTGCCCGAGGCACAGGTCGGCGATTACGTGATTATCCACGTCGGCTATGCCCTGGGCCTGATTGATCCAGAAGAAGCCCAGCGCACGCTGGACATGTTCGACGAGTTGAACCGCACGCAACGGGAAGCCTCATGAAGTACATCGACGAATACCGCGACGGCGAGCTGGCTCAACGCATCGCCGCACGCATCCGCGAAGAAGCCCATCCCGACCGATCCTATCGGTTTATGGAGTTCTGCGGCGGCCACACCCACGCGATTTCCCGCTACGGCGTCAGCGAGCTACTGCCCGACAACGTGCGCATGATCCACGGCCCCGGCTGCCCGGTCTGCGTGCTGCCGATTGGACGTATCGACCTGGCGGTGAAGCTGGCCCTGGAACACGGAGCAATCCTTTGCAGCTACGGCGACACCTTGCGTGTGCCCGCGTCTGAAGGGCTTTCCTTGCTCCGCGCCAAGGCCCACGGCGCCGATATCCGCATGATTTATTCGCCGCTGGATGCACTGAAAATCGCCGAAGCGAACCCGGAACGGCAGGTGGTGTTCTTCGCCATCGGTTTCGAAACCACCACACCGCCCACGGCACTGATCATTCGCGAAGCGGTGGCACGTGGCCTGGATAATTTCAGCGTGCTCTGCTGCCATGTCCTGACTCCGGCTGCGATTTCGCACATCCTCGCCGCGCCGGAAAAGGACGCCGCGTCGGCGGTGGAACTGGATGGTTTTGTCGGCCCGGCGCATGTCAGCATCGTCATCGGCTCGGCGCCTTACGAAGCCTTCGCCCGCCAATACCACAAGCCAGTGGTCATCGCCGGTTTCGAGCCGCTGGACGTGATGCAGGCGATCTTGATGCTGGTGCGCCAGGTCAATGAAGGTCGGGCTGAAGTCGAGAACGAGTTCATCCGCGCTGTCGGACGCTATGGCAATACGGGCGCCCAGGCGCTGATGGATGAGGTCTTCGAGTTGCGCCCCAGCTTCGAATGGCGCGGGCTCGGTGAAGTCCCCCTCAGCGCCCTGCGCATTCGTCCGGCCTTCGCCCGCTACGACGCCGAAGTGCGCTTCGACTTGGAGTACCAGGCGGTGCCGGATCACAAGGCCTGCGAATGTGGCGCCATCCTCCGCGGGCAGAAAAAACCCACGGATTGCCGCCTGTTCGGCACCGTGTGCACACCCGAAAATCCAATGGGCTCGTGCATGGTGTCCAACGAAGGCGCCTGCGCCGCGCATTACGCCTACGGGCGCTACAAAGACATTGAGGTAGTGGCTTTATGAACGCTGGTTCCCCCGTCAAGCGCGGCTATGTCCGCCCCCTGAACCTGCGAGAAGGACGCATCGACATGAGTCACGGCGCTGGCGGCCGTGCTTCGGCGCAATTGATCGAAGAACTGTTCGTCGCCGCCTTCGATAACACCTGGCTGCGTGAGGGCAACGACGGCGCGGTCTTCACACCCGAACTCGCCCCCGGCGAGCGCATGGTTATGGCGACGGACGCGCATGTGGTTTCGCCGCTATTCTTCCCCGGCGGCGACATCGGCAGCCTGTCCGTGCATGGCACCGTCAACGACGTCGCCATGACCGGTGCGCGACCGCTGTACCTCGCCGCCAGCTTCATCATTGAGGAAGGTTTCCCACTCGCAGACCTGAAACGCATTGTCGACTCCATGGCCCGTGCCTCCCGTCAGGCGGGCGTCCCCATCGTCACCGGCGACACCAAGGTGGTCGAGCGCGGCAAGGGCGACGGCGTATTCATCAGTACCACCGGGATTGGCGTGGTCGCCGCCGGGGTGAATACCAGCGGCCATCGTGCTCGCCCTGGCGATGCCATTTTGCTGTCCGGGAGCATTGGCGAACACGGCGTGGCAATCATGTCCAAGCGTGAGGCGCTGGAATTCGACACCGAGATCATCTCCGACAGCATCGCCCTGCACGAACTGGTTGCCCATATGCTCGCGACCGCCCCCGGTTTGCGCGTGCTCCGCGACCCGACACGTGGTGGCTTGGCGACAACGCTGAACGAGATTGCCGGTCAATCCGGGGTTGGCATGCTCCTCGACGAAGCCATGATCCCGGTGCTACCACAGGTCGAAGCCGCGTGCGAACTGCTCGGCCTCGACCCGCTGTACATCGCCAACGAAGGCAAGTTGATCGCCATCTGTTCCGAGGCCGACGCTGAACCGTTGCTGCACGCCATGCGCCAACACCCGCAGGGGAAAGACGCGGTGCGCATCGGCACCGTATTGGATGACTCGCACGGCTTCGTGCAAATGCAGACCCGTTTCGGTGGGCGCAGGATAGTAGACTGGCTGACCGGAGAGCAGTTGCCTAGAATCTGTTGATCATAGGGTTCGAGCTGCCGGACAGCCCGTGACTGAACGGCCTCGACCCACAGACCAAGAGTCTCATTGAACCGATGTATGACCTTCGATCATCGCGACTCCCCCCGCTTCTACGCAAATTCCTGCGACCGCTGCTGGATCCCTATCGACGCTACCGTAACGCCAGGCTTATCCACGCCGTGCGCGTATCGCTGGGGTTGCTCGCGTCGATCTTGTTGACCACCGGCATCAACCTGCCCCACGGGGAATGGGCCTCGGTCACCATGCTGGTGGTAATCGGCGGACTTCAGCACCATGGTAATATCGGCAAAAAAGCGGCCGAGCGGGCGTATGGAACGCTGATAGGCGCCGCCGTTGGCCTGTTGCTGGTCGCCCAGCAAGCGTACTTGGGCATACCGTTGCTCACGTACCTGGGCATGTCTGCGGTATGCGGCTTTTTTGCTTATCACGCGATCGGCAAAGGCGGCTACACGGCG
This sequence comes from Pseudomonas sp. 10C3, assembly GCF_036346185.1. Taxonomy (NCBI): domain Bacteria; kingdom Pseudomonadati; phylum Pseudomonadota; class Gammaproteobacteria; order Pseudomonadales; family Pseudomonadaceae; genus Pseudomonas; species Pseudomonas sp. 10C3. Next base: position 15,494 of record NZ_JASJVE010000008.1, on the reverse strand, counting down.
CTGCTGTCGGCAATCACCGTGTTCATCGTCGCCGGTCATGGCGATAACCCGATATCCGATGGCCTTTGGCGCACTGTCGATATCCTCATTGGCATCGTCCTGGCCCTGGCGTTCTCTTTCGCGCTGCCCCTGTACGCGGTCTTTTCCTGGCGCTACAACCTGGCGAGCGCACTGCGTGACTGTGCCGCGATCCACAGCCGCATCATCAGTGGCCAATCGGTCAGCGACGACGAGTACCTCAAGCTGATGAACCGACTGACCGGCGCCATGGTGCAACTGCGTTCGTTGATGCCCTCCGTGTCCAAGGAGGTGCGGATATCACTCAATAAACTCGACGCCATCCAGCGCAATCTGCGGCTGTGCATCAGCACCCTGGAGATCCTCGCCAACACCCGGCCCACCGCCAACGACGAACAGGCCATGGCCGTGTTGCAGCTGTCCCTCAACGCCGAACACAAACAGATACGCGTACAGCTGATTGCAATGGCGCGCGCACTGCAAACCGGTGTCTCGGAGCGGATCGAGCGCCCTGTCGGCGGGGCAGACAATACGGCCGCGTTGAGTGCCCCGGTCTACTCGGCACTGGACGGCTACCGACTGTTGACCCTGCAACTTGCCGCCACCGTCGACGATCTGCGCCAGCAACTGGCGAACACTGCAAGGAAATGGAAGATCTGACTGTTACTCATTGGACCGCGAAAACGCCCTCCACGATGATTCAATACACCTGCGTCACAAAAAAGGTGCCCGCACTAATCCGACAGAATGAACCGTATTTTTCAGGGGCCCTCCTATACTCCACTGCGCACGCCGTCTAACAGCAACACCATGCATGCCTTGTTTTTCATCTATTGAATAACGAAGGGAGCAGACTGTGCGACCCACTCTCCTTGATCAGATCCGCGCAGGGGCCTTGCGCTGGTGGCAAGAGTCCTTTATTGATCGCTATCGCCTTTGGCGCGCCCGCGTTAACGGCATTGAAGTGACACAGTCGATCCAGTATTACCGAGCTGCCGAACACTTAACCGATAGCGCCGACCGTGGACCGGATAACTCGGTCCAGTTGGTGGCGTACAAAGCGGCCTGGGTTCGGGTTTATGTACGTTCCGGGTTATTAAGCTCCGTTGCCAATGTCACTGGTTCGCTGGACCTCGCGCGCCGTAACCACGCCTTGAACTATGACGCCGTCGCGACTTACGCCGCTCAAGGTGCGGCGACTGTTACGGCTGAGCAAACCGTTGATTACGCAACCGAGCGCAACAACATAAACCGTACCTTGAACTTTTTGATTCCTGCCCAGGAGTGTCATGGCACGTTACGGCTGACGGCGCGCCTGCAAGGCATTGAAAGTTCAGACAGCAGCATTATCATCAATACGAACCTGGTTCAGACCCTGCGCGTGCGTGCCATTCTCGTCGCATACAACGGTCCCAGTTCCGCCAATACACCCGCACCCGGTCAACCGGCCATTACCCAACTCACGCTTCCCGCGCCGACACTCGCGGATTTGCAAACCAATGCATCGATGGCGTTCGCTGCCATGCCCGTGCAGGCCACCGGATCGTTCGCCAGTTGCGGCACCTTGAACTGGGCAACCCCACTGGACGACGTACGCTCTGGACCAGGAGCCTGTTCAACCAATTGGGGCACCCTGCTCAACTGGCTTGCACTACTCCGGGACAACGACGGCAACCGCACGGACGTTGTGTATTACGGTTTGCTCCCCGCTGGCATCCCGCTCAACGTGCCAGGCTGTGGACAGGATGGCCTGGGCGCTGGAGCCGTGGGTAATCAACTGACGTTCCTGCATGAAATCGGCCATGGCTATGGCTTCCAGCACACCCCATGCGGTGCCGCAGGGGCGACCGATCCAAACTACCCGACTTACGAACCCTATGCCTCCGCGTCCATTGGTGAATTCGGGCTCGATATTCGCAACGGCGCGGTGTACGACCCGACGACGGCGCGGGACTACATGTCCTATTGCAATCCACGCTGGATGTCTCTGTATCAACACGACCGCTTGCTTCAGCACCCGCGACTTGAGCCCCGGTGGTTGAGAGAGCGTTCGATTTTCGATGATTACCCTCTGGAAAGGGCTTTTGACATCGAACACCTCTGGTGGCCCGATCCACCATGGCTACAGGACGAACTGCAGGGGCGAACGATGAATCCGGTCATTTCCATCGTGGGTCATGTCGAGGAAAACGGGGAGATTCAGGTTCAATCTGTCGCACGTGTCCCTGTGACAGCATTGCCCACGGGCGTGCAGACACACTGGGTTGCGCAACTCATGAACGAGCAGGGCCACGTGATTGCAAGTGGATCGCTGGTGCGCTCCGACTTCCAGGGTGGATGCGGCTGTTGCCAGGGCCACGGACACCCGAACCAAGACCCCGACCGCCCACCGTTCATGTTCAAAGTCTACCTGCCTGACAGAGCGCCCGGCTCATCGCTGCGCATCGCAGGTCCGGCAGAGCAAGTCTGGACACGCCAGGCGCCTGCACGTCCTGCGCAGTTCGTCAGCGCCACAGCCGACGTGACGTCGACACAACAACTGGCGCTGAGGTGGCAGGTCGACGCCGAGAGCGATGTCGACGTCTGGGTGCAATGGACTGTCGATAAAGGCGAGCGATGGCACGGCTTGGCCGTTGGCCTGCGGGGTGGCGAAGCGGAGTTGCCGCTGACCGGTTTACCCGCAGGACAGGTCCAGTTGCGCTTACTCGGACATGACGGATTTTTCACCGCCGAATCGCCAGCGTTGGTCGTCGACTTGCCCGAACGTGCGCCTGAGGTGGCGATTCTTTACCCGCAGAACGGGCAGACGCTGCGAGCCGATCAACCGATACAGGCGTCAGGCAATGCAACTGACTCCGCAGGGTATCCACTGTCAGCGGAGCGACTCACCTGGATGCTCGACGACAAGGTTGTAGGACGGGGGCGCGAAGTATGGCTCTCCCCTGCTGCCGGTCGCCATGAATTGGTACTCGACGTCGACTGGAGCCAAGGCCGAGTTCAAACGGTTGTGGTTTTTAATACGGCAAAAGATCAGGGCCGAACGGGTCCTCACGCCCGGTGAGAAAGGCACCTGCTCAGGGCTGGATTTCGACCGAAAAGCACCTACACACGTGAGCCGACTCATTAAGCGTGCCTGTGCCCACCTCTTACAGGCGATAATGCCCCGCAATAGTGTTATCCACTCAACAAAGGGGCGCTGCAGCAGTGATGTTTGAGATCAAGCAATTCAATCCTGAAACCTATCGACGGCAAACGCGACGCAGTACGCTGATCATTATCGTGATCTTCGCGCTGCTGGCCATGGTGCTGTCCAGCGTTGCCGTGAAGCTGTTTGGCGAACCCGGTGGCGATAATTTCCGCTTGAATGCGGCGGGCGTCATTGCCGCGTTGGCAGTGACCGTGACCGTGGTGCGGTTCCAGTTCTGGTCGCAGGCATGGATGGCACCGGCCGTCTACGGCTGGCAGCTGAAACGCAGCCTAATGAGCATTACCAACGTCATGCATTACGTCACCGAGGGCGTGCAGGCCAGTGACCCGACGGCCATGAAACTGCTGCGCTTTTATCACTTGGGGCTCACGCAGATGCACCAGTTGGATGGCAACTCCGGCGCAGCAAGCCAGACAGTGCGAGAGGCCGACCTGCACAAGGCGCGCATGGAAGCTCTCGGCATTGATACCGACCAGCATCGACTGGATCCCGCCTGGCTTGCGGCGGCGAAGAAAGCCAGTGCGGCGAAGGCGAAGTAACACCCTCGCGATACAGTATCGCCCCAACGACACGTTGATACCTGAGCGTTGGGGCCAGGCCCGGAACGATGACCGCCCGAGCCTTTCAGGCTGTTTTTGACGCCCAGACAATCACTACGGACAGGTCACATCCGGTTTTTACGTGACCACCTGATAACAAGGCACATAGGCCGCGCCGCCTGGCAGCTTCATGCGGTGCTGCTCGACGAACGATTTCAATAAGCGGTCCAGAGGCTGCATCACCGCCGCGTCGCCACGGATCTGGTAAGGGCCATGCTGCTCGATCAGGCGAATGCCCTTGTCTTTCACATTACCGGCAACGATGCCGGAAAAGGCACGCCGCAGATTGGCCGCCAATTCGTGAGGAGGCAGGTCCAGGCTCAGTTGGAGACTGGCCATGTTGGCGTGGGTGGGGTCGAACGGGCGCTGAAAGCCTTCCTCGATCCTTAGCATCCAGTTGAAATGGAAAGCGTCATTTCGGTCTCGACGGAACTGCTTGACCGCTTTTAGTCCCACGGTCATTTGCCTTGCTACTTGAACAGGATCATCGATGATAATTTCGTAACGAGTCTGTGCGGCCTCCCCCAGCGTAGCGCCGACGAACGCGTGCAACTGATGCAAGTAGGGCGCGGCACTCTTTGGCCCGGTCAGGATGACAGGGAGCGGCAGGTCCTTGTTGTCAGGGTGCATCAGGATCCCGAGCAGGTAGAGGAACTCCTCGGCTGTGCCCGCGCCGCCTGGAAAAATGATTACACCGTGGCCGACGCGCACGAAGGCCTCGAGGCGTTTTTCTATGTCAGGAAGGATCACCAGCTCATTGACGATCGGGTTAGGCGCCTCGGCAGCGATGATTCCCGGTTCGGTCAGGCCCAAGTAGCGGCCGCCGATGATTCGCTGCTTGGCGTGAGCAATGGTGGCACCCTTCATCGGCCCTTTCATTACGCCAGGCCCACAACCGGTGCAGATGTCCAGGCTGCGCAGGCCCAGTTCGTGGCCGACCTTTTTGGTGTACTTGTATTCCTCGGTGTTGATCGAATGGCCGCCCCAACACACCACCATCTTCGGCTCCAGACCGGGACGCAGGGTGCGGGCATTGCGCAGCAGGTGGAAGACGTAGTCAGTGATCCCCTGCGAGCTGCTCAGGTCGATGCGCTGGCTGTCCAGCTCACTCTCGGTATAGACGATGTCACGTAGCGCGCTGAACAGCATCTCGCGGGTACTGGCGATCATCTCACCGTCGACGAAGGCGTCCGCAGGCGCGTTGAGCAGTTCGAGGCGCACGCCACGATCCTGCTGGTGGATGCGAACCTCGAAGCTCTCGTAGGCCTCAAGAATAGTCTTGGCGTTATCTATGTGGGCGCCTGTGTTGAGGATTGCCAAGGCGCATTGGCGGAACAGCTTGTAGATGCTGCCAGCCCCGGCTTCGCTCAGTTGCTGAACTTCACGTTGGGACAGAGTCTCCAGGCTGCCCCTTGGGCTTACCGAAGCGTTAATTACATGTCTTGGGGCCATTCTAGGTTCCTGAGATCGATGCCACCGAGCCCGGTAGGGTCAGTTGCATCAGGAGGGTGAGTGCCAAATGCAGTCGCGCGTGACGGGTATTTTCTCCGGCGACCGGGCTGAAAAGCAAACGTTGCGGTGAGATCCTCCGGGGTCGAGCGCCTTCACCACAGCAGAGAAAGCGGCAGCTAAAGGCCAATGAGCAGTTTCGTCATCTTACCCGGCCACGCATGGAACGGCGCTAACTCATAAGATCGCTGGGTTTTCTTGCCCCCCCTTTCACCACCTATACTCAAAAGGCCATGACCCGAGACGCTGAACGCCCCTTCCAATGGGGAAGGCGCAAAGCGGCAAAAGCACTCCATGCCGGGTATCAGAAGGATAGCCGCGCACTGAGGCTTGCGAATCAAAAAAGGCGTGGAGTGTTTGTTTGAAGCTCATCCAATGCCGGATGGGTTAACGCGGTCGAGTCTATTTAGAGGACTGCGATCTTGAATCTGCGTTCCCTGATCCTCGCCCTTATCGTCGCCTTGATGATGGCGTTGGTAGGGTGCGCCTCCAAAAATCACGCCCCCGATCAGACTCCGCCGGTTCTGGTTTCGGAGGATACCTGGCGACAGGTCGACTGGGATATTGTCACCGCGTCGCTGACCGCGAAAGGATCGGCCAAGGACTATGCGCGCAGCTCCATGGCAAACTGGAGGGACCTCGCCTACCAGCGCACCGAGGCAGACTTCATTCCGTGGTTTACCGGCTACTGGACTCAGCAATGGCTGACGCTCAAGGTGGCCTGGTACAAGGTGAGCACAGGGAAAGAGACCGATCCGGCCAAACGAATGGCTAACTATCTGCAGGAGCAATACCACAATCGCGTGCTGGACCCTGTTGCCAAGCAGATTGATCCCGGCGCGGTCATGGAGCAGACGACGAAACTGTACATCCAGCTTCTCGGCACGCAACTTCAGGGCATTGCGCCACGCTACGATGTGCCTCTAGACCAATTAGACCGACGATTCAAAGACATTCCAGCAATCGAGCTGGCGCCACCACCCAATCGTAACGCTTCGCTCTACCAGATCATCCACATCGATCCTGTCGTCAAGCTGCCGGCGTATGTGGCTCTGGTCAATCAGATCCGCAATACGCCAAGTGGTGCGGGCGCCGGTCCATCGGACGCAAACATATCGTCAGTGGCACAACGGACCAGCGAAAAACTGGAGGCCACGCTCCCCACCCGAGGTGTCGCAGGCGCTGTCGCCGCGGCGGTTGGCCGAGTAGCAGGCACGATGATTTCCCTTGCTGTGTCGGGTTTCGGCGCCATTGCGCACGAGAAAGAACGGTCAGAAATGGTGGAGCAGCTTCGGGTAATCCTGAGCGCCGCCCTGGACGATGAGCGGCGTAACCTGATGGACAATCCCACCACCGGGGTAATGGCAGGGGTCTATCACTTGTCAGGACACATCGAGGGAAGCCTCATCAAAACCTTTACCCCGTCGGTCGAATTAGAACCGATACCTCAAGACCTTCCTCCGCCCGGTGAGCAACCTCTCCAGGACAACAAAAGTGATGAGCAAGCGCCGAGCGACGACGGGAAGGCGACTGAATAACGCCACAAGGGTCGGGGCATTTTTATCGCGACGGCACTCAAGGAAGATAAATAATGAATTGACCGCCCCCCAACTTGCCGCCGTTGGCCAGTTCGATATGTCCATGCACGCCATTGCGCTCGTGCCGTTTGGCGATGTGCGCTGCGAAATAGAGGCCTAGACCGGTACTGCCGCTGCTTTGATTGATGCCCTGCACATAGTCTGACTGACGCTCGATCATCTGCGCTGGATACCCGGGTCCGTCGTCATTGATCGTCAACACAAGTTGGTCTCCCTCCTCATGGGCGCTGATCAACACAGCATGGCGCGCATAACGGATGGCATTGATAATAATGTTCGCCACCACCGAACCTATCAGTTCACGGTCAAAAAAGCCGAGCACATTAATGCCCTGGAGTTCGTAACTCGCGACGATCCCGTGACTGTTCAAGACATCCTGATGGCACGCCAGTTGTGCTTCGATGAAATCATCGAGCTCATGATAGTCAGGCCGCAGCGGCAACTGGTTGACGCCCAACTTATACAAACCGAGCAACTGCACCAACATCCCGTTGAGATGGGCGAATTCGTATTCGATGGCCCCATGCTCGGGGGTGCCTTGCTGCACGTCGGGCAGCCGCATCAGCCACTGGCTATGAGCGTGCATCAATGTCGCCAGGGAGTTCTTCATGTCATGCACGATGGAGGCGATCACCATCGAGAAGTCGAGGCCCTCATCGTTAGTATTCATGCGCCAAACGCCCGACTCTGCAACTTCTGATAACGCTCATAACGGGGATCCGTGTCAGGCATCATGCCGATCATGTTCAGGCACACCCGACATTCTTCAAGCCGTGCAGCATCTGGAGTCACGCCCTTCGCAGGCAACAACGATTGCACCATGTTCAGGGCGATACTGATGTTCTTCGATTGCAACGCCAACGCGCGGCGGAAAAAATCCTGCGCTTCGGCGAGATTGCCAGCCTTGTAACTGCGTACGCCTTGAAGGTTGAGGTCAGCGGCGGCCTTGCCCGCACCAAGGATCGCAGGATCATCGGTCAGGCGAGAGATGCCCTGCATGACTGCGGGGTCATCGCCGTAGATTTCTGCGCAGTTTTTCAATACCCCTGCTCCAGCTTCCTCTTGACCCAAGCGCTGAAGCTGGGCGGCAACCGCCAGTGCCGCGTCGGCGCCGAGAAAGCTCTCCATGCCCTGAAGAACTGCCAACGCCTGCGCGGTCAGCTTCGCGGCGGTCTCAGGGTCCGACTGTTGCAGACTGGTCGCCTTCATCAGACGAGTGCGCAATTGCAGCCCCTGATCGTTGCCGTACTCCTTAGCGACCTCGCCCAGCGTCTGGTTGATCTCCACCCGGGCCCGGGCATCCAGGCCCTTATCACCATTCTTGCTGATCAGTGCTTGTGCCAGGCCGAGGTTGCTCTCTGGATCCTTGAAGCGCGAGTACTGCCCTTGGGACACGGCATGACGATAAGCCTTGGAGGCGCTTTCAAAATCTTCGTTACCCATCGCCAGCTTGCCCAGCAACCTTTGCCGACGCACCGCCAATGGCGACAAACGTACCGCATCCTCGAGTACGCTTTGGGCGCGTCGCGCGTCACCACGGGCAACTAACACATCAGCCAGGCCATCGTAGAGCGTCGGGATCATCGGAAAGGCAATCATTGCCCGCTCGTAAATAGCCTGAGCCTCGCTGGCCTTGCCGCGCTTGAACAATAATTTGCCAAGCGCCGCGTAAGCCCAAGGCGTAGCGCGGTCGGCCAGGATCATCTTGAGAAAGCTTTCCAGCGCATCATGCTGATTCAGATCGCGCAGGGCATCAGCCTTGTAGCGCTGGCAGAGGGGGGCAAAGCGCTGGTCCTTCTCGGTGAGGCTGGTGCAGGCGGCCAACACATCGGCAGGCTTGCCGCGATCAAGCGCCTGGAGAATCGGTTTGAGCAACGTCTTGCGCTGGTCAAGCTTTTCAAGGCGCTGGGCCAGGCCCGCTCGGTTGAACGGCTTGGTCAGATAAGCATCCGGCTCCCATTCCAGGGCGCTCATCACCATGGCCTGGCTGTTCTCGGCGGTGACCATGACGAAAACACCTTCATGGCTTATCAGCTTATCGGTCATCAGGTCTTCAAGCACCTGCTGACCATTTTTCTTACCGTCACCGAAATTGAAATCATGCAGGATAAAGTCGTAGCGTTTCTGCGCGCACATGAGTAGCGCCTGCTCACCCGTATCGGCGGTGTCTACTTCCACAACGCCCAGTTCGCGCAACATGGACCTGACCGAACTGCGAAAATCGGAGAAATCATCGACGATAAGAAACTTTTTTTGGTTGTACGCCAGCATCGAGATTCCTGTCATGGGAAGTAAAGAGTAGGAGCCCAAAAGCAAATACCAATGCAAGGACGGATTGAGCTTCGCTGCCCATTTCGGCGCGCACATAATAGCTAAGCGTAATAGGTCATCAAGCGACTTTACATAGCAATGCTATCCTTCTTGCTTGCCGCATCGCAATGGCCTTGATCCAAGCGTTTCCAGACGCTCGGGCGAACGCTATAAGAGCTTCAGCGGCAACCGGATTTTTGGTCAATTCGGACAGCAGAAAGATAGTCTCCTATCGACCCAAAACAGGAAATCAATACTGGTAGAAATCGGCAAGAAGAAGACTATGAACACGATACCCATAACGCCATAAATTGCCCAAGAGCCATGTCGCTCTTTCTGTGCAAGACAGTCAAGCAGAACTCGGAGTCATGCGTGGACAAGGACCGTAATCAGACGACAAATAGGGCAGAAAAAATTATGCATGTTTGTCACCTGATTACAGTGAGTGACTTATAGGAATTTTTTGTCTTAATACACTAAACGCAACGAACACTCTTTACCGTGAGAAGTTTTCTCTGACCCGCCCCTCTGGAGAGTGCTTAAAGAGTTGGATTAAATAGTATCCACGGTCAATGGCCGAGGCATTTGTTTGATCGCCCAAGGACATTGATAATGGCAAAATTGTTCCTGCCGCAGTGATCAGCGATGCTTAATCAGGAGGGCGACTCGCAGCGGTTTTCCCCCGCGTCCGAGAGGTCGAATGAGTAGGTGTTGCGACCCGACTTCTTGGCTGCGTACATCGCATGGTCCGCGTGCTGGACCAAGGCTTCGATATCGTTGCCATCACGTGGGAACATGCTGACACCCATGCTTGCATTGATTCTCACTTCATGACCATCAATGAACAGGGGAAGCTGGAAGCGGTTATGCAGCTTCTCCAGGATGGTGACAATATGCTGGGTATCCTCAACCGCCTCGAAGAAGATGACGAATTCATCCCCCCCCAAACGTGCCACCGAATCGTTTTCGCAGGTGGCAGAACGTAGCAGGTTGGCCACCGCCTTGAGCACATGGTCACCGAGGCTGTGGCCGTACCGGTCGTTGATGCTCTTGAAGTGATCGAGATCGACAAACAGCACCGCCAAGTGCTTGCCGCTACTCTGTGAATTGATCAAGGCACACTCAAGGCGATCAAAGAACACCCGACGGTTCGGCAGACCGGTCAGCGGATCATGTCGAGACAGGTGTTCGAAGGCCGTGCGGCTGTGCGTGAGGTCGTCCAGTTGGCTGAGGATTTCTTCCTCCATTTCGCGAAAACTCTGGGCCAACTGGCCCAATTCGTCCTGACGCGAGGGCAGCTCGCTGATCTTGCGTTCACGGGAAAATAGCTGCACGGCTCGGGTCATGCTTTTCAGCGGCCGGATGACCGCACGCGAGGTGATGATCGCCGTGAGCAGGGCCAGCAGACTGAACAGCAGAACAATCTGGACGATCTTCTGGCCTACACGCGAGGCCTCGGCGAGTACGAGGCTTTGTGACTGGCCGAGGCCGAGGACGATGAAAGGTTCTGAGGTCTGCGCATTGTTTGAGATTCGTACAAACGCTGCAACCAGCCCATCTTGCTGCTCCTGCGCGACGCTACGACTGATTACGTGGTCCTTATGCCTCTCACCCAGCAGTCTGGCGACTTCCGGGAACTCGTCCTGGATGAACAGACGACGTCCCTGGTCAAATCCGAAAGTGCGTTGGTGGTCTGGGTGGACCAGCAGGTCGCCCCAGCGATTGCTCAGATACACTTGGTATTGCGCGGGCAAATCTCCCTGCAATTGGCTAAAGAGCTGGTCGAGGTCGACGTTGATCACCATCAGGGCGAATACTTTACCGCTGGCGTCAGCCACGGGTGTGGACACGTGCAGGGTCGGCTTGCCCAACCCGGAGTGAGCGCCCTGCTCATGATTGATCACTATCGGGGACAAGCGTGTTTCACCGGGCGCCAAGCGCAAGGTGTCGAACACGTAAGCGTAATGGGCCTTCTCCTGCAGATCGGCACCGCTGACGCGTAACAAGCGCTCACCGTCGCGATCCACCCGCACCAGTTCGAGGCCATGGTCGACAGCGCTGATCAGGCGAACCTGCATATAGTCTGGGTGCACTTGCAACATCGCGCGGAACAACTCGGCAAGGTTATCTTGCGCATGTAAACGCGTACTCTGGCTACCGGCGTCCGAAAGCTCGCGTACCTCGGGGCCGTTGGCCAGCAGTTGCGCATCGAGACCGATGTCGTCTAGGTTGCCGTGCAAGTTGCGTCCGAGCACCTGGGCGGAAGTGAGCAGGTCACGTTCTGCGGCCTTGAGCAGAATGTCGCGACTACTGATGTAGGAATAATATCCGGCCAGACCGGTGGGCAGGATGCCGAACAGAGCCATCAGGCACCCGAGTTTGAGGGCGATACTGAACCTCATCGCGCCTCCTGCAGGGGCGGCCGGTCGCCGGACATGATGCGCTGCCATAGCGCAGTACGATGTGCATCATCCTCGACAGGACGCAGCCAGATCAGTTGTGCCGACGGGTCCATACCAACCGGCTCCACCAAGGTATTGGACAAGCCCTGACGCTCGCTCAAGGCGCGACTGACATGGGGCTCGAGGGTGAAGTTGATCCAGGCTTCGGCCAACACTGGATCGCGCGCGTTGCGACTGATCGCCCAACAGTCGAGCCAAGCCAAAGCACCTTCTCGCGGAATCACGTAACCGACATCGGCGCCAGCGTCCTGCAACTGCTTGAGCTGCTGCCGGCCATAGTTGGCAAATAGTAGAGCCACCGAGTGCTCACGGAACAGTTCGGCAGCTTCCTCCGGTAGAGAATAGAAGGTCAGCACGTTGCGGCGCAGAGCGATCAACTGATCAGTGACCAAAGGGAAGTCAGCGGCGGCGATGTGGAACGGGTCGCCACCGCGCGCCAGGTTAGCCAGAGAGAAGTTATGGCTGCTGGTGTTGAACGCCAATACACGGCCTTGGAATTTGGGGTCCCACATACTGGTGATCGACTGCGGCGGCTGACTGAACTGCTGTCGGTCATAGATCAGCCCCATGTCCGAATAGGTGTAGGGGATCGCGTAGACGCTGCCGCCGGCCATGATCCCGGGGATCTTCGAGTAGTCGCGAAAGCGCAAGAGTTGGCGCGAGGTGTTAGTTATACGCGCAGGTTGCAATGGCTGTAGCAGTTGCTGACCTATGTAGTACTCGACTTCCGCAGTGTTGGCAGCGATCAAGTCGTAGTTGCCACCCTGATTTTCCGCCAGCTTGCTACGCAGCACTTCGTCGCTGCCAACCAGAGTGACTTCGACCTTCACTTTGTAACGCGCCTCAAACTCCGCGACCAGGTCGCTGTCGGCATAGCCGGGCCAAGCAAGCAGACGTAGCGTTTGAACGCCAGCCTGTGCCAGGGTCGGGACCAGGATGGAGAGAAGGACGAGCAGAAGTGGGTAGAAGTGCTTCATCGACAAGGCCAAAAAAAGCGAGATTTTGAGTATATAGATGGCTATATGCCTTAGTCTTTAATACCACGCCCAACTTTCGCCGTTGGTCGGAAACAGTCTATTCGCGAGATCAATGAGGGCAAGACCCCCCTCTGCGTTTAAACCGGAAAGCAGCTCACCAAAACCCGATCATGTGTCATTCGAACCATCACAGAGCATTGTGGCTCAGCAATTCCCACGACTGGTGCGTTGATCGCCTCTTCCGCCTTCGCCGTAAACATCGAAATAAAGCCTGAGGAGAAAACAGGTCAGCCAGTTCCTATCCTTAACCAGCGTTTTCCAACAAGCGTGTTCCGTGCTAGGCCAATCGTTCATCGATATCAATCGAACAGAGTCACCCTTCTCACTGCGTGGTTGACACGTTTCCTTGCGGCCGACGGCAAAGACTGGCAAGCAACTTGCTTGATCTGATCACACTTGAGCCATCAACGACGATGGTTTCACAACTATTACGGGCAACGGCGTCCGCTCACCTCCGCATTGCGGAAAGTGAGCGTGCGCCGTTTTTGCGTTCACACTGGTTCAAAAGGAAATCCTCATGCCTGCTCAAGGAGTCCTCCCAATGGGCCATGCCACCGCAACGCTGCACAGGGGCGCAGGCAAGTGCCGTCCTACTGGCACGTCATTCGGCAAAGCATTGTTCAAACCGGGCATAGCCCTACTGGAACGCAGCGGGATCAACCTCTGGTTACCGCTCGGATTGGCCCTCGGCGCCTGTGGTCTCGCACTAGCCGAACAGCCTGCCAGCGCACTGACCCTCATCCCTGGAGTTCTCTACCTAGGCTGTGCCTGGCAATTGCGCGAGCGCGATCAACGCCATCTACAGACATTCTGGAACACCGAACTGGCACGACTACTGCGCAGCTCCCGGAATGCCGACCTCGCGACGCTGCTGGTGACCACAAGCACTTCGCTACGCAACAGCGAACGCATGCGTAGCGAAGTGCAGTTCGCCAGCCGCGCCTTGGAACAGATGGCCCAGCAGACCAGCGACCAAGGTGAGGAGCAGAGCCAACGGATCGCCATGATCGCCGCTGCCAGCGAGCAGATCGACCAGACCCTGCACAGCATCGACGCCTTGGCCCAGGATGCATTGGCGGCCTTCGCCGACGCCCACGCCCGAAGTGACGCCGGCTGTCTGGAGGCTCGCGCCGTAGGCGGAAGCATGCTCGCCATCCAGCACAGCCTGGGCAATACCGCGCAGGCTGTGGAAGCTTTGCTGCAGCGAACGGCCGCAGTCGAAAAAACGGTGAATAGCATCCAGGCGCTGGCCAAACAGACCCAGTTGCTGGCACTCAATGCATCCATAGAGGCCGCCCGCGCAGGCGAGCATGGCCGTGGTTTCGCCGTAGTAGCCGATGAAGTCCGCAGTCTGGCCCAGGCTACCGACCAAGCGACCCACGAAATCACCAAGGTCGCGACAGCGATCGCCATGGCTGTGCGCCAGGTAGATGGCGAGGTCAAAGAACACCGCCATTTGTTGGAAGCCGGCAACCGGCAGAGTGAGCACCTCGCCACCAACCTCGAAGACCTCGCTCAACGAAGCCAGACCAATCTGCAACAACTCGGCGCCATGCAACAGGCGCTCAGCGAACACCAACAAGCCAATCATGCTCTCAGCGAACAGCTGCAACAGGTCAATGGGGCCGTGCAGGTGCAGAGCACACAGACTCATGCGCTGCACGACCTGACCCGCTATCTCAACCAGCTCACCGCCGGAAACCGAACATGAACCCACAAGCCGCCGTGGCATTCGATTCTATCCAGCCGCCGCAGGGCGACCCAGCACTGCGGCGGGCATTATTGCAGGGCATTGACCTGCTGCAAGGCCTGCAGCAGCATCGCGGTCTCGGCGGACAAACTACCAGCGAAGCACGGCAGCGTTGCCAAACGCTGGGCGCCTCGCTCGACCACCGCTGGAAGGAATGGCCCTATGCTGAACAGCGGCAGAACTGGCAAGCGTTACGCCGTGCCCCCGCAGATTTCGATGGCCATTGCCGTTTGCTGCAAGACCTGCTGGCCACTATCCAGCACCTTGAGCTACACCGTTGCGCGCTCAATCTGCAGCCCCCAAGTATCGCCGAACGCTGCTGGGAACTGGAAGATCTTGGCCGGCTGCGGGGTCTGTCAGTACGCGCAGCCGCCCATCGAACCTGCCCTTTGGAAATGCTTATCCAGTTGCAATACCTGCACGAACGCTTACTCAGGCATGCCCCCCGCTCGCTGCATAGCGCTCTCGATCAGTTGCAGCACTGCCTTATTGATACTCGAATCGTGTCCATCGCCCCTGCGGAGTGCTACGCCCTGCTCACCCCATTACTCGACGAACGCCTGGACGCCATCCGCCGAGATCTGGACTAAGGCGGCTCTCCGCTCAACTTGGCAACAGAGCGCTATAGTCGTCGCACGCAACTCTTGAGCCCTATTTTCCTCGCACACAAACAAAACCCCTGTTTGCGTAAGCAAACAGGGGTTTCGGAATTCAATCTTGACGATGACCTACTCTCACATGGGGAAACCCCACACTACCATCGGCGATGCATCGTTTCACTGCTGAGTTCGGGATGGGATCAGGTGGTTCCAATGCTCTATGGTCGTCAAGAAATTCGGCTGCCGGATCGTCGTGCTTGCGCGCAACGGGCCAACTAATGGGGATGTGATAGATCTGTGGGTTGTTGCCAATTTTCGGTTTGTGTCGTCTTCACACACCGCAATCTGCTCTTTCGACGCAAATTGCTTGGGTGTTATATGGTCAAGCCTCACGGGCAATTAGT